>JAYTAM010000132.1:0-4052 GCA_043737505.1 Thermoanaerobaculia bacterium
CCCCCCAAAACGCTCGCCCCGGGAACGGTCTGCCTCAATGGAACGGCAGTATGGACAGGGTCAGACTGGGAGCTGCTCGAGAAGCCGGAAAGTAGGAACTAACGATGGATCCCTTCTCGCTCGTCGACGTGCACTGCGGCTCCATCTACTCGGCGCCCTTGCGCGGAATCTTGCTCCTGGTCTCGACCGAGGGTTTCTACCGGATCAAACTCGAGATGGGCTGTGCCTGTCGCATCGCGCACTTCCCGATCGCGAGCACGATCCTCATTGCGGCCGAGGTGACCGGCGCGCCGGCGGACCGCACTCCGGAGGTTGGCGCGTGAGCCGCCGCCCGAAGTACATCGTCGATCCCGAGCTCGCGCGCCTCACTGCTGCCGCGACAGTCGACGCTGCGCAATTGGTCCCGGGAATGGACCGAGACCTCGCGATCGAGCTCGAGCTGGCGATTCTTCAGACCGGACTGACCATCGGATCCGAAGTCCCCGGCGCGAAGCAAGATCCGATCGCCTACGCGGCCGAGTGCGGGGATTACGTCTCGACAGTCTTCCGCCAGTCGCTCGAGGGATTCTCTGGCCAGTGGTCCATCCGCCTAGAGACGTTCTGCAAGACCCCGAAGTGCTGGGTGGCGCTGGGCTCGGTGCGCATGCAGCTGGGCAACGCAAAGGAGTTGGCTGCGGCACTCCTGCAAATCGTCCCGGAGCCGGGTTCCGAGGTAGCGGTTCAGTGAGCGCTCTCCTCCATCTCCACCCGCCGATCGCCGCCGAGCAACCGAACTCCCTCTCTGAGCAGGCGCTGAAAACCCTCCCATTGGCTCCAGGTGGGCGAATCGGAGGGTTACGGGCGGAAACGCAGGCAACCCCGACCTCTGCCGGGGGCTGGCCGCTCCTGAGCCAACCTGCCGCGCCGAGTTCGTTTGACTTCCATCGATTCCTCGCGCGCAGGGTCTCTGCGAGTTGCGCCCCGCCGCAAAGGACAGCTCTTGGTCTCGGAGGGGAGGCGCCCTTCTTTCCCGCTTGGTCTCCGCGCGTGGCGCCGGGCCGAGAGGGCGGCGCACCCCTCCGAGGCCAGGTTCATCAGCATTCTCGTTTCGTGGGCGCGGCGGCATCTTCGGCGCGCGGCGATGGGAGCATCGCGCCCCGGAAGCCCGATGCTCTGACTGGAAGCGGGGCCGTGAGGCTCCGTTTCGCTACCCGCCGGCGATCAACCGCCGCGCCCACGTTTCACCGTCAGCGACGACGTTCCGACCACGGCCAGGCCGCGCTTCAGCGCAACCGTCTAATGCAGTTGAGGAGATTGCAATGACCAATCTTGAAAGCCCGAATCCACCCCGCGCTACCGGTGGCGGCGCAATCCAACTACAGAACGGAATCTTCCGGCCCGGGAGCGTACTCTTCGGCGGCGAGTTCAGCCTCGGTCACATCCTCGGTTGGACCGAGCAGCACGTTGTGCTCTGTCGCCTGGAGCTCGCGCAGCAACTAGACGCCGCGCTTACGCATGCGGCGAAGGCGGGGCCGATCGATCTCCCCAACCACGTAAATGCGCGGAGACTGTTGATTGAGAGCGGCTCGCGGTTTGCGCTGGGCAATGCGGAAGCTCGCTTCAACGAGGCATACCCCCAGGCCGTCGCGAGCGTCTATCAATACAAGGCAACCGGTGCCCGGCGATGGGTTCCCGTGGTCTTGGCGACGAACCGGTTCCTCGCAGCGCGAGCCGGCCTTCTCCTCGAAGGCAACGATACTGGCGGCGTAAGCTGGGCGCCGCAGGCAGGCCCGCTCCGCTTCGCGCTCGCACTCACCTTCGGCACCAAGCCGCAGGTCAAGTGGAACTCCCTTCACCTGTCCGCCGACGAAGAGACCGAGTATGAGTGTGAAGTTTTCCCCGAGGAGCTGCTCAATTCCGGCAACGTTCTCGCACGCCGGATCGTTTCCGAGGACGAACGCGCCTCTTGGGCGGAGATCGGCACTGACCACATCGAAGACCAGGAAGCCACCGGTGCGCACACGGTCGCGGAGGTTGCATGACGCTCACGCCCAGTCGCCGCGGAGAGCTGCGACAGAGGTACCCGGGCTCGTTCGTAGGCGAGCGGGCGGTGCCAGTCGCGACCGCCCCGCATGCAGAGTCCGCCCCGTATGCCCGCGGTGCGGTCCTCTTCGCGCCCGCGGTGGATCTGCCGCACCGCTTCGCGGCCGCCGGCTCGGCCCGCGCGATGGAGTGTGCCGTCCTTCGGCCGATCGACCTCACGCGCACCCACGGCGTGAAGGTGGCTGCTGAAGAGATCGCCGCGATGGCGAAGGCATACGACCCGACGTTCGAAGCCGGAGCCCTGAATTTCGATCACGCTTGGGGCGGACCGTCGCACGGCCTCGCCTCGCGAATCTGGCTCGACGGCGAGCTCCTCTGGTGCCGCATGGAGAAGCTCTCCGACGAGGCGCTCGCCGGGATCAGTTCCGGACAATGGCCGCGCCGAAGCTCCGAGTTCTGGATGGAGCACCCGCAGACCGGAAGCCCCTACTGGTGCGGCCTGGCCCTTCTGGGCTCGGCAACGCCCGCCGTCCCCGGTCTTCCGCCCGCCGTGCTGCTCTCGCAGCAGCGCCCCATCTACCGGCTCCTTTCTACCGGCTCGATTGTCGCGCAGGCCGCCCGCGACAAGGAGCCGAGTCGACTGCAGCGGGAGGTCAACCTGGCGCGCGAGGAGCGGGATCGCGAGCGCGCGGATCTGGCGCGGGAGACCGGTGCGGCCGTGGCACCCCCCCGGCCGCGAGTCACGCCCGAGCAGTCGCGCCTGAACGGGCGGAACGGAATCTCCGCCGCAAGGTCAGCCGATCTCCGGCGCCGCTACCCGGGCAGCTTCGCTGAGGGGCAACGGTGAAAGACCTTGCCGCCAGTCCGGCCCCGGCCCTCGCGTCAGGAGGGCCTCGGGCCGAGCTCGCCGACTTCGTCGAGGCCGTCGTCGAGGAAGGCCGCACTGTCTTGGGGAACCTCGAAGGCGACCTCCAGGGGTTGCCGTGCACCGAAGCCTCTGAGGCGCGATCGAAGGTTGACGACGCTCGCCGGGCCATAGAAGAGCTGGGCGCCGCCGGCTCTCGACTGAGGGAGGGCGGCAGTGGCTGACGAGCGGGAAGTCGTAGCACGGCTGAAAACGGAGCGCACCGGCGACAAGAGCGCGTTCTCCGAAGCTGCACAGGAGATCAGCGAGCTAGACAAGACTGCGAGCGCGAGCTCTGGCGGACTCGACACCCTGGCCGCGAGCGAGAAGGCCGCGGCCAAAGCCGCCGGTGAGCTTGAGGCCGGTATCGCCGGGGCAGGAAAAGCGGCGACGACAGCGGCTGGTCCTATCGAGGACCTCGGCGAAGCCGCCGCTGGAACTGGCGAAAAGGCGCTCACCTCCCGCCAGAAGCTCGAGGAGATGTTCCTCAAGGTCGGGACCGCGCTGCCCGTGCTGGCGCAGCTCGAGGCTGATCTCAAGAACGTTGAGGAGGGGCTGAACGACGTCGCCAAGTCCGCCGGCGGAACCGGCCACGAGTTCGATGGTCTGGGGTCGAAGTTTGGCGCCTTCACAGCGTCGATGACGTTGTTTCTGAGCAAGGTCGGAAACATAGACGACGCCTTTGAAGCGTTCTCCAATACCACTGGGGGAGTGGTCGCGCGCCTCGAGGCTGCGCAAGAGGCGCTCGACGGATTGACGCCTTCAGCTCAGAAACTGAAGAACGCCATCGAGGGCACAGACGAGGAACTCCAGAAGGAAGCGGATGCCCTGCTCCGGGTCGTCGAGCAGGCGGAAAAAGCTGGCGAAGCCCACGGTCGAGCGGCCGAGGAGATCGGCGATGCGCTGGCGGGCATCGGCAAGAAGGCCAGCGACGCCGGAGTCCTCCTCGGCAAGTCCTTCGACGAGACGCTGAACAAGTACAACGACCTCGCCGCAAAGAGCGAAGAGCGGGTGGAGAGTGTCGACGCCGAGGCCGAAGCCGCCAAGGCTTCTGCCGAGGCTCAGAGCGCCGCACTCGATTCGGTTGGCGACAGCTACGACGAACTGGCGACCAGCGCCGAGGAAG
>JAYTAM010000133.1:0-9270 GCA_043737505.1 Thermoanaerobaculia bacterium
CGAGGGCCCGTATCGCGGCTGTTTCGACTCGGTCGGCAGCGAGTGCGCCTTCGAGGCCGGGGGGATGCGCTACCTCGCGGTTCACGGCGACGGCCTGAACGACCGCGATCGGCAGTACCTCGCCTGGCGCTGGCTGTCGAAGAGTGGGCCGGTCAAGATGCTGATCCGCGGCGCGCCGCGGCGCATCGTCGGCCGCTTCGTCGACGCCGCCGAGCGCAAGCTCTCGCGCACCAACTTCAAGCACAAGTCGGTGGTGCCGGAGGCGGCGATCCGCCGCTACGGCACGCGTCGTCTCGCCGAGGGCCACGACGTGCTCCTGCTCGGACACTTCCACGAGCCGCGGAGCTTCGAGGTTCCCGGCGGCGAAATCCGTCTGCTCGATGCCTGGTTCCGGAGCCGCCGCGTCGAATGGCTCGGATAGACTTTTCCCATGCCTCTGCCGGATGCTCCGCCTCCCAGCCCGGGGATGCCTGCGCCGCCTTCGCCGCCTACGCCGCCTGCGATGGCCCTGCGGTTGACCATGCTGGGCAGCGGGACCTCCACCGGGGTGCCCGTGATCGGCTGCGACTGTGCCGTCTGCCGCTCGAGCGATCCGCGCAACCGGAGGATGCGTCCGGGTCTGCGCCTGGAGGCGGGGGGTCTCTCGGTGGTCGTGGACACCTCGCCCGATTTTCGCGAACAGGCGCTGCGCTTCGAGATCGATCGCGTCGACGCCGTGCTCTACACCCACCCGCACGCCGACCACGTCTTCGGGCTGGACGATCTGCGGGTCTTCAACTTCCGTCAACGCAGGTCGATTCCGTGCTTCGGCTCCGCCGAGACCATGAACCGGATGCGCCAGATCTTCACCTACGTCTTCGAAGACGGGCAGGAGGGCGGCGGCAAACCCCGTCTCGAGCTCGTGCCGGTGCGCGCCCCGTTCGATCTGCTCGGGCTCCGCGTGGTTCCGATCCCGGTGGGACACGGCGACATGGAGGTCTTCGGCTTCCGCGTCGGCCGCTTCGCCTGCGTGACCGACGTCAACTTCATCTCCGAGGAGAGCTACGGTCTGCTCGCGGGAGTGGAGCTCCTGGTGCTCTCGGCGCTGCGCTACCGTCCCCATCCGACCCATTTCAGTCTGGCGGAGTCGATTGCCGTGGCCGAGCGGATCGGCGCGCGCCGGACGCTTTTCACCCACCTGGCGCACGATATCGACCACGGCCGGCTCGAGATTGCGCTCCCTCCTGGCATCGAGCTCGGCTATGACGGTCTGGTGGCCAGCCTCGATTGAGGCCGCGACGGGCGAGCCGGGCTCTTCCGCGGACCTCTCGCTGCCCGCCGGACGGCAGGTCGCCGGCCGCGTTCGCCCGCCGTCCTCGAAGAGCCTGACCCATCGCGCCTTCGCCCTCGCGCTGCTCTCGCGCGCGCGAACGGTCATCCGCCGGCCCCTCCAGGCCGACGACACCGAGCTCTTCCTCGCCGCGCTCCGGTCCCTCGGCTGGTCGTGCGAGCACGCTGGCACGGACCTGATCCTCACTCCGGCGGAGAGCTATCCGGCCGAGGCGACGCTCCTCTGCGGCAACGCCGGGACGATGTTCCGCTTTCTCGTCGCCGTTGCCGCGACGCTTCCCGGGCGCGTGCGCCTCGACGGCGTGGCGCGGCTGCGGGAGCGCCCCATCCGGCCGCTCACCGATGCTCTGCAGCGGCTCGGCGTGCGTATCGACTTCGCCGGGCAGGAGGGACATGCGCCGCTGGTCGTCTATGGCGGACGACTGCCGGGCGGCCGGGTCGACCTCGACGCTTCGGCCTCGAGCCAGTATCTGTCGGCCCTGCTCCTCGCCGGCCAGCGCGCCGATGGCCCGCTCGAGATCACCGTCCCGGAGCTCGCCTCGGCGCCCTACGTCGGCCTGACCCTCGACATGATCGAGCGCTTCGGCGGACGAGTCGAGACGCCGGGCGAAAACCGGTGGATCGCCCACCCGAGCCCGCTCCGCGCCACCGAAATGGAGATCGAGGCCGACTTCTCGGCCGCCGCCTATCCCGCCGCGGCGGCGGCCCTCACCGGCGGCGAGGTGCGAATCGACGGCGCCAGCGTCGCCTCCCGCCAGGGTGACCGGCGGCTGCTCGACCTGCTGGCGAGCATGGGGGCGCAGGTCGAATGGAGCTCCGGCGGCGTCACGGTCACCGGCGGTCCTGGCCTCGCCGCCGTCGATGCCGATCTCGGCGACATTCCGGACCAGGTGCCGACGATCGCGGCGCTGGCGCCGTTTGCGCGCGGCACGACCCGCATCCGCAATGTCGCCCACCTGCGCATCAAGGAGAGCGACCGCCTGGCGGCGATGACCTCGGAGCTCCGCAAGGCCGGCGCCGAAGTCGAGGAGCTGGCGGACGGACTCGTCATTCCCGGCCTCTGGGCCGGGAGCGAGCCGCCGGCTCAAGTCGTACGAATCGATCCCCATGGCGACCACCGGATCGCGATGGCGATGGCGATCGTCGGGCTGCGCCGTCCGAACCTCCGCATCGCCGATCCGGGCTGCGTCGGCAAGTCCTACCCCGACTTCTGGCGCGATCTCTCGCGCCTGCTGGGGATCGCCGGTTGAGCGCCGTCGCCGAGCATCTGGAACACCCGGCGTTCGTCGCCGCTTCGGGGCGCGCGATCGACGCCGCCGCCTGCACCGATCGGGCAAAGCTCGCCGTCCTGTTGCAGGGCGCGGCGGCGATCTCTCTCTGCGATGCCGCGGGATGGTCGCTGGTGCGCGGCTGGGATGGCGCGGCCGTCGACGGATGTGGGCGCCTTTCCGGTCTGCGGCCCGAGGGCGGGCGAGGCGGCCGGCCGGCGCAGGAGCAACTGCGCGAGCTGCTCCTGCGTCTGTTTCGCGCGAAGGAGCGGATCGCGGGCCGGGGCGAAGGGCGCAGCGCCGCGCGGGGCCTGCTCGCGATCTGGGAAGGGGCCCTGGCGCCGATGTCGGCCGACGAGGCGATCGGTCGGATCTTCGCCATTGCGGAGTTCCTCTGGGAGCCCGAGTTCGCGGGCGCGAGACAGGCGTTGCACGGCAGCATCGTGCGCTCCGGGAGCTCGCTCGCGTGGGCGGCCGGCCCGCCGGCAGTCCGCGAACGCCTCGCCGGAGCCAGAGTGCCGGAACTGGCGCCGGAGCCCGGTGCGGCGACGCTGCGACAGGCAGAGGCGTTGCTCGGCAGCGGCCGGTTCGAGCAGGCCAATCTCCTCGTCGCCGAGCGCGACGACGTGGCCGCCCTGGCGATTCGCAGCACCTGCTGCCTGCTGCTCGGCGAGCTGCCGGCGGCGCTCGCGATCGTGCATGCCTTGGCGGCTCGCCCCCTTTCGACCGCCGAGCGGATTCAGGCGGGCGACACGGCCCTGCGCGTGCTGGCCCTCGCCGGCGAGTCGGACGCCGCGGCGGACTGGGCGGCCGCGACGCTCGCGCGGGCGCGCTCGGCCGAGCCGAAGGCCCTCGCCCATCTCCTTGCCGCGACTGCCGCGCTCGACCGCAACGATCGCGGCGCCGCCGAAAGGCATTTCGCCGCCGCGAGCGGCGAGGCGGCGGCTCCGAACGTCGCTCGAAGCTGGCACGAGGCGCGCGTCTGGCAGGCGCTCGCCGACTCCGACGGCGCCGCGGTCGTCGAACAGTCGCGGGCGCTCCTGCGCTCGCGGCGACGCATGCGGCGCCACGAAGCCGGCCGGGCCTGGAACAACCTCGGCCTCGGGTATCTGACTCTCGGGGACTTCGCCCGCGCCGAGCGCGCCTTCCAGCATTCGGCGCGGCTGCTGCGGCTCTGCGACGGGCCGCTGGCGATCACGCTGGCGCAGTGGAACCTGGCCGAAGTCCGCCTGCGTTCGGGCAAGCTCCTCGAAGTCGAACCGATCCTGCGCGCCTCGACGGCGCACAACCGCAAGAGCGGCAACCGGCGCGGCCTGACGGTCGACGAGGCCCTCTGGGTCCGGCTCGAGCTGGTGCGGGGCCGGCCGGAGGCCGCGCTCGAGAGGTGCATCGTCTGGCTGGCCGAACAGTCGCGGCTCGGCCTTACCTACCACCGCCCACAGATCGCAGTGCTCGCCGCGCGGGCGCTCGGCTGGCTGGAGCGGCCGGGCGAGGCGGCCGACTGGTTCGAGTCGGTCGACGCCGCGGGACTCGGCGAGCTCGAAGCGGAGGAGCTCCCGGCGCTCTTCGCGCTCGCCGGCAAGCTCGACGAGGCGCGTCAGCAGGCGCGCAGCGGAGCGTTTGCGGCACTCTGGCTGCCTGTGCTCGCGGGCGAACCGCCGCCAGCCGACGCCTTTGCAGCGTCCGAGACTGGCGCTTCGGAGGCCATCGGCGCCTGCGCCTCTGCCCTTTCGGCCCTGCCGCCCTTTCGCCGCGCGAGACTGCTGCTCGACCTGGAGCTCGCGCTGCCGGGGGCGGTGCCGCGAGCGCATCGGGAGGCGGCGGCCGAGCTCTTTCGGCGCCTCGGCGCGCCGCGCTACGCCGCCATCCTGGCGCGCGGCGAGGCGGGCCAGTGGACGGCGCTGCGCGAATATCTGGGCTGCACTCCAGGGGACCGCGGAGCCCTCGCCGAGCTGCTGCGCGCCGTCGGTGCGCCGGAGGCGGAGGTTGTCTGGAGCTCGCCCGCCGGAGATCACCGCTGGCTCGAAGGCAGCACCGTCGCTGCCGGCAGAGAAGAGCTTCTGGCCGAAAGCGGCGGCGGAACGCTGCGCCTGCGCGTGGCGCGGATCGACGAGGTGCAGCGGACCATCTTCGCCCTGCTGCTCAGGGAGCTGCACGACTTCCGCGATTCCAGGGGTCTCCGCGATCGTCGGGACCTCGGGCTGCCGGCGCCGGGCGACGGCGCGACCTCCGCAGCCGGCGGCGACAGCGGATTGGTCGGAACGAGCCCCGTGCTTCTCGCGGCGATCGACCGCCTGCGGCAGTTCGCGCCGAGCGACATGCCGGTGCTGATCCTGGGCGAGAGCGGCTCGGGCAAGGAGCTCGCGGCGCGGGAGCTCCGGCGGGCGAGCGCGCGCTGCGGAGCGGCCTGGGTGCCGGTCAACTGCGCCGCACTCTCCGAAACACTCCTGCTCTCGGACCTCTTCGGCCACGCGCGCGGCGCGTTCACCGGTGCCGACCGGGCGCGTGCCGGCGTGTTCGAAACGGCGCACGGCGGCACGGTTTTCCTCGACGAGATCGGCGACCTGCCGCCGGTGGCGCAGGGCAATCTCCTGCGCGTGCTGCAGGAGGGGGAGGTCCGCAGGCTCGGTGAGTCGACGGCGCGGCGGGTGGACGTGCGCCTGGTGGCCGCTACCCACCGCGATCTTTCCGCCATGGTGCGCGACGGAAAGTTCCGCCAGGACCTCTACTACCGCCTCAAGGTGTGCACCGTGACGCTCCCGCCGCTGCGCGAGCGCGGCGACGACCGGATGCTGCTCGCCGAGCACATCGTCGCCACCGAGCGGCGGCGGCGCTCGCTGCCGCAGCTGCAGCTCGCCGCCGATGCGCGGCGCGCCATCGAGGCGCATCGCTGGCCGGGAAACGTGCGCGAGCTGGCGAACGCGCTTCAGGCTGCCGCCGCGCTCGCCGGCAACGGACCGATCCGGGCCTCGATGCTCGATCTCGCAGTACCCTCCGTCGCCGAGACGCCGCCCGAGTCCAGCGCCTATCACCAGGAGATCGACGAGTTCCGCCGCGGGATCCTCCGCCGGGCGTTGCGCGCCTCGGGCGGCAATCGCGCCGAGGCCGCCCGCCACCTCGGACTATCCCGTCAGGCGCTGTCCTACCTCGTGCTCCATCTCGGGCTCGAGGACTGCGGGGGCGCGGGCGGCGGCGGGGGAGCGGGAGCGATGGAGTGATCGGTTTTCTGGTCCGGCGACTGGCACAGGCGGTGCCGGTGACGCTGGCGGTGGCGACGCTGGTCTTTGCCCTCATTCACCTCATTCCGGGCGACCCGGTCGAGATGATGCTCGGCGAAGGCGCGCAGGCGGCGGACGTCTCCGCCCTGCGCCACGAGCTCGGCCTGGACCGGCCGCTGCTCGAGCAGTACGCGGGCTTCGTCGCCGGCCTGGCGCGGGGCGACCTCGGGCGCTCGTTGCATTTCGATCAGCCGGTGACGACCCTCATTGCCCGCCACTATCCGGCAACCGCTCTGCTGGCGGCCGCGGCGCTCGCCTCGGCCCTGACGATTGCGCTGCCACTCGGAATGCTCGCCGCCTACTATCGCGACGGCTGGATCGATCGCCTGGCGCGCCTCTTCTCGCTCGCCGGCGTCTCGATACCCAACTTCTGGCTCGGTCCGGTGGCGATGCTCCTGTTCTCGATTCACCTCGATCTCCTGCCGGTCTCCGGCAACACGGGATGGCGGAGTCTGGTCCTGCCGGCGGCGACCCTCGGGCTCGCGCTCTCGGCGCTGCTGACGCGCATGGTGCGCTCGGCGGTCGGCGGGGAGCTCGGACGCCCTTACCTCGTCACCGCGCGAGCGAAGGGGATCTCGCGCTTCCGGGTGGCTCTTCTGCACGCCCTGAAGAATGCGTTGATTCCGGTGGTGACGGTGGTCGGCCTGCAGTTCGGGGCGCTGCTCACCGGCGCGATCCTCACCGAGACCATCTTCTCCTGGCCCGGGCTGGGGAGGCTGCTGATCCAGGGCATCCGCCTGCGCGACTATCCGCTGGTGCAGGGTTGCGTGCTGCTCATTTCGGTGACCTACGTAATGGTCAATCTCGGAACCGACCTGCTGTACGCCTGGCTCGATCCGCGCATCCGGCTTCAGGAAGGAAAGGCGGGGAACGGTCGATGAGAGAGCCGGGGTGCGAGCGCGCGGACGAGCTTCTCGAGCCCGGCGCGATCCTCGTCGTCGAAGTTCTCCGGCAGATGCGAATCGAGATCGAGCACCGCGACGAGATCGCCGCGTGCATCGGCGACCGGTACGACGATCTCGGAGCGCGCGCGGTCGTCGCAGGCGATGTGTCCGGGAAAGGCATGGACGTCGCCCACCAGCTGCGTCGCACGTTCGCGCGCCGCGGCCCCACAGACGCCGCGCGCGAACGGAATTTCGAGGCAGCCGAGCGGGCCCTGGTAGGGCCCGATGCGCAAGAGCTCGGGACCGACGCGGCGGTAGAAGCCGGCGAAACTCGTCCCGGGGACGCGTTCGTAGATCAGGCAGGCGACGGTCGCCATCGCCGCGACGGCGTCATCGATACCCTCGAGCGTCGCCTCGAGGTCGGCGATCAGGCGGTCGTAAAGCTCGGGCCGGGAGATCTCTTCGGACATGGCGCTATCGTACCAAGGCTGCGGAGCGCGGGATGACGAGGCGCCTCTACGTCGCCGGCGGCTGGGTGGCGCTGCTCCTCCTCGTGGCGCTCCTCGGACCGCTCGTCGCGGTGCACAGCCCGGTCGACCAGGATCTCGAGCGCCGGCTCGAAACGCCATCGCGGGCTCATCCGTTCGGTCTCGACGAACTCGGCCGGGACGTTCTGGCGCGCCTTCTGTGGGGCGCCCGCGTCTCGATGCTGGTCGGTTTCACGGTCGTCGCCTCGGCGACTCTGATTGGCCTGCTGGTCGGCTCGATCGCCGGTACTTTCGGCGGCCGCGTCGACGCGCTGCTGATGCGCCTGCTCGACGTCTTCCTGGCCTTTCCGGGAATCCTGCTGGCGATCGCTCTGGTGGCGGTTCTCGGGCCGGCGCTCTCGCACGTCATTCTCGCGCTGGTGGTCATCGGCTGGGTCGGCACGGCGCGGCTGGTGCGCGGTCAGATCCTGCAGCTCAAGGAGCAGGAGTTCGTCCTCGCGGCGCGCGCGGGGGGAGTCTCGCTGCCACGCCTGGTGCTCGTCCACCTGATCCCGAACGTGCTGCCGCTGGTGGTGGTGCAAGCG
This sequence comes from Thermoanaerobaculia bacterium, assembly GCA_043737505.1. GTDB lineage: Bacteria > Acidobacteriota > Thermoanaerobaculia > Multivoradales > JAGPDF01 > JAGPDF01. The sequence goes on from JAYTAM010000133.1 coordinate 7,832, forward strand.
AGCCTCGGACTCGCCGGGGCGATTCTCGCCGAGGCCAGCCTGTCGTTTCTCGGTCTGGGAATTCAGCCGCCGACGCCCTCCTGGGGAGCGATGATCAACGCCGGTCGGAGCCACCTGCTCGACGCGCCGCACCTCACGCTGTTCCCGGGCCTGGCGATCGTCTTCGCCGTGGTGGCGCTCAACTTCCTCGGCGACGCCCTGGTCGATCGGCTCGACCCGCGGCGGGCGACGCTGGGCGGCCGGTGAGCGGGCTGAGCTGGCTGAGCTGGCCGCGCGGGGCGAGATGGTCCCAGCCGCTGGCTGCGAGCGGCCGCAGGCCGCTCGCAGAACCGGCGTCCGGATCGTCGATGAAGATGCCTGGCTGGCGGGTGATCTCGCCGATCGCGAGTGCGTGGAATCGACGCGGAGGCGAAACTGCTTTCGGTAAAGTAAAAAGCAGGATGTAGTCCTCACCGCCGCTCTCGACCAGCCGGTCGGCATCGAGACCGAGGCGGGAGGAGAGCTCCGTAAATTGCGCAGGTCTTGCCGCCCGAAGGGCCTCGGCCTCGAGGCGCGCGCCGACGCCGCTCGCCGCGCAGAGGCGGTGGAGATCCTTCGCCAGGCCGTCCGAAACGTCGATCGCAGCCACAGCCGCCGGGCCGGCTGCGTCGCCGCTGCGCCCTCGACCGGCGAGCCAGCGCCCGAGCTCGAGCTGCGGCGACGGAAGAAGGTGCCGGCGCACGGCACGGACGGCGGCAGTCCTCGATCCTCCCTTTACCGAAAAAGATGTGGGCAGGACGACACTGTTGCCGCGCGGACGCGCGCCACGGCGAACGAGCTCGCAGCCCACAGCCGATTCGCCAAGGGTGCCGCCGATCCACAGGCGCTGGCCGGGCCGGGCCCGGTCGCGAGCCAGCGTCGCGTCGCCAGGCCGCCGCTCGCCAATGAGGGTCAAGGAAGCGTGTAGAAGGGTCGCGCTGGCGAGGTCGCCTCCGGCGAGCTCGACGCCCTGCTCCGCGCAGGCGCGGACCAGCGCACGGAAGAAGCTCCGGTGGTCGAAGCCGGGTGGAGCGGCGAGAGCGAGAAAGGCGTGGCGCGGGCGCGCTCCGGAGGCGGCAATATCGGAGAGATTCACCGCCAGCAGACGCCGCGCGACCATCGCCGGTGCGAGGCCCGACGGAAAGTGCACGCCTTCGATCTGCTGATCGACGGTGACCACGGCGCCCGAGGGCAACGTCGCAGCGTCGTCGCCGATCAAGGCCTTCTTCGTGCCGCGCGGTTTGTGCTGCGCGGCGAGTGTCCGAAGCCAGGCGACCAGGCGTTCTTCGGACGCCGCCGACGTCACCGTGGGCGCGCCCCGCGTCCGGGGGCGATGCGCAGCGTCCGCGAGACGGAGCGCACCGCCGGTCGTCGGGCGGGCGCTCTTTTGATGACGGCGGCCGGACGGCGCGGGAGCAGGA
>JAYTAM010000134.1:0-4043 GCA_043737505.1 Thermoanaerobaculia bacterium
ACCAGGCGCTTCGCCTTTTCGATCACCATCTCGGCGACCTGCACGTGACGGGTGGCCGGCTCGTCGAAGGTCGAGGAGATGACCTCGCCCTGCACCGAGCGCTGCATGTCGGTCACCTCTTCCGGGCGCTCGTCGATGAGCAGCACGATCAGCGCTACTTCCGGATGGTTCTTGGCGATCGAGTGGGCGATCGACTGCAGCAGCATCGTCTTGCCGGTGCGCGGCGGAGCGACGATGAGCGCGCGCTGACCCTTGCCCATCGGTGTGACGAGATCCATCACCCGCGACGACATGTCGCCGGGGACCTCGAGCTTCAGCCGCTCCATCGGGTAGAGCGGAGTCAGGTTGTCGAAGAAGATCTTGTTGCGGGCGACTTCCGGGTGCTCGAAGTTGACCGCCTCGACCTTGATCAGGGCGAAGTAGCGCTCGCCGTCCTTCGGCTGGCGCACCTGGCCCGAGACGGTGTCGCCGGTGCGCAGGTCGAAGCGGCGGATCTGCGACGGCGAAACGTAGATATCGTCCGGACCGGGCAGGTAGTTGTATTCCGGAGCGCGCAGGAAGCCGAAGCCGTCCGGCAGACACTCGAGAACGCCTTCGGCGAAGATCAGCCCGGAGGACTTGGTCTGAGCTTCCAGAATCTTGAAGATGAGCTCCTGCTTGCGCAGGCCCGCGGCGCCTTCGACTCCGAGATCCTTGGCGGCGGTGGTGAGTTCGGCGATCGACATCTCCTTGAGTGCCCGGATGTCGAGCATCTGCTTGCCGTTGCCGTTCGTGCCATTGCCCGTGGGAACGGGCTCCGCACCTACGTCGAGAGGCAATTCAAGGGGTTCCGTGACCTTCGGCATGTTCTTTCTTCCTCGTCTGCTGCGGCGCGGTTTACCCCGCGAGAAATTCTGCGATGGATTTCCAGAGTTCACGGACACCCTCCCCTGTTTGGGTGGAGACGGCCAGGACCGCCGTCGGTTCTCCGATCTGCAACGCCGCGGCGATCTGCTTCATACGCCGGACGCGTTCTCCTCGTTTCACGTCGTCGACCTTGGTCGCGACGGCCAGTGTCACCAGGTTCAGGTTTGCAAAGTACTCGCCAGCCTGTTCGTCGAGGGCCGTTGCGCCGACCCTCGCGTCCACCAGATGCACCACGACACGCTGCGGATGCGGGGTCCGCAGGTAGTCGTTGATGACTTCCGCCCATTGGCTCCTGGACTCTTTTGACGCTCGCGCGTACCCGAAGCCCGGGAGATCGACGAAATAGAAGGAACCGTTGACCCGGAAATAGTTGATCGTCTGGGTCCGGCCGGGAGTGGAGCTGGTGCGCGCCAACTTCCGGCCCAAGAGCTTATTCAGCAGGCTCGACTTTCCGACGTTCGAGCGCCCGGCGAAGGCGATTTCGGGCAACCCGTCGGCGATGAATCCTTCGCTACCCGCCGCCGATTTGATGAACTCCGACGATTCGATCTTCAGTGCTGACTCCGGAGCGCATCTGGAATTTGTCGCTTACCTGGATCCGCTATCCCCAGGACTCGCTCGCCGGTACTCTCTAGCCGGTACAGACCCCTGTTCGCCGGCTTGCAGGATCCGTTCCGGCCAGGAACCCGGATGCGACCGACCCCAGAGTGTGAAAAGACCCGTCAGAGAAAGCAGAGCTTGCAGCGGATTCGGCGAGAGGATCAGTGGGCCAAGGAGCCGGAACCCAGAGGGGGCGCCGTTGGCCGTCCCGGGAATTCTCCCTCATTTCGGGGCTGCCACGCAAGCTCGCCCTGAAGAGCGATGGGCAGGACCTCGTCCATCCACTCGACCAGGTGAACCTGCAGTACGTCGCGGACTTCGTTCGGGATGTCTTCCAGGTCCTTCTCGTTCTCGCGCGGCAGGATGAGCTCGGTGATGCCGGCGCGATAGGCGGCGAGCGCCTTGTCCTTGATTCCGCCCACTGGCAGGACCTTTCCGCGCAGAGTGATCTCCCCGGTCATGGCGATGTCGCGGCGCACCGGCAGCTTGGTGAGCGCGGAGATCAGTGCCGTTGCCATGGTGATTCCGGCCGATGGACCGTCCTTGGGGATCGCCCCCTCGGGAACGTGAATGTGGATGTCGAACTTCTCGCTGAAGTCGGGATCGATGCCGTAGATCTCGGCCCGGCTGCGTAGGTAGGAGACCGCGGCGCGCGCCGACTCCTGCATGACCTCGCCGAGTTTGCCGGTGAGAATGAGCTTGCCCTTCCCCTTCATCAGGCCGACCTCGGTCTCGAGGATCTCGCCACCGAACTCCGTCCAGGCGAGGCCCGTCGTGACACCGATCTCGGGCTTGTCCTCGCGCTTCCAGGGTCGGAAGCGGGCTTTGCCGAGCAGCGCGGTGATCCGTTCGGGGCTGACCTGGACCTCGGCGCGCTTGCCCTCAGCTACGACGTTGCGCGCCAGCTTCCGGCAGACCGAGGCGATTTCCCGATCCAGGTTGCGCACTCCGGCCTCGCGCGTGAAGCCCTCGATCAACTGGCGGAGTGCCTCGTCTTCGAACGACACGTGCGCAGCCTCGAGACCGTTCGCCTTGAGCTGTTTCGGCACCAGGAACTGGCTGGCGATGGCCTTCTTCTCGTTCAGGGTGTAGCCGGAGAGATTGATGACCTCCATCCGGTCGCGCAGCGGCGCCGGGATCGGATGAAGGACGTTCGCCGTGGCGATGAACATCACTTTCGACAGGTCGTACTCGACGTCGAGGAAGTGATCGACGAAAGCGTGATTCTGCGCCGGGTCGAGGACCTCGAGGAGCGCCGCCGACGGGTCGCCGCGGAAGTCCATCGACATCTTGTCCACTTCATCGAGCAGGAACACCGGATTGACCGTCCCCGCCTTCTTCATCATCTGGATGATCTGTCCGGGGAAGGCGCCGATGTAGGTCCGGCGGTGGCCACGGATCTCCGCTTCGTCGCGCACGCCGCCCAGAGAGAGGCGGACGAATTTCCTTCCCACGGCCCTTGCGATCGAGCTCGCGAGCGAGGACTTTCCGACTCCCGGCGGGCCCACGAAGCAGAGAATCGAGGCGGGCGTTTCGGTGGTCAGCTGGCGCACGGCGAGAAACTCGAGGATCCGCTCCTTGACCTTCTGCAATCCGTAGTGCTCGGCGTTGAGGATCTCCTCCGCCTTGTGGAGGTCCTTGAGCTCGCGCGAGGACTTTCTCCACGGCACGGAGGCGATCCAGTCGATGTAGTTGCGCGACACGGTCGCTTCGGCGGACACCGGCGGCATCGACTCCAGGCGCTTCAGCTCCTGATCGGCCTTCTCGGCGACCGCCTTCGGCAGTCCGGCCTTCTCGATCTTCGCCTTGAGCTCTGCGATCTCGTCACTGCGGTCGTCCTTCTTGCCGAGTTCCTGATGGATGGCCTTGATCTTCTCGTTGAGGTAGTACTCCTTCTGGGCCTTCTCCATCTGCTTCTTGACCTGCACGTTGATGCGCCGGTCGAGATTCATCTTCTCCATCTCGACGTCGAGCAGGTCCAGCAGGCGCTGCAGCCGTTCGTAAGGCGAGAGCAGCTCGAGCATCGCCTGCTTCTCCGCCGTCGGGACGGTCAAGTGGGAAGCGAGCGTGTCGGTCAGCCGGTCCGGCTCGTCCACTTTGAGCGTCGGCAGGAGTCCCTCGAAGGCGAGGTGCTGAGACATCTTGGCGTACTGCTCGAACGCGCCGAGGACCTTGTTGACGAAGAGCTGGAGCTTCTCCGACATCGGGTACTGGATCTCGTAGGTCTCGAGGTGGCTCCACAGCGTGCCTTCGCGCTCCTCGAAATCCATCAGCTTGCCGCGCTTCAAGCCCTCGACCATCACCTTGATGTTGCCGTTGGGAAGCTTGAGATTCTGCACCACCCGCGCGACGACCCCGAAATCGTAGAGATCGTCGCGCATGGGCTCGTCGACTTTCGGATCTCGCTGGGCGACGAGAAAGATCCGCTTCGCCGTGGTGCCGAGCGCGACCTCGAGAGCCTTGACCGAGCTGTCGCGCCCGACGATGAACGGCGCCATCATGTGCGGGAAGACGACCATGTCCCGCAGCGGGACGAC
>JAYTAM010000135.1:0-20864 GCA_043737505.1 Thermoanaerobaculia bacterium
GTGACGGCCAAGAAGCGCGAGGAGAGCATCTACGAGGTGCCGGTCGCGATCACCGCCTTCACCGGCGAGGAACTCCAGCGCCAGGGCATCACGGACCTCATCGACATCGGCAAGTTCGTGCCGAACCTGAACGTCACGGGCTTCTCGGCCGGCCATACCTCGTCCGCCAACCCGTTCATCCGCGGCATCGGCCTGCAGGATCACCTGATCACCACCGACCCTGGCGTCAGCGTCTACGTCGACGGCGTCTACCTGGGACGGCAAGTCGGGCAGAACTGGAACCTGTCGAACATCGAGCGCGTCGAAGTGCTGCGCGGACCGCAGGGGACCCTTTACGGCCGCAACTCGATCGGCGGTGCGATCAACATCATCACCCGCGCCCCGGGCAGCGAAGAGACCAGCCGGTTCACCCTCGAGGCGGGCTCGCGCGGGCGTTGGGGCGGCAACCTTTACACGAATCAGCGTCTGAACGATCAGTGGGCGGTTTCGGCCACCGGCTCCTACACGCGGCGCGACGGCCTGGGCGAGTTCGTCAACCTGCCGAACGCCGACGTCGAGGTAGGCGAGCTCGAGGAGATCGCCACCCGGGTGGGCGTCCGCTGGGCCCCCTCCGATCGTTTCTCGCTGCTGGTCAACGCCGACGCCAACCAGGGCGACGGCGGGCTGCGACCGTACCGAACGCTCATCGACGAGGTGCCCAACGGTGGCGTCTACGGCGCCGGTTACCGCAACTCTGACACGGCGCGAAACCCCTACGACAACAACACCGGCCAGATCGACCAGACCCGGGTGACCAACGAGGCCGAGGGCTTCGCCCTCACCGCCGACTGGACGGTCTCCGACCATCTCGCGGTCCGGCTCCTGGTGAGCGACCGCCACTCCGAGTACGAAAGCGGCCTCGACGACGACGGGTTCGCCGACAACTTCCTGGCCTTTCCCGAGACCGGCTTCGCGGATCAGACCTCGGCCGAGCTGCAGCTCACCGGCGAGTACGGCGACTTCGACTTCGTCACCGGCCTCTACTACTTCGACGAAGAGGGCGAGAACGACCAGCGGCCGACGGTGTTCCTCGGCGGCCTCGGAACGTTCAACCTCAGCCAGCAGGTCGAAAGCAAGGCGATCTTCGCCAACCTCGGCTATCGGCTCAGCGAGAGGATGCGGATCTCCGGCGGTCTGCGCTTCACCCAGGACGACAAGGACGCGGCGGTCAACATCAACGACGGCCTGATCGACACGAGCGCGCAGGACGACTGGTCCGAGACCAGCGGCGAGGTGGCGCTCACCTATGAGCTGGCGAACGGAATGAACGTCTACGGCGCCATCCAGAGCGGCTACCAGTCGGGCCAGTTCCCGGCGCGGCCCTACTGCCTGTTCGGCTCGCTCGACTTCAGCCAGCCCGGCAACGTCAGCCGGCCCAACTGCTTCGTCGCCACCGACCCGATCACCGCCATCAACTACGAGTTCGGACTCAAGGGCCAGGCGCTCTCGAACCTGCTGATGAGCGTCGCGCTCTTCTACACCAACTACTCCGACCTGCCCTACCAGGTCTCGACGACGACGGGCGCCGGCTTCGACACCCGCAACATCATCGTCAACCAGAACTCCTGGGGCGCCGAGTGGGAAGGCACCTGGTACGCGGGTGGCGGTTTCTACCTCCACTCGACTCTGGGCTACATCAACGCCGACATCGACGATCCGGTGGCCGTCGCCCCGCTCACCCCGGAGCTCACCGCTTCGCTCAGTCCCGAGTTGATCCTGAGCCTGGACGGCGGCGGGAAGACTTCGTTCCGCCTCGACTACTCCTACCGCGACGAAATGTTCGGCGAGCCGACCTCCGATCCCGGCCGCTTCACCCAGATCGACAGCCGCAGCCTCATCAACGCCGACGTCACCTACCACGCACCCGGCGATCGCTGGTCGCTGGGCGTCTACGGCAGGAACATCACCGACGAGCGCTATGACAATGGCCGCCTGAACACCGGCGACTACGTTCTCGTCATCCTGAGCAACGACGCGAGCGAGTTCGGACTGCACTACACGACGCGGTTCTAGGAAGAGGGATCGCCGCCGAGCTGTCCCTGTTTGAGAATCGCCGACAGCGCTTTGAACTGGGCGTGGTCCTTATGACGCGCCCACTCGAAGGCGACCGATTCGAGATTGCTCACTACGGCGCCGGCCTGGCGCATACGCTCGAGCGCCCACTGCCGGTGCTCGGCGCCTCGGCCGGAGACCGCCTCCCAGCAGAGATGGACGGCCTGGTCCAGGCGCAGCGCTTCGAGCACTGTCTGCATCACGCAGACGTGCGCTTCGATGCCGGCGACCACGAGTTGGCGATCGGCCGGAGCGAGGCCGGGGCGCAGCTCGGCCAGCGTCTCCTCGAAGCCCGGCTCGCCGAGGCAACCGAAGGCCCCCTTCTCGAAGCGCCGCTTCGCCACGGTCAGGCCGTCGAATCGGTTCAGGACTTCCGGATGCGTGGGACCGAGGCCGCGAGGATACTGCTCGGTCAGCACGACCGGCACGCCGAAGAGTTGGGCGAGCTCGAGCAGGCGGTGGGTCGCGGCGAGGACGAGAGCGGGTCGATGGACTTTGTCGACCAGCTTTCCCTGCAGGTCGATGACCACCAGGATGCTGCGGTCGACGGCGGCGAGCTGGAGGCTCAGAGCGGCGCTCCGTTCGTGGAGCAGATCGTCGGGCGCGTGGCCGGGAAGAAGTAGCCGATGCCGAAACAGGCCTCTTTCGTGAGCTCGTCGTCGCCGTTGGTGACGGTTCCGCCGGTCGTGTTGTCCCAGCTGCACTCGTAGGTGAGGCTGTTCGCCGAGAAGGCGAGGAAGTTCGGTGCGGTGAGGTAGGTGGCGCTGGGAGCGAGCCATCCGGTCGTCTCGACGACCGGCGACCCGCCGTCGAGGATCTTCGCACCGGTTCCCAGACGATTCGTATGGGTCGAAAGCCACCAGAACTCGGCCCCGGGCGGCGTCGAACAGCTCTCCTGACGGGTCTGCTGACCGGTGGGCAGGCTGAGCATGAAGTGGCTGGCGAGATAGGTGGCGGTCTGGGTGTAGGGGGCGGCCGCGGGAAGCGCCTCGCCTCCCACGGTCACCGACGTCTGAATCGTCTCGCCGCCGCCGTTGTAGAGGCGCAGCTGGATGTAAGCCGGCGTCCCGGCCGCGATCTCGACCGCGAGAGGAGTCCCGGAGCCGTCGTCCGGCGGCACGATGAGCTCCTCCTCCGGTTCATGGGCTGCGTAGAGCCAGCCGTCGTAGCCGCCGCCTTCATTCAGGCCGCAGGGAGCCTGGGTCACCGTGCCCGGCGGCTGGCGATCGACCGGTGCCCAGGCGGTGTTGTGCGTGCTGTAGAGGATCAGATGCTCCACTCCGGCGCTCATCGTCGAAGCCCAACGGCGGATGGCGAGGGTCGCGGCGTTGGGGGTGTGGAAGTAGTAGCAGACGTAGATCTCCTCTCCGGCGGCCACGGCGATCGCGGGTGTCTGCACCTGGAAACCTGGACAGGTCGAAGTGCCGAAGCCCCAGGCGCACGTTCCCCCTGACTCAAAGTCGTCGTCGAAGATCGGGTCGCCCAGAAAGGCGGCGTTCGCAGGGCTCGCAAGGGTGGCTCCGACGCCCAAGCCGACAGACAAGGCCAATGCCGCAGCTGCCCGGAGACAGATTCGAGGAGTCATGGTCGTGGGACCTCCGGTGCGATCCTATGCCCGGAGCGAATCGATGGCCAACGAAAGGCTCTCCGAAACCGTGCTGCCGCCCGTCCGGCGTCAGTCGTCGATCACCTGGAGGTCGAAATAGAGCTCCTCACAGACCGTCCGGTCGGTGAACTTCTTCCACTCCCCGTCGGTCATCGTGTCGGGCTTCCTGGGTTCGTTCTGGTCGGTCTGAAGAACCCGCCCCTGGGCCTTGCGCTCCAGCGCCTCGCGGATCGACGGCAGCGGATGCACCCACGGCGGACTGTTCTTCGTCGTCGCCCAGTCGGAAACCGCCGTGATCATGGCGGTGAACTCCGACGCCGCCGCCCCTTGACCCATCCAGGCGAGGTTCGGCAGCTCGTCGCTCGCGGTGCCCGAGAGCGTCGCGTTGTGGCTGCCGTGGTGGCCGGCCTTGTAGAGGACGGCGCGGGCGAGGAGCTCCTTCGCCGTGACCGTCGCCGTGCCGTCGCGGAACGCGAGATCCTTCCATGAGACCCAGTTGCCACGTTGCGCATCGGCGGCGAAGAAGAGGACTTTCTTCGATTGCGGGAGCTCGAAAGCGACCACCAGACTGGTGTTGTTGATGCCGGTGTTGAGCTTGAGCGCCAGCGATTCCGCCGAGTAGAGCCACTCCTCGTCGATCCGCCGCCAGGGGGCGTCGGCGGCAACCTCGACGCGGTCGCGGTCGTCTGCCGGACCGATGCCGCTGCCGTAGCGCTCGATGAAGTGCGGAGTCTCACCATCGAAGGCGAACTCGCGCGGAATCGAGTAGTGGCGGCGGAAGATCGACGAGCGTTCCGCCTGCGGCGACCGCGCGGCGGCGGCGAAAGAAAGCGGACGGTCGGCAGGAAAGCCCTCGCCGTCGCGCGGATCCTCGTCGGCGATGAGCTCGGCGCTCTCCGGCGGGCCGAAGATGAACGCGCGCGCGCCGGCCGCTCCGTCGAGCGCCACCGGCTCGAGGCCGGGATGGAGATAGAAGCAGCCCTTGTTGGCCGCCGCCTTGTCCTTCACCAGCCGCATCGCCTGCTTGTTGACCGATTTCTCGGGGTCCTGGGCGGCGGCGAGCATGGCGGCCGGATCGGGCTTCTCCTCTCCGCCCCCGACCTCGAGCCCGAGGAGCGCGTCCAGGCGCGAGACCGCCGGATCGTCGTCGCCGACGGCGAGCGCGAGCTCGTTGCGCGCGCCCAGCAGGCCCAGAAGCTGATCCCTGTGCCGCTCGCGCAACGCATTGGCGAGCGTGTTGTCGGGGTCCTCCGTCCAGGCGACCCAGGCCTCTTCGATCTCGAAGTCGGCGAAGTAGGGGTTGTTCGCCTTCCACAGGCCGTTCAGATGGTCCTGGTGTTCGTGGGTGAGGATCACCAGATCGAGGTGGCCGCCGCACGAGGCACGCAGGTGCTCGACGATGTCGGCGATCGGCCGCGCTTTCGCGAAGTAGTCGGCGGAGTTCGAGCCCGGCTTGTAGCCGCAGTCGATCATCACGTAGTAGGGCTTCCCGCCACCCTCTCGCGGGAAGGCGAGGAGGAAGCAGTCGCCGTGTCCCTGGCGGTACATCCGCACGGTGACACCGTTCGCGGGGGGCAAGAGAGGTGGAACGAGCGGCATCAGCGCACCTCCTCCGTATCCAGCGCCAGATGCAACAGTGCAAACGGCTCGTCGCGGCCACCGGAGCGATGGCTCAGGTCGCTCCGGAGGCTCATCGCCTGCCCTCCGTCGAAGGCGTTCGCGGAGCCACCCTGCTCGCCCTTGAGGAAACGCCGCACGCGGTCGAGCTCGTCGTTGTCGACGATGGTGCCCGGGGTGCGAATGATGCGGCGGATCTCGCTGGTCGCCGGATCGACGAGGATCGTCGCGCCGGTCCGGTACCGGAAGTCGGGCTTGCCGCGCGGCGCCTTGCCGTCGGGACCTCGGGTATCCATCTTCGCCTGCTCGACGGGATCGAAGTAGCCGTCGCGCCTCTGGGTGATTTCGATCACCAGATCGCGTGAGATCTGGCCGCTGGCGGCGCGCCGTAGGGTGGGCCGTACGGCGTGGATCTCGACCGCCGGGCCGTCCTTGCCCCGCGCCACCGTCGGCGGCGCCGCGTGGTCGTCGATCTCCAGTCCGAGCAGTCGGGCGTAGTCGCGACCGACGCTGTCGCCTTCGAGCAGCCACTTCCACAGCTCCTTGCGCATCGGGTCGAGGACCTTCCAGACTTCGAAACGGTCGCTCTCGAGATTCCACATGGGCGCAGCCTTGTCGATGAAATCGCCGAGGCGGACGCGGAGGTCTTCGGGCATGTGCTGGAGCTTGCCGTCGGCGAGCATCTCGTTGATTACCTCCGCACCCGCCGGCCACGCCAGCGCGTCGATCCCCATGCTGGCGATGCCCCGCGGGTAGATCCCCCACTCGCGGAAGCTCTCGACGAAAACGATGCGGAAGCTTTCGCGCTCCTCGGGCGAGTAGTCGAGGTCGGCGGTGATCACGCCGCGCAGGAAAGCGCCGAAGGTGATCCCCACCGGCGGGCAGTAGTCGATCGCCCGGATGCACATCTGCAGGACGCGATCGGCACACCGCGCTGCCTCCTGCGCGAGCCTCGCGGTGAGGTCGGGGTGAATCTCGCCCTCGGGAAGCTTGCCGGTTCCCTGGGTGGCGATGCGAAAGAGGTCCGCGGTTCGGGCGCGGTAGATCTGGACGAAGGCGCGGAAGACCGCTGCCACCAGGATGGCCCCGCGGGCGTGCGCGCCGACGGTCGAATCGAGGGCGCGCGGATCGGGCGTACGCGGTTTCCATTTGCCGGTCGCCGGATCCTTCGCACCGAGGGCGTCACGCAGCGCAGCGCCGCGTCCCGTCGCCTGCCCGAACTGCTGCGCCAGCTGACCGAGGAGGTTCTCGCTGTCGAGATCGCCTCGCGTGCGGCGGATCTGGCTCTCGAGGACGGCCGGATAGGTGAAGTGCTGGAAGAGGGCGACGAGATCGGCGAACGCCTCGTGGAAGGCGTGGACGTCCGGATTGGTCGGCTCGTTGAAGCGCGGATGAACGCCGTCGAGCAGAGCGTGCGTCGTCTCGTGGGCGACGATGTCGTGCGACAGGCAGGTGAAAACCACGGTCCCCGGCGTGTTGTCCTCGTCCTTCGCGGCGACCGGAAAGTAGCCGAAGAGCAGCGCCTTCTTCGCCGGCGAGTAGTAGGCGTTCCTGTCGCGCAGAGCGTGCGGGTAGATGCGCAGCCGGCGCACGAACTGCTCGCCGAGCTCTCCGTCCGGCCGCTTCACGCGATGGTCGGCCCATAGGGCCTTCCTGCCGAGGGCGCGCTCGAAGTGCTGGATGGTCGTCATGGCGACGGCGTAGGCCATCTGCTGGTGGAACTGCGGATTGGACTCCGAAGGTGCGAGGCCGTCCTGCGCCAGGAGATGCGGATGGTCGAGCGCCACCGGGTAGTAGAAGACCTGGCTCGCGGGATCGACATCCACCACCTCGATGTACTCCCCTACCGGCCCGGGCGCCAGGTTCTCCCAGCGGATCTGCACGGTGATCTCGTTGAACGATGCGGTGGAGAGCCGGGTCGCGAGGCTGGGATCGAACGCCAGGACGCGGAGGCGCCGGGTCACCGGCACGGGAATGCGTGCCGCTTCGAGATGTCTGCGGATCATTCTCACGGTTCACACCTCATGACTTGGGGGTCCCGACGCAGCTCGGCGATGCGGCGGGTGACGTCGGGCGGAAGCACGCGATCGCTCGCCTCGGCGAAGCCGAGCGACACCAGGTAGCTGTCGAGATCGCTCTGGCAGGCGAGGAAGCGGAGGACGCTCTCCGGCCGATAGGCCTGCAGCAGGTCGGGGAAGCGCAGCTCGCCGTTCTCCCTGCGCTCCGCCGGATCCGCCTGCAGGCGATGGATGACCGACTTCGAAAGCGACAGGTTGGCGGTGGCGGGCCAGCCCAGGAGGCTCCGGCGCCCGCGCCCGTTGCGCAAGCGCAAGCCGTCGAGCAGGCGATAGAACCACGATTCGCTACGGTAGAGCCGGTCCTGCGGATAGCTGCGGTAGATCGCGGCGAAGGGATCGGAGAGCGCGAGCCCCGCGACGACGGCTTCGTCGACGATCCAGTGGAAGGCGAGGTTCGCCAGACCGTCGTCGACGTAGCCGCCACCGACGTTCGAGTGGACTCCGGCGAACCAGCGCTGGGCCAGGGTCTGCCCGGGGAGGTGATCCGTCCAGACCTCGGGCCGGAAGTCGTAGCGTGCCTCGTCGATGGCCAGCGCCTGTCGGGCGTGGCGCACGCAGGCCGCCGGGCGCGGGCCGACATGGAAGCTCCGGCTCGCCGTCGAGGTGCTCGCGGTGTTCGAGGCATTGGGGGCATTGGAGCCATTGAAGCGATCGGAGCGATCGGAGCCATTGGAGCCATCGGAGCCATCGGAGCCATCGGCTCGGAAGCGCGAGCCGAGCGCCATCACCGTGTCCCAGACGCCCAGGAAGGTGACATCGACGCTCTCGAACGCCGCGAGCGGGTCTCGCGGCCTCGACTCCGCGGCGCGCTCGGCATCGATCCCCCGGCGCACCTCGGCCGCACTCTTCGCCCCGCGCGAGGCGACGTACTCGCGGAAGAAGCGGGGCAGATAGTAGGCCTCGCCTTTCGCCGGCAGGCCGCCCGACCAATCGAGAAATCGGGTCAGCGCCTGCGCCGTCGCCGCGCCCCGGCTGAATCCGAAGACGAGAACTTCATCGCCGGGGCGCCGGTTGTTGACCAGAAAAGTCAGCGCGTCCTCGACGTTGGCTTCGAAGCCGGCACCGAAAGCGCCGCCGAGGAGCTTGTCGGCGCCACTCAGAAGTCGGTTCGAGGCGCCGGGGTACCGCGCCAGGGAGCCGACGCCGATGTCGTAGTAGACGATCTGTTCCCGGCCAGTACTTTCGTCGAAAGGCTGCACCGAGCGGCAGAGCTTGAGCACGTTCGAGGGCTTGAGCACCTCGTGGCCGTCGTCGCGCTTCTTCTGGACGTAGGTGCTGTTCCAGGTGCCGTCGAGGCAGAGGATCCATCGCCGTGGAGTCATGGTCGGGAGGTCCTCTCCACTGCTCCTGGCCGGCTCGAAGGTCCAGGCGGTGCCGAAAGCGACGAAGAACAGCGCGTAAAGCAGCCGCCGACGGGCCGGACTCTTTCCATGGACCACTCCCGGGATCACGCTCGCAGGTCTCTCCTCTAGGTAATAACGAATCGGACGGCGAATCCGGTCACCCTGCCGCAATTTTTAGCGTACCTTCTGTCGCGCCCTTCTCCCGGCGGAGCGGCGGCAGCGCCCGCGTCGGGACCGTTTCAGGTAGCCGATGCCGGCTGCCGCTCGCGCCAGCGGTCGATCGCCGATAGCAGCGGCCCGGTCATCATCGTCGTCACCAGCGCCATCACCACCAGCATGGCGAAGATCCGCGGCGAGAGGATTCCGAGGTCGAGCCCGAGGTTGAGCACGATGAGCTCGACCAGCCCGCGGGTGTTCATCAGGCTGCCCACGGCGGCCGCATCCGGCCAGGAGAGCCCCGTCCAGCGCGCGGCGAGCGTGCTTGCACCCAGCTTGCCGGCGATCGCCACCCCGATGAGCCCGAGGGTGATGAGCCAGGCGGTCGCCCCGCTGACCAGTCCGATCTCGGTCCTCAAACCCGTGAAGGCGAAGAAGAGCGGCAGTAACGCCGTCGTACTGAAGGTCTCGAGACGATCCTTGAGCAGGCGGCGGAGACCGCTTTCCGCAGGCATGACAACACCGGCGAGGAAGGCTCCGAAGAGCGCGTGGATACCGACCGCCTCGGTCACCAGGGCGCTGGCGAAGACGAAGATCAAGACGGCTCCGAGAATCCTGCGCGCGCGCGATTCGTCCGGCTGGTCGCCGACGGGCCGCATCCGAGCGAGTACCGGGCCGGCCAGGAACCACATGGCGAGGACGAATGCCACTGCGAAGCCGACGGTGAGCGCCGCGCCGGCGAGGCTTTCCGAGCGCACGAGCGCGACGATGACCGCGAGCACGCACCAGGCTGTGGCATCGTCCACCGCCGCGCAGGCGATCGCAGTCGTGCCGACGACCGTCCGCCCCAGACCGCGCTCCTCGATGATGCGAGCGAGAACCGGGAAGGCCGTGATGCTCATCGAAACACCGAGAAAGAGCGCGAAGGGAACGAACGGGACGCCGGCAGGAGCGTAGTCGCCGTAGACCGCGAGCGCAGCGGCGCTGCCCAGGAGAAAAGGGCAGACGATGCTCACGTGGCTCACCAGCAGGGCGGCGTCTGCCTTCTCCCGCAGGTGGCCGACATCGAGGTCGATGCCGACCACGAACATGAAGAGAATGACGCCGACCTGGCTCAGGAGGCGGAGAGCGCCCAGAGAATCGGCCGGAAAGATCCACCCCTGGACGTCGGGCAAAACCCAGCCGAGTAGCGACGGTCCCAGCAGGATTCCCGCCAGCATCTCGCCGATCACCGCCGGCTGTCCCCAACGGCGGAAGATCGACCCCACCCCGCGGGCAAAGGCGACGATGACGATGATCTGCAGCAGGAGCACCGCGAAAGGGGCTCGGAGATGCTCGATCATCGGCTGCCAGAGACCGGCGGGTTCCGGTGCCCCCGCGGCAGCTCCCGCCCCGCCGACGGCCGCAGCATCGGAAGTTCCCGGGGAAGCTGCCGGGGAGGCTGCCGGCGCGAGTTTCGCCCCGGCGCCCAGAATGGCGATCATGCCGGCGACGAACAGCGCCAGCACCACGAAGTAGGTCACCCAGGTTCTGGATCGGAGCGGCATCGGCGACGGAGCCTAGCAGCCCGCCCCCGCTTGCTGCGAAGACCACTCCCGCAGTTCATCCCGAGAATGAGCGCGCGTAGGCGGCGGGGGTCACCCCGACGAAGCGCCGGAAGTCGCGGACGAAGTGCGCCTGGTCGGCGTAGCCGAGCTCGAACGCGAGGTCGGCCCAGTCCTGGTCGGGCGATGCGGCGATCCGTTCGGCCGCCTCCTGCAGGCGGTAGCGCTGGATGACCCACTTCGGGCCGGCCCCGACATGCTCGTCGAAGAGCCGCTGGAGCTGGCGCGGCCCGAGCCCGGAAATCTCGACCAGCTGCGCGACACGGGTGAGCTGGCGATCGCTCGCGGCGCGCGCGACGAGGCCGCCTACGCGCGCGATCGCTTCGCCAGCGACTGGATGCCGGGCCCGCAGGAACTCCTGGATCGACGCGAAGGCCGTCTCGAGATCCGGTGCCGCAAGGACGCAACGTTCCAGATCGATCGCTGCGCTCCCGAACACCTCGCAGAGCCCCAACCGGCGATCGGCGAGGGTGGAGGCCGGACGGTCGTAGAACGGCCGGAAGCCGCCGGGCAGGAACTTGACTCCGAGAACGCGGCCGCGGCCCTCGAGGGTGCGCGAGAAGCGCCCGGTGAAGACGCCAGCGACCGCGGATTTGCCTTCCTCGATCACCAGCTGCACCGAGGGGTGGGAAAGGACTTCGCTGACCGCCGGCCTTTCGAGGTCCCAGGCGACGGTCCACAGATGCTCGACGAACGGCGAGAGGTCCTCGTCCGGCCAGTAGCGGCCGTAGCCCGGACTAGACGCCGTCATGCGCAC
Organism: Thermoanaerobaculia bacterium; assembly: GCA_043737505.1. Lineage (GTDB taxonomy): Bacteria > Acidobacteriota > Thermoanaerobaculia > Multivoradales > JAGPDF01 > JAGPDF01. Next base: position 11,253 of record JAYTAM010000135.1, read on the forward strand.
GTGGAGGACGCCACGGGGATCGACGAGCTTGGGGCGGAGCATGTCGGGTTTGTTCAATACCGCGCCGTCGCCGGGACCCTAACATTGCTCTCGCCAGGGAGGACTCGAGCATGCACAGAATGCAAAGCTTGACCGTCGCAGCGGCTTCGCTCTTCGCCGCCTCGGCCATCACCGGGTCCTTCGCCATCGCGGCGGCGACCGCCAACCAGGGAGGACAGAGAATGCAGCTCACGGCCAAGGGAGCGTTCGACGTGAAGGTCGCTCCGATCGCTTCGACGGACCATCCCGGCGGCACGACGCTCGGGCGCTTCTCGCTCGACAAGATCTTTCACGGCGACCTCGAAGGGACGGGCACCGGCGAGATGCTGACCGCCGGCACCGCGGTAAAGGGTTCCGCGGGCTACGTGGCGATCGAACGGGTCGAAGGGGCGCTCGCAGGCAGAAAGGGGACTTTCGTTCTGCAGCACACGGGCAGCATGTCGGCGGGCGGACAGAGCCTGACGGTCGCCGTCGTGCCCGACTCGGGCACCGGCGAGCTCACCGGCATCGCCGGCACGCTGGCGATCGAGATCGACGGCAAGGCGCACTTCTATCGCCTCGATTACACGCTGCCCTGACGCGACGAGCCGTCGGGCCCAGCCGCGCTCAGCCAGTTAATAGTTGAGTCGCTTGGCGATCGCGTCGCGGAAGGGATTCGCTTTCTTTCCCGGCGGGTCGAAGGTGAAGGCGAGGAGCACCCGTTTGCCGGTGTCGCTCGTGCTCACGCCGCGATGCAGGACGCGGGCACCGCGCATGATCAGGAGATCGCCCGGCCCGGCGGAGACGCTCTCGTAGGGCAGAGCCGAGAACAGCTGCGGGAACGGATAGAGCGGGTAGAGCAGAAAGCGGAGCCAGCGGCTGAGGCGCGGCGAGATGAAGTGCGTCTCGCCGCCGTTGCCGTTCTCGAGCGTCACCAGCGCGACGTAGGCGTGGCCGTCGAAATGCCAACGGAAGCCGTGCTCGCGGCGCGAGTACGACTGCACCCGCATGGCTCGTTTCGAGCTGGTGAGAGGCGCCAGCGGATGCCCGGCGAACTCCTCGGCCAACGGCCGCACACGCCGCGCGCCGAGCTCCGAGATCTCCGGCAGGCGCGCGAGGATCTGATCCCCGTCGATGACCCGGTAGCGCGGTCCGAGGCCGCCCTTGCCGTGAACCTCCGTGAACAGGTCGTCGTGGCGCTCGACGAGGCCGGCGATCGTCGCGAGCTCCGCCGCGCTCAGAAAGCCCCGAACATGCCGAAATCCTTCCATTGTCATCTCTCTCCGTCATTGGGTGAGCGCAGCGCGAACACGAGCGCCGCCGGGTCCTCGTACACCAGTTCGAGATCGGCCCTCCCTCGCGCCAGCGTTTCCCCGGCAGGCGTGTTCCGCGCCACGGCGAGATAGTCGACTCGCCAGCTCCGCAGCAGGGCGTCAAACGACTCCGCGACCGGGAGCCGTTCGAGCAGCAGGCCGAACCGGCAGGGCCCGTACCAGTCCCCCAGGAATCGGCCGCGCGCTAGATAGCGCATCGATTCGAGATGGAGGCCGTAGATCGTCTCGCCGGGCCGGATGCGTTCGTTGACGTAGGCGATCGCCGAAAAGGGCGGCAACATGCGTCGGAGGTAGAGGTCGCGCTCTACCGGGGTCGTCGGCAGGGGGCCCTGGAGCACCAGGCGGTGGAGTGCGTAGAGCGAGCCCGGGAGCGCCAGCAGCCCGACCACGAGCGCCACCAGAACCAGCCGCGAACCGAATGCGGCGAAGGGGCCGAGCCTGGCCCTCGCGGTGAGCGCTGGAGGGCTGCGATCGACCCATCTGGTGAGCCCTCCGGCGAGCGCCACCGCGAGACCCAGGCTGAAGAGTGGCAACGGCGCAATCAGGTAGCGGACATCGGCGGGCAGGAGCGGAAACAGCAGCAGGAAGAGCAGCGGAGCGAAAAGGAGCTTCCCCAGCGCACCTTTCGCTCGCCGGCGCCAGGTGGTGGCGACGAGCAGCGGCAGGCCGAGGAGGTAGGCGGGCGATAGCGGCGGCAGTCCCCCGACTCGATCGCGTCGGGCGACCACGTCCCAAGGCAAGGTCAGGAGACGGCCGGCGCCGCGCGCGAGGCCGGCGACCCAATCGGCCGACTGCGTCGGCAGGGCGAAATTCCGGAAGTGGCGCGGCGTCCAGGCGTTCTCGCCGAACAGCCCCGAGAGGTACGGGAACAACGGGTTTCCCGTCAGGGCGATGATCCGTCCGTACGACGGCGCCATCGCGACGAGCGCGGCCACGCCGAACAGGCAGACATCGCGCAGTCGCCGCGAGCGCGCCCCCGCCCCCCCCCCAGACACCACCCCGCCGCCGACGGTCCCAAAGAGCGTGGCCACGCCGAGGGCAGCGACGAAAAAAAGCCCGAGGTATTTCGTCCCCGCGGCGGCGCCGGTGAGAAATCCGGCCAGAACGAGCCCGCCGGGAGCGTCTCGAAAACGCCAGTGGACATAGGCCGCCGCGGTGACGAAAAGCGCCAGAAGGGGGTCGACGTAACTCGTCGCGCCAAGGTAGACGACCAGCGGGTTGCCGAGCCAGATCGCGGCGGCGAGCGGCCCGATCCAAGGCCGCTCGGCCCCGCCCCACTCCTCGCCCCAGGCCCACAGGAGCGCCGCGGTGAGCCCGATCGCCAGCAGCGAGACGAAGTGGGTCGCGACGTCGCCGGCGAAGGCGAGCAGCGCCGCCTGCAGGACCTCGCCCAGCTGCGGAAAGACCGGAAAGCGCAGCTCGGGGAGGAATGGCAAACCACCGGAGTCGGCGAAGGCGCGGGCGAAAGGCAGGTGGTAGAGGGTCTCGTCGAAGGCGGTCGGCGGATAGAGCGCCAGCGCCAAGAGCGGCAGTCCGACGAGCGTAGCGAGCGCGGCAACTGCGGCGGCGGCGACCAGCGGCGTTCGGGTCTCTGCATCCCCGGGGTCGCCACCTCGACGCGCGCGCGTGAGTCGGAGAAACCCGGCAGCGATCCAGACCACGCCCAGGAGCGCGAGGAGCGCCGCGCGCGTGAGGAGTCCGAACAGACCGAGCACGTTTCCTGCCCAGGCGAGCAGCGCCAGACCGACGATGGGCGCCAGGGCCGGCGCAGCGAGTGGAGCGCGCCGATGGACCGCCGCCGCAGGCTCGCGCCTCCGATCGAAGCCTGCGAGGCTGCAGGCGATCCGTCCCGCGGCCCAGGCGCCGGCGACGAACACCGCCAACAGGCCGAGATGCAGGGCGAAAAACCGCACGCCGCTCAACTGCCGGCGGCGGAGGGAACCTCCACCTTGTCGGCGACCATGGCCATCAGATAGCCGAAGCGCCCGGGCCAACGATACCGGGTCTCCAGATGCTCGAACGGCCAGAGGGCCAGCGGAGAGAGGCGGTAGAGACCGATGCCGCGCGTGAAGCAGTAGACATCTGCCAGGCGCAGGAGACCTGGAATCGAAAGGATGCCGGTGCGCTCGCGTACGGTGAGCCCGGTGCGCTCGATGACCGTGCGCAGCTCAGGGCTGCTGAAGGCCTTCTCCGGCGAGTAGGCGTACTGACCGACGAGATCGAGCAGCCAGACGAGCGCCGGACGCAGAAATAGGTTCCACTTGTGGGGCACGCCGATGATCGCCCTGCCGCCGGGCCGCAAGACGCGCCGCACCTCCTCGATCGCCTGCGCGTACTCATCGATATGCTCGATCGTACCCATCGTGTAGACGGCGTCGAAGCTGCCCTCGGCGAACGGCAGCTCACGGATGTCGGCCCGCACCAGACGGTCGGGATGACCCGCGAGCAGCGTGTTGCGCCGGGCCTGATGGGCGACCACGTTCGACAGGTCGAGCCCGTAGGCTTCGGCACCCTGCTCCGCCATCCAGTGCAGGATCCGGGTGTTGAACGCCTCGTTCCACAGGTCGAGCTTGAGCACGCGCTTGCCTCTCAGATCGCCCAGCGTCCTCTGAAGGAGCGCGATCTCGCAGCGGCGGTAGTACTCGGTCGAGGGGGCGCCGCGAAGATCGCCGACCGAGGCCGCGATGCGGTCCCAGGCCGAGCGCTGGCGGTGCCGCAGGCCGGCTTCCGCCTCCTCCGACTTCGCTTCCTGCATCATCGCGCTTCCGTACGGATCCAGTCGACGGTCTGGGCGATACCCCGAGCAAGCGGTCGCGGGCGATGCGCCAGGACCTCGCGGGCGCGCGCGGATGAAAAGGTCCACTCGCTTGCGAGCGTATTCACGGCGAGAGCCCAGCCGGCGCGCGGATCGAAGCCGCGCGCGCGATCGACGAGCCTCGCGAAAAGTTTTACCGGAGTCACGGGGAGTGACAATAGCAGCGGCGGGCGCCGGCCAGCGGCCTGCGCCACCAGCGCTGCGAGGCTGCGCTGCGAGGCCGGTTCTCCGCCGAGGATGAACTCCGCGCCGGCGACCCCGGGCAACGTCGCGGCGGCGCACATCGCCGCCACCACGTCGTCGACATGCACGAGATCGCGCCGCGCGTTGGCGGCCAGTCCCACCGTGATCGGGCGGCGTAGAAGCCGCCGGATCTCGGAGGTGACCCGGTTCGGCCGGGCCGGATGATCGGGCCCGAAGACGATCGTCGGCAAGAGAGTCACCACCGGCGCCCCGGCGCGCACGAGCGCACGCACTGCCGTCAATGCCCGGCTCTTGCTCGCGGCGTAGGCCCCGAGCTCCGCTCCGGGACACAGCGACGCCGACTCATCGAGCGCGAAGCTCGAGGGACCGTACACGAGCGCCGTCGACAGATGGACGATGCGGCCGACTCCGACATCCGCCGCCTCCCCCATTCGCTGCGAGGTCGCGACGACATTGGTCTGCTCGATGAGCTCCGGCGACGCTCCCGGCCGGTTGCGCAAGGCCGCGAGATGGAAGAGCGTGTCTCTCCCGGCACACAGCCGGGACCAGTGGGTCGCATCCTCGAGGTCTCCGGCTTCGACCGAAAGTGCCGGATGCGCGAGCTCGAGCAGGTCGTCGCGCTGGCGACAGAGCGCCCGCACCTCCACGCCCTGTGCGAGCAGCGCCGCGATGAGCCGCCGTCCGAGAAATCCGGCCCCACCGGTGACCAGCGCCGTTCGCACGGTCAGCTCCCATCGCGCCGCGCCAAGCCGGCCAAGGCCGGCGGCATCGCATCGGCGCCGGCCAGGGCCGGCGCCATGGGGCCGACGAGATCGGCGACGGACTCGGCTCGCCGGATCGTACGCACCTCGCCCGCGAGGTCCACCAGCAGCACGGGTGGCGCCAAGCCGGCGTAGCGACTGGCGCGCGAAATCGAGTAGGCGCCGGCGTCGCAGAACACCAGGGGCTCGCCGCAGGCGAGCTCGGGCAGGCGCCGGAAGAGGTCGAGGACATCGAGCGTATTGAGCGTGCTGCCCGAGAGGTGGCGAAAGCGCACCGGCGGCTCGTCGCGCTTCCGGGGCGGCAGGATGGCCCGGCCGAAGAGCAGCGGCGACTCGCCGAGGTACGTCCGGCTGGCGTCGAGGAAGAGCCAGCGACCTTCCGTCGCGACGACGCTCGAGACCAGCACCGCGGCGTTGCCGACGATCGAGCGGCCGGGCTCGGCGCCGAGGCCCGGGATCGGATCCAATCCGGCGCGCGAGGCGGCTTCTCGGTATCGCGCAGCCACTTCGCCGGAGAACGCCTCGAGCCTCGCCGGTGCATCGTCGCCCGCCCCGCCGGAGATCTCGCCCGCAAGCTCGGGCGGGACGGGCGGCCGGTCGCGCCAGCGCGCCCACAACGTGCCGGGGCTCAGACGGCGCAGACTCGGCGAAGGAAGTCCGCCTCCCAGGTTGATCTCCTCGATCCTGGCCGTTCCCAGCGACGCGAGTTCGCGGGCCAGCCGGCAGGCGCGCCCGAGAGCGCGATCGAAACCGCTCGCACCGAGCTGCTGCGTGCCGACGTAGACGTTGAGCGCGGCGACGCGCAGACGCGGCTGGTCGCGGCAGGCGGCGGCGACACTGTGCGCCTCCGCCAGAGAGAGCCCGAGGCGGGCGTTGAGGTTCGAAAGCGACGGCACCGCCCAGTGCCGCGCCAGGCCCGGCTCCGCTCGCAGTCGCAGTGACAGGTGAAGCGAAAGGCTGTGTCGCTCGGCCAGACGAGCGTAGAGCTCGACGTCACCGGGGCGGAAAACATGCAACAAGGTGACCCCAGAGGCCACCACAGCTTCGACCTCCGCCGGCGCCGGCGAAGGACGCTGAAAAGCGATCTTCGCCGGCGAGAATCCGGCCGCGAGCGCGAGCTCGACCTCCGCCAGGTGGCTGGCGAGAAGCCCGCTTCCTTCGCGCGCCAGGACACGCAGGATCCCCGCCTCGTGGTTCGTTTTGGCGCAGTAGCGCAGAGCGACCGTACCGCCCGCGCTCGCGAGACCCGTCGACAAAGCGCGGTAGTTGGCGAGCAGGCGGCGCTCGCTGACCAGGAAGAACGGCGTCCCGTGGCGCTCGATGCAGGCCTCGATCGCCACACCATCGATCTCCAGGCGGCCCTCTCGGTAGGCGAAGAGTGGCGGCGGAGAGCCGTTCGTTTCGTTCAAGGTGGGCAGAGCTTACAGGCGAGATCCCTTCAGGCGAGATCGCCGGCTTCCAACCGCGCTGGAGACTCCGCGAGCGCCAGTCAGAACTTCGAGGCGCTTACGACAAAGCCGTGGCGCGCGAAGGCCGCGGCTGCCTCCGGGCCAGCGAGCCAGGCGGCAACCGCGCGGGCCGCCTCGAGGTGTGGCCGGGGCGCGAGCGCGGCGAGAGCGTAGGAGATGCGCGGCCCCTCCTCCTCCGCTACGACGTAGACCGTGCGCGCACGTCTGGAACGCGCGGCATCGGTGCGATAGACGATGCCGGCCTCGACCGCGCCCGACTCGACGGCGGCGAGCGCGGCGCGCACGTCGAGTGCCGGAATCACCCGCTCGGCGACGGCGGACCAGACCCCTTGGGACTCGAGCCAGGCCTTCGCGTACTTGCCCGCCGGGACGGCCTCGGGGTTCGCCAGCGCCAGGCGCCGAACCGCCGGCTGCGCAAGATCCCTGGCGGAAGCGATCGCGAGGGTGCACTCCGCCGGCACGACGACGACGAGGCGGTTCGAGAGCGGCGAGCGCCGGGAAGCGGCGTCGACCAGGCCTGCCGCCGCGACATGTTCCATCCACGCCTCGTCGGCGGAGAAAAAGAGGTCGGCCTTGTGCGCCGCCACGATCTGGCGTGCGAGATCGTTCGAGGCGCCGAGGTTCACGACCAGCCGCGTGCCGGTCTCGCGCTCGAGCGCCGGTCGCAGCTCTTCCAGGACGTCGCGCAGGCTCGACGCGGCGTAGAGCGAAAGCTCGACCGCCTCCGCCGGCGGCTCGGCGGAGGCGCCGGCAGAACCCAGCAGGAGGCCGAGGAGCGGAAGAAGCTTTTCGACATACCGCTTCAAGAGCTCGCTCCCCGCACGATGCGCACTCGGGTTCCCCAGGGATCAGCCACGGTGAGCGAGGTCGCGGAGTCGACGATCTCTACCTGGCCGAGGCCGGCGCGTTCGAGGCTCGCCGCCACAGCCGAGACATTCGCCGCATCGGGCAGTTCGAGCGTCCATTCGAGGAGCTGCGCCTCGTCGACCGACGGTCGCGCGGCGTTCCTGCCGGCCCAGAGGTTGGTCCCCAGATGATGGTGATAGCCGCCGGCGCCGAAGAAGAGCGCGCCGGGGTAATCCCAGACCGTGCGATCGAAGCCCAGGGCCTCGGAGTAGAACGCCGATGCTGCCTCGAGATCGCCGACGTGCAGGTGCACGTGCCCCATCACGGCGCTGTGCGGGATCCCCTGCCACCGCTTCTCGCCGGCGGCCTCGAGGAGCCCTTCCATTTCGATCGGCTCGGTCGTCATCATGAGCTCGCGGCCGAATCTGCGCCACTCGCTCTGCCGCCGATCGCGATAGACCTCGATGCCGAGGTTGTCGGGATCCTGGAGATACAAAGCCTCGCTCACCAGGTGGTCGGCGGACCCGGCGCGAACGCCGCTCTCACCCAGGTGGCGCGCGAAGCTGGCGAGCGCCGGGCGATCGGGCAGCAGGATCGCGAAGTGGAACAGCCCCATGCGCCCGCGGCCGGGCGCCGGACGTACCCCGCTGCGTTGGTGGAGCTCGACGAGCGCTGTCCCGCTGGGGGAAGCCGCACCGAGGAGCGCTCGCTCTACCGCGCGATCCAGAAGTTCCAGGCCGAGCACCTGCTGGTAGAAGTCGAGCGAGCGCGAGAGCTCGGCGACCCGCAGCCTCACCGGCCCCAGACGGGTGGACGCCGGCAGTCGAAAACCGGACGGGACGAGACCGTAGCTTCCTGGGGTCGCCGGCGCTGTGTCGCTCGTTGGACTGGACAAGGCTACGCGACCTCGGCTGCGCCGCCGAGTCTACCGTTGGATTGCGGGGGTGGGAGCGAGAGAAACGCGCGCGGCGACGGCTGGAAGCCGGGCCGCGCGCGGATAGAGATCGGTTAGGAGATGCGCCGAACGTTCGCGGACGCCGGGCCCTTGGGGCCCTGGACGATGTCGAACTCAACCGCTTCGCCGTCGTTCAGGCTCTTGTAGCCCTCGCCGGCGATCGCCGAGTGGTGCACGAAGCAGTCCTTCTCGCCATCTTCACGCGTGATGAAACCGAAACCCTTCTCTGCATTGAACCACTTCACGGTGCCCTTCATCTGGTTTGTCCTTGGGTCTACGCCCTGCGAGCCGCAAATCGGGCCCGACCTGGCGTGGAAGTTTGGAAGAGCTCAGGAGCGCGACTCTAGCGCTGACACAAAACCCTTCTCCATGCACACAATGGCACGAATAGCCTCCGGGCGATAGTCGCCTCAGGAAGCGGGCTGCGCGGCGACCAGGGCACAGGCCTGGCGGGTGGACACGGTCAACGGATCATTCGTGCCGAGCCGCTGCTCGCGGATGGCCAGGGCGCGCGCGCACAATGGCCGGCTCTCGTCGTTCCGGCCGAGGGCGACCAAACTGTCGGCGTGCGACTTGAGCGCATTGGCGACGCGTGTATGTTCCGGACCCAGCGCGCGCTCGTAGAGCGCCACCGTGTCACGCAGGATCGGCTCGGCACGCGCCGCCTCCCCGCGCCGAAGATAGAGATCGGCGAGGCCCAATTGCGCCGTCCCGATGCGCTGATGGTCGGGCCCGAGATTCTTCTTCCAGATGGCGGTCGCTCGCAGGATCGCCGCCTCGGCCTCGTCGTATCGCCCCAGCTCCAGATAGTTGCTCGAAAGATTGATCAACGACTGCGCCACGGAGGAGCCTTCCGGACCGAAGACCTTCTCGCGGATAGCGAGGGCGCGGGAGTGAACCGCGATGCTCTCCTCGTAGCGCTTCGCCAGGTAGAGCGCGATCGCCAGGCCGTTGGCGGTCGTCGCGACTTCGGGACTGTCGGCGCCGAGATGGGCTTCGCGGATCGCCATCGCCCTGCGGAAGAGCGGCTCCGCCTTGGCTCCGTCGCCGCCGTCGAGGTGAGAGACCGCCAGGTCGTCGAGGCTGGAGGCGACCGGCAAGGCATCGGGTCCGAGCTCGCGCTCGCGAATCGCCAGCGCGCGCGTGTGCGCCGCCTCGGCCTCGCCGTGGCGGGCCTGGATCTCGTAGACCGATCCCAGGTTGTCGAGCA
>JAYTAM010000136.1:0-9244 GCA_043737505.1 Thermoanaerobaculia bacterium
GACTCCGTCCCGCTCGCGACCCGTGCCGAACAGTTTCCCGAGCCGCGCGCCGGACGAACGGACCTGCTGCTGCCGCACGAGATCGGGCACAGCTTCAACCACTTCTTTCCCTGGATGGTGAACCCCGACGGCACCGGCCTCGAGACGCTCAACCACATCGGGCGCCACGAGCTGCACACCTACTTCGCTCCGAGCTTCAACAACGATGCGAACCTCGATTACTTCTCCTGCGGCGACAACAACAACTGCGGACGCTTCAACGAGCACGAGATTCTGAACATGCTGCAGATCCGCGAGAGCGCCATGGTTCCCGGGCGCTACTACGCGGTCGACGCGCCCGAGTTCTACACCCACTCCGCCGGCATGCTCTTCTCGCTCAACGGAGCGCCGGCCGATCACGCCGACGAGATGGGCGTGACCTGGATCTCCCACCCGGACACCTCGGGCTTCGATGAGTCGCCAGGCCCCTGCCACTCCGGTTTCTACCGCAATCCGCTGCCGCTTTCGACTGCGAGCGGGCAGGGGACGCTGATCGCGGTCCATGCGGGGGAGCGCAGCCCCGGAGTTGCCGAGACCCGGCAGGCGGCCAACGACGGGTCGGAGGCGGTGCCTGTCGCGCGCTACAAGTTCCGCCTGCGCAGCCTCGTCGATGCCGATCCGCTGGGCCCTTGCGCCGGCTACAAGACGTACAGCGCGACCTTGACCCCCGGCATCACCAAGAATCTCTCCTACTGGAACCCCGACGACCTGGTCACTTACGGCGGTGCGGTTCCCTACACGATGTGGGAGCTCGATCCGGTCGAGGTCCGGCCGCGCACGCCTCCCGTCTCTCCGACCCAGCCGCTCGAGACGCCCGAGCAGACGATCTTCAGCCAGGAACAGGTCGACCCGGAGGTGTTCCGCGACTTCCTCACCAGCCAGAAGCTGGCGCTGATCGTCAGCCGCGACGTCACGACGCGCGACCGAGGCGACCGCCAGCAGCCGTTCAACCTGCGGGTTCCGGGCGGCACGGCGGAGACCATCGGCGCCGCCGGTGCGGTCTACGATGTGACCCACATGCAGCTCTTCCAGGCCGACCTCATCCGCGGCATCGGCGGCACGGCGACCCCGCGGCCCGGAAGGCGGGCGCTCGCGCAGCGCATGCACGATCCGCGGGCGATCAATCCGCCGCTCGCTCCGGGGGCCCCGGCGGCGAGCGTCGAGTTGGGCGATGACGGCTCGATGGCGGCGCTGGTTCCTGCCGAGCGCGCCCTCACCTGGCATCTCACCAACGGCGTCGGCAGCCCGGTGGTGCGCGAGCGTTACTGGCTCACCTTCCAGGCGGGCGAGATCCGCGTCTGCGCCTCGTGCCACGGCCTCAACAGCCTGGACCAGTCGGACCCGGGCTCGGCTACGCCGCAGAATCCACCCGAGGCGCTGCGCTCCCTCCTGCAGTGGTGGAAGGACGTTCTCTTCTTCTCCCACTTCGAGGACGGCAACACCGCCGAGTGGTCGGAGTCCGCACCGTAGACGGCGCAGCGCCATGATCAGCCGAGCCCCAGCGACCGCGCCTCCCAGCCTCCGCGCTGCGATGGCTGCGATGGTTGCGATGGTTGCGATGGCTGCGATGGCTGCGATCCCCGCGATCGCTGCTACCGCTGCGATGGCGGCACTGGCTGCGCTCGCTCCGACGCCGGCGGAGGCACAGACTTCGGCGGCGCTCGTCTCGGTCTCCGGCTACGGCAACTTCCACGCCGCCGGCATCGTCGCGACGATCACTGGTGACACCGACCAGGACGCAAGCATCGCTCTCGAGTTCCGCCGAGCCGGCGCGGCAGCCTTCCGAGGCGCCCAACCGCTGATTCGCATCTCCACGACTACATTTACTGGAAGCCTCTTTTCTCTCGCCCCCGGCGGAAGCTGGGAAGCGAGGCTCACCCTCAGCGACCCGGACGGAACCACCGGAACCGCGACGCAGACGACGGGCTTCACAACTCGCTCGGCGATTCTGGCCGAACCGACGGTGCAGACGCTCTTCGTCGCCCCGGGGGGCGACGACGGCGGGCCGGGAACCGCCGGACAACCGCTCGCCACGATCCAGGAAGCGGCCGACCGAGCGGCTCCGGGAACTCTGGTCTCGATCGCCCCTGGCATCTACCGGGAGCGCGTCGACGTCGCGGCCTCGGGCACCGCCCAGCAGCCGATCGTTTTTCGCGGCAGCGCGCCGGGGGCGGTCCTCGACGGCGCGGACGCCGCCATCGCCCAGGGGGTGACCTGGACGGCGCAGGGCGGCGGGGTCTTCTCGCGCAGCCTCGGTTTCGCCACCGGACACGCCGTGTCGGAGCTCGGGCGGCTGTTCCGCTACGACTCGCTGCCGGAGCTCCAGGCGCTCGGCGCCGGTGCGCCGGGCGGCTTCCACTTCGACGGCGCGACGCTGCGCGTCCGCTTCGCCGACAACTCTTCGCCGGCCGCACACACGATGCACGTCGCCCGGCTCGAAGAGGGCTTCGTCCTCGACGGCCGCGCTCACGTCCGGATCGAGAACCTCGAACTCCGCCACTACGGCGCCGGCGACTACGGCAAGGGGATCTACCTGCGCTACAGCTCGGACTGCGCCGTGCGCTCCTGCCGGATCCACGAGATCGGCGCCGCCAGCGTCTGGATCAAGGGGGGCGAGCGCAACCTCGTCGAGCAGAACGAGATCTGGGACACGTCGATCCCGACCTGGCCGTGGGACTTCACCAAGGGTAGCTCGGCCGAGAACAACGCGGTCATCTTCACCGACGAGATCGGGCGCGGCAACGTCGTGCGGCGGAATCTCATCCACGGCACCTTCAACGGCGTCGGCCCCTGCGGTGGGGCGGCGCCGCCGGCGGCGGTCACCAACGAGACCGACCTCTACGAGAACGTCCTCTACCTGCATACCGATGACGCCTTCGAACCCGAGGGCTACTGTTCGAACGTCCGGCTGTGGGGCAACGCCATTGAGGATGTGCACATGGCCTTTGCCGTTGCGCCCGCCGCCCCGGGGCCGACCTGGATCGTGCGCAATATCGCCTACGACTTCGGCAACACCCGCACCAGCCAGGTAGACGGCTATCTCGCCAGCGCTCTCAAGATCAACAGCGGCTACCCCGAGCCTGTGGGGCCGCTTCTCCTGCTGCACAATACGTTTCTGACCACCGCGCCGGGGACGGCCGCGCTGGCGCTCCTCAACCCTGGCGAGAGCACCTGGATCCGCGCCCGCAACAATCTCTTCGCCGCCCCCGGCGAGGCGATCTACAAGGTGAATCCGGTGATGCTCGACTTCGATCGCGACGACCTCCACCGCTCGACGCCCGGACGCCTCGCCTACTGGATGGGCGCCTCTTACGCGAGCCTTGGCGCACTGCAGGCCGGTACCGGCCAGGAGCCGACCGGTATCTCGGGCGCGCCGGCGCTCGTCGCTCCGGCCGCGGGCGACTTCACGCCTTCGCCTTCGAGCCCGCTCGTCGGCGCGGCGGTCGGGCTCGCCGGGATCAACGACGGCGGCGCTGGCGACCTGCCCGACATCGGCGCCGTCGAACGCTCTTTTCTCTTTGCCGACGACTTCGAAGAGCGGTCGACGCTCCGCTGGTCCGCCGTCACCCCCTGATTCAGAGGGCGGGATGCAGCGCGCGGCCGCGGACGCCACCCGCGGCGGCTCGACAAAAAGCGGTCAGCGATCAGCGTTCCGGGCGGTACCAATACTCGCGGGCGAAGTCGGTGGCCGCCTTGGGGTCCTTGAGCAGCTGCCAGCCGAGGGCCGGCATGCGGGTGAAAAAGTGCCAATCCCCCCAGCGGTCGAACTTGCGGGTCGAGATCGTCGTTCGCGCGCCCCAGGGCCGGGCGAGCCGCCGGCCGGAGCTCTTTCCATGCCGGCGCAGGGCGAGGAGGAAGGCGACGTCCTCGGCGAACAACCGGGTCTCGTCGTAGCCGCCGATGCTTTCGAAGTCGTTGCGGAGGCAGAAGACGACGCCGGTGTCGAAGCCGGTGGCCAGCGCGATCGGCGCGAAGAGTACGAAGGTGGCGACAAGGCCGGGCGACCAGCGCTCGAAGCGGCCACCGGTCGCGCCGGCGACGATCTTGCCGGAGGAGATCGCCCGGTCGATGGCCTGGAACGTCCGCGGGTGGATCACACCGTCGGCGTCGGTGAAGGCGAGGATCTCTCCGCGTGCCGCGGCGGCGCCGCCGTTTCTCGCGGCGGCGATGGAGCGCTTCTCCACTGCGGCCACCCGGCAGCCGCGCTGTCCTGCGATCTCCGCCGTGGCGTCGGTCGAACCGTTGTCCGCCACGATCACCTCGACCTCCCGTCCGTAGGCCGCCCGCGCCAGATCGACGCTGTCGAGCAGGCGGGGGAGGAGCTCGGCCTCGTTGAAGGCGGGAATGATCAGGCTGATGCGCGGCGTCGTGGTTTCTCCTTGCGGCACCGGCTGAGTGTAGCGCCGTCGCTAGTTTGCTGGTGAGAGGCGGTCCGGCACTCGGGAGCTCGAGCAAAAGTAGGGACAGGAGCAAAAGTAGGGACAGTCCCTCTTTTTCCTTTGGTGGTGGGCGGACTCCGGCACTCGGGAGCTCGAAGTGGGCTCCTAGTGAGGCTCGCCCGCCCACTTCGAGCTCCCGAGCGCCCGAGCCCGCCTCGAACCGTCCGAAGTAGGGACAGTCCCCAATTCTTCAAGGCCGTAGCGATGAGGGGTGGCCGGAACGAGGGCTCCCATGGGAGACGGACCAGACAGGACCCCGAGCACTCTCAAGCTCCAGAGGCAGCAGGGACGTCGACAAGAGAGGGGGTAGAATCGAGCTCATGAAAGCGCTGTCGATTGTTCGCTTGACGCCTGGGAAGCGGGTCCTCTTCCTGACCAAAGACTCCGAGCTCATCCGCCGCCAGCTGCGGGGCGAGCTCGACCTGCAGATGGCCGACGTCGATCCGGACGACCTCCTCGACGACATCAACACCGACGTCATGACTCCGGCGTGGGTCTGCTTCAACTGGCAGCCGGCGGAGATCGCCCGCGAGGCTTACGCGGGCCTGATCGTCGACGGCGCGCGGATTTTCGAGCGCGACGCGCTGGCCAACGGCAACTTCGAGGTCATCGTCTCGGGCCTGCGCAAGGGGACGGGCAGCTCGCGCGAGACCGCCGCCCAGTGCGAGAAGTACGCCGGCACCCGCATCGCCATCGCTGCCTCCTTCGCCCCGATCCACGCGCGCAACAACCTGAACCTCGGCACGCTCATGGGCGGCTACGAAGTTCTCGCCCGCCTGCAGCAGGGTGAAGCCGTACCGCTTGCCGAGTTCACCGAAGGCTACGATCCGATCACCCGCCAGATCATCGAGTGGGGAGGACTCTTCCCCTATTCGAAAGCGCTTGCCGACGGGCTGGTTCAGCCGCCGGCGATCGAGACGCCGCAGCGGGCGATGACCATGGCGGAGAAGATCCTGGCGCAGCATGTCGTCGGCGCCTCCAGAACCGGCGCTTCCGGGCACAGTGGCGAAACGTTCGTGCAGCCGGGCGACGCGGTGGTCGTCTCGGTCGACGGCGGATATACCCACGAGTTCACCACCGCCCAGGTGCACGCCTTCCTGGTCGAAGAGTACGGCCCCGACTACGCGATCCAGGATCCCGAGCGCTTCGCGGTCTTCGAGGATCACCTGATCTACGCCGATGAAGTCACGCGCATGCGGCCGTTCCTGCCCAAAATCGAGATCCTGCGCGACATGCAGCGCGAGTTCCAGCGCCATACCGGCGTGCGCGACTTCTCGGCCCAGGACGGCGTCTCGCCGGGTATCTGCCACGAGGTGGCGCGTGTGCACATGGTCGGCCCGGGCGACTTCATCCAGGCGACCGACTCGCACACCTGCATGGGCGGCGCGAACAACGCGTTGACCTGGGGCGTCGGCGCCACCGAGTACGCGGCGCTCATCCATTCGGGCTTCACCCAGGTCGAAGTGCCGGAGTCGATCCGCTTCGAGCTCGTCGGCCAGTTGCGCTCGAATGTCACCGCCAAGGATCTGATGCTCCACATTCTGCTCGCCTACGCGCGGCCGCAGGCGACCCTCAACCGGGTGATGGAGTTCACCGGCCCGGGCGTTTCGTCGCTGTCGATGGACGAGCGCGCCACCCTCGCCAACATGGCGACCGAGTGCACCGCTCGCAGCGGCATCGTCTCGGCTGACGAGGAGACCTATCGCTGGCTCGCCCAGTGGCGCCCGGGAGTCGACGTCGCGCGGCTGCGCGCGCGCACCGTCGAGCCGGACGCCGACGCGGTCTACGCCGGCGGGATCCACGTCATCGACCTCGCCCTTCTCGAGCCGATGGTCGCCGACCCCGGCGATCCCGACCGCGGCATCGCCTCCGACCCGACCAACGGCGCGACCGTGGCGGAGATCGGCGAGGTCAGGATCGACATCGCCTATGGAGGCAGCTGCACCGCCGGCAAGATCGACGACCTCGGCTTCTATCATCGGGTCGTCAAGGAGGCGGTCGAAGCCGGGCGGAAGGTCGCTCCCGGCGTCGATTTCATTCTCCAGTGCGGCTCGCTCGAGGTCGAGAATTACGCCCGCGAGCACGGCTACCTCGAGACCTTCGCCCGCGCCGGTGTGCGGATCATCCGGCCCGGCTGCGGCGCCTGTATCGGCTGCGGCCCCGGCGTCTCGGAGAGCACCGAGCAGGTGACGGTGTCGGCGATCAACCGCAACTACAAAGGCAGGAGCGGCCCCGGCAGGCTCTGGCTGGCGAGCCCGTTGACGGTGGCCGCCTCGGCCTTCACCGGTACGATCACCGCCTACACCCCCGGCATGTTCGCGCCGGTCGCCGCGAGCCGATAGGCGCGCCGGCTGTGAACTGATTCGCGCAGCCGGCCTCCGCGGTTCGTTAGGATGCGGGCAGGAGATCCAAACATGATCCGAACTCTCTTCGCGCACGCGCGGGCCAGGGCAGTCGGGGCCGGTGCCGGCGCGCTGGTCGCCTTCGTCGCGCTTCCCGCATCTTCCTTCGGGGCCACCGCCTGCCATACGGCGAATTGCCTCGCCACCTGTACACCGAATGCGCCCGCCGCGGTATCGACGCTCATCTCGGGCTTTCCCGCGGCAGCAGATACGCCGATCGCCTTTGTCGATCCGGCCGACAACCTGCGTCACCGCTTCGTCGCCACCCAGGAGGGCGTGATCTATACCTGGTCGGGTACGACGCAGGCGCTCCTCGCGACGCCCTTCCTCGACCTCTCGCCGACGGGGCTCAACAAGGTGCTCTACGACGGCAGCGAACGGGGTCTGCTGGCGATGGCTGCGGAACCGGACTACCTCACCAGCGGACGCTTTTACGTCTACTACACCCGCGTGTCGGATGGCGACATCGTCGTCGAGCGCTACGAGCGCTCCACCGGCAACCCCGACGTCGCCAACCCGGCTTCCAGCGCGGTCATTCTGCGCATCGACCACCCGGCGTCCAACCACAACGGCGGCCAGCTGGCGTTCGGGCCGGACGGCTATCTCTACATCTCGACCGGCGACGGCGGACCGCAGTGCGACAACGGAGCGGGGAATGCGGGCGACGGTCAGAGCCCGGGAACTTTGCTCGGCAAGATTCTCCGGCTCGACGTGCGCGGAGTCGACCTCACTCCCGCTGCGAGCGAGTGCGGACTCGACGCTGCTTATGCGGTGCCGTCCGAGAACCCTTATGTCGGACAGGCGAACGCCTGCAACGAGACCTGGGCGCTGGGCATGCGCAACCCGTTCCGCTTCACCTTCGACCGCGAGACCGGCGACATCTACCTCGGCGACGTCGGTCAATCCGAGTGGGAAGAGATCAATCTCATCCGCGCCTCCTCGCCGGCGCCGACGAATCTGGGCTGGGTCTGCCGCGAGGGCTGTCAGAGCTCGGCGACCTCGTCGGGCTGCTCGACGAGCGGCTGTCCGGTGGACGCCGGAGGCACCTGCGAGTTTCCCCGCGCCTCCGGCTTCATGGATCCGATTCTCTGCCACCAGAACAGCCCGTGGGTTTCGATCATGGGCGGCTACCGCTATCGCGGCCAGCAGGTGCCAGTGAACACGGGGCGCTACTTCTACGGCGACGCCGGCTGCGGTCAGGTCTGGGCGACCACCACCGACTTCGACGAGACGAATCCGGCGGCCATCACTTCGGCATGCTGGCTGAGCGGGTCGTCGAACTACGGCTTCGGCGAAGACCACATCGGCGAGCTCTACATCGTTCGCGGCGGCGCCCACGTAGTGAATTGCGTCCACAACGGTCAGGGCTGCTACTGGGCGCGCTGGGGCGGCTTCTTCGAGGACGGCTTCGAGTCGGAAGACACCTCCCGCTGGAGCTCGACGGTTCCCTAGTGCCCGAGCTCCCGCGCGGTGGCGGAAGGGCGGCCCTGCTCCTGGCAGCGTCAGGACTCGTGCCCGCCGTACTCGCCGCCGCCGTGGTGCCGGTCACCACCGCCGCCCAGCTCATCGCGGCGATCAACGGTGCGACGCCGGGCGATGTCATCACCTTGGCGGCCGGGACCTACAACGTCGGCCAGAACCTGAACTGCGACGTCGCCGGCACCGCCGACGCGCCGATCGTCGTGCGGTCCGCGATCCCGCTCGGCGCCCTCATCCGCTTCGATGCGGTCGAGGGCTTCAAAGTCTCGGCACGGCACTGGGTCTTCGAAGACCTCGACATCCAGGGCGTCTGCGCCGACCACTCCGATTGCGAGCACGCCTTCCACGTCTTCGGCGACGCCGACTTCCTGCGCATCCGCGGCTCGCGTGTGCGCGACTTCAATGCCCAGGTCAAGAGCAACATCACCGCCGGTCAGTTCCCAGACGACGTGGTGATCGAGGGCAACGAGTTCGCCGACACGGCTCCACGCCAGACGGACAACCCGGTCACCAAGATCGACGTCGTGGGCGGGCGGCGCTGGATCGTGCGCGCCAACTTCCTGCACGACTTCGAGAAGCTGGAGAGCGACCATGTCTCGTACGCTGCGTTTCTGAAGGGAAACTCGCGCGACGGCCTTTTCGAACGGAACCTCGTGATCTGCGAGCGCGACCACGCCGGAGGTGTCCGTGTCGGGCTCTCGCTCGGCGGCGGCGGCAGCAGTCCGGACTCGATCTGCGAG
Organism: Thermoanaerobaculia bacterium; assembly: GCA_043737505.1. Lineage (GTDB taxonomy): Bacteria > Acidobacteriota > Thermoanaerobaculia > Multivoradales > JAGPDF01 > JAGPDF01. The sequence continues at coordinate 9,100 of JAYTAM010000136.1, forward strand.
GACAGTACCTGCACCCCGGAGCACCAGGACGGCACGCTGCGCAACAACCTGATCGTCAACTGCCCGGAGGACGTCGGCATCTACCTCAACGCGGCGGAGGGCACGCGGATCTACGACAACACCCTGATCGCGACCACCGGCATCG
>JAYTAM010000137.1:0-9225 GCA_043737505.1 Thermoanaerobaculia bacterium
CGGCGACCTGCCGGCTGTCGAGTTGGCGGATCGAGCCCGCGGTCACGTTCCGCGGGTTGGCGTAGAGCGGCTCGCCCGCCGCCTCGCGCTCCCGGTTGACGCGTTCGAACTCGACCCGCGGCATGTAGACCTCGCCGCGCACCAGCAGACGCGCCGGCGCTCCCGCCGGCAGCCGGAGCGGGAGCTTGCGGATAGTCCGCAGATTCTCGGTGACGTCATCCCCCACCGAGCCGTTGCCGCGCGTCGCGCCGCGCACGAAAACGCCGTCCTCGTAGAGCAACGAAGTGGAGACACCGTCGACCTTGAGCTCGGCTACGAAGTCGAACCCGGCGGCCGCCTCGCCGGGTGCGAGGCGCTCGAGCCTCGCGCCCCAGTCGCGCAGCTCTTCGAGGTTGTAGGTGTTGTCGAGCGACATCATCGGCGGTTCATGGTGCACGGTCGCGAAACCGGTGAGCGGCTCGCCTCCGACCCGTCCCGTCGGGCTGTCGGCGGTCGCGAGCTCCGGCGAAGCGGTCTCGAGGGCCACGAGCTCCGCCATCAGGCGGTCGAACTCGCGGTCGGAGAGCTCCGGCCGGCCGGCGACATGGTACAGGTGCTCGTGCCGTTGAATCTCGGCGCGCAGGAAGGCGGCGCGACGCGCCGGGTCGCCCATCGCGTCCGCCTAGGAGATCGGCTGCGCGACGGCGCGATCGCCGGCCCTGGCGAGCGAGGGCGGCAGGCGGACCGCGCCCGAATCGAACACCGAGACCGGGTGTGGGTTCGCCAGCAGCTCAGGTTCCCGCTCGAGCAGCTCGTGCAGGACGGCGACGACCCGGGGGTCGAACTGCGCTCCGGCCTCGCGATCGAGCTCGAGCAGCGCCTGCGGAATATCGCGCGCCTGGCGGTAGGGTCGATCGTTGGTGATCGCGTCGAGAGCGTCGATCACCGCCAGAATCCGTGCTCCGAGCGGAATGTTTTCGCCCCGCAGCCCGAAGTAGCCGGGATAGACGACCCCCTCACGCTTTCCGTCCCAGCGCTCCTGGTGGTACTTGACCAGTGGCAGGACCTCGCGCATCACCTCGATGTTGCCGAGGATGCGGAGGCCGATCTCGACATGCTGGTGCATGACGACGGTTTCGCTTTCGTCGAGCGGTCCCTGCTTGTTGAGGATCGCCTCCGGCACGCCGATCTTGCCGACGTCGTGCAGCAGGGCGCCGTAGGCGAGGATCTGGAGGTCACGGCCTCCCAGCCCGAGCTCCTGTCCGAGACGCTCGGCCAGCTTGGCGACGCGCTGGACGTGTCCGACGGTCGTCGGATCCTTGGCTTCGATCGCCGCAGCGAGCGACACCACCGTGCGCTGAAAGTCGCGCTCGAGCTGCGACTGCTGCTGCCTCACATGCTCCAGCAGCTCGCGGTTGCGTCCCGAGAGCGCCCCCGCGGCGGCGCCGAACAGGCAGAAGAAGCCGGCGACGAGGTAGCCCGGGGCGAGGATCTCGCGCGAGGGTCCGGGGTGGTCGGCGAGCGCCGGCAGCACGGTCAGGCCGAAATAGGAGAGACAGACCGGAAAGCTCATCCAGATCGCCCCGCCGAGCCCTCCCTGAACCCCGGCGAGTGCGACCGGCGCCAGCAGACCCACCGCCATCCAGGCCGGAAAGCCCCAGTCGAGGCGATACGAGGCCCAGAGCACGACGACTGCCACCACGAGGCTGAAGCCGACGAGGGCGATCTGTCGGGTGTTGCCGCGCCACTGCAGAAAGAGACGGCGGCCGTAGTCGTCGAGCAAGCTCTCGGGATACAGCGCCAGGAGGAGCGGCAGGCCGAGAATCAGGCACGCCATCGTGTCCGCCACCCACCAGGCCAGGAGGTTGTTGCCGAGCGCCGCGGCCGACCAATCGAGGCGACCCAGCCAGGCGAGCGAGAGCGTGCCGAGGATCGCGCTCGCCAGACTCGCCAGCACCACCCCGAAGAGCATCACCCGTACCAGCCTCCGGCCGGTGGGGCCCGCTGGGCGGCGCAGGGTCCAGGCCGGAAGCAGCGCCGCCGAGGCATGGACCAGGCTGAACAGAACCATGGCGAGGGGCGAGATCGCCGCCGCGCCCCAGGGCGCCGCGGCGACCCCGAGCAACACGCCTAGCACCCCCCAGGGGCCGAAGGCCACGCTCGCTGCGAGCGAAACGCCCGCAGGGGGAAAGACGAACGAGGCGCCATAGGACTCGCTGAAGTACTCGGCGACCTCCGACAGCAGCGCGAAGGCGACTGCGGTGGCCGACATCTGAACCAGACCACGTCCGAAGGAGACGAAGTCGGACGAGCCCGCCTGGCCCGAGGCAGCGGAGGTCGTGGCGTCAGTGAACAAGAAGTCGCTTTCTACCGCGAGCCCTGCGCGCCGGTCAAGCACGCCCTCACCCGAAAGGGGCATGCCCCGACCGCCCCCTGCCCTCCGTCGACGTTCGATCTCAGGCTTCGGTGTCGTCGCCTTCGATCCGGACGTCGCGGCGCCGTACTTCGCCCGGTGAAGTCGCCGCCGTGCCTGCGTCCGCCATAGAGTCAGACGGGGCGTCGGACGGGGCGGCAGTCGGAGCGTCGTCATGGGATGTCGTCGAGGCCAGCCCGGAGTCCGGAGCGCTGGGCGGAGGGGGCGGCGAGTAAGGCGCTGGCGCAAGCCCCTCCTCGGCGGCGCTCACCTCGGTCGAGCGCCGAATCCGGCCGGGGCCCTCCGGGCCGGACACCGGCCGCCGCCAATCCCGCCCGAGCAGAGACAGGGTCATGGCGCCCAGTCCCATCGTCCAGGCGGCGTACTTGAGAAAGAACCCGAGGGCGATCAGAGCGAAGGCGAAGAGCCCGAGAAAGCCACCCGGAAGGCCGATGAGGCGCGCGACAATCGTCACCCCCTGAATCATCGCGACGCCGACGACGACCGGCAGGAACGGCTCAGTGAGATTCCAGCCGAAACGTTGCGCGGCCCACCGCCCGAGCGCTTGCGCCACGGCGGCGAAACCCAGGAGCGTCGCCACCAGCAGAGCCAGGATCGCCACCGGAACGAGTACCAGGAGCGGAATACCGACGATCGACACCGCCAGGATCACGGTGACGAAGATCAGCACCGGGAAGAACAGGAGCTGGGTCAGAAGGCCGGCGAAGATGGCCTTCCACGGTTCGTCGGTCAGCCGGCGCGCGGTGTTCTCCATCGGCCCGCGCGCGAGGAGCACCGAGAGGCAGCAGAGCAGCATCAGGAAGAGCGCCCGCAGGATGCTCCAGAAGAGCTCGCCGAAGTCGCTGTCGAAGAAGAACGGCGCGCCGAAACTCCAGCTGTCGCCCTTGTGCCCGCTCCAGCCTTCGCCCCAGCCGACCGTCGACTTCTGCCCCTCGACCGTCGCGCCCTCGGCGATCTGCACGGTGCCGCCCACGGCGACGGCGTCGCCTTCGACCGTGGCCCTGGACTCGAGGCGGACCTTGCCGCCGACACCGACCGCATTGCCCTGAACGCGCCCGCCGCTCTCGACGTGAACCGTGCCGCCGACCGCGACCGCATCGCCCTCCACCTCTCCCGAGACGGTGATCGAGCAACCGATGCAGACCGCATCGCCGGTCGATTCTCCGGCGGCGATCTCGATCGAGCGGCCGAAGGAGACCCGGTCGTCGCCATCACTCTCGACCCGGATGTGGGGCGCTCCGGGGGCTTCGGGGGCTTCCGGGGCTTCCGGAGGTTCCGGCAGGCCACTGCCGGGCTCGCCCCTGGAGTTCGACTCGTCGCCCGACCCCGCTTCGTCGCCGCCCATTCCCAGGACGGTCCTGCGCTCTTCGGAGTCGAGCGCGAGGAGCTCGGCGACGAGCTCTCCGTCCTTGCCCAGGAACGCACGCAGCTCCTCCTCCGAGAACGCCTTGCCGTTGACCGAGGCCTCGTCGTCGCCGTCCTCGAGCTCGATCGAGCGCAGCGCCGGATCGGCGTCGATCGGACGCAGGCGAATCGAGTCGTCCTCCACCCAGACACGGAAGCGCTGATGAATCCGGTCGCCGAGGCTGGCGGCTTCGCCCGATTCGGCAGCGAGAGCGACCCAGGGCAGGCCGGCGAGCAGGAGAGCGGCGAGCAGAACGAGCGCAGCAGGCCGTCGAAGCGGTAGAGGCGATAGGAGCGAGCCCGGTCGCCCGGCGGCTATAGATTCAGAGCGAAAGCGCGACGATGCCGGCATGGGAAGAACTCCTTTTCGATGAAAGCGCGACCAGCCCGCGAAAGGCGGCCAGCGCGAGGGCTGCATTCAAGGCGAGAAGCGCGACAAAAGGCGGCAGGGCGAGGGCGCGGCCCAGCACCCTGCCGACGCTCGCGAAAGCGTTCCAGGTCGAGACTCCGGCGGTCAGATGCGTCGCGAGATCGGCGACCGAGCTGATCCAGAGATTGAGCACGCCCGCCGGCCCGACCAGCCGCACCAGCGGCAGCAGGGCCGGCACCAGGAGGCCCGCCGAAACCGCCAGTGCGACGAGCGCCGCCAGCAGGGCGACGCGCATCGACCGCGAATCCAGCCAGCTTCTCCGCGGCAGGGCCGACATCACCCGCAGCGCGAAGCCGGGCCGCGGCGCGTGCTCCGGCAGGAGCGCGAACCACGCCGCGAGGGCGGCGTCGTCGCCCGCCGCAGGCACCGCCGCAAGCAATGGGGCGGAGGCGGCCGTCTGGCCGAGGTTGGTGGTGGGCGGGTGGCTCATCTCATCTCTCCAGTCGGCCCTACGGTTCCATCGCCCCCGGGTTTCACTGCCGGACCGTCCGGATCGAGGCCCAGGGCCCGCATCTCCCGCAGCAGCTCGGCCCGCGCCCGGAAGATGTGGATCTTCACCGTCCCGAGGGGGAGGCCCAGCACTTCGGCAATCTCGTCGTAAGACATCTCCTGGGCGAAGCGCAGCAGAAGAATCCCGCGATAGGCCGGGCGCAGACGCGATACGGCGCGCTCGAGCACCCGGCCCGACTCGCGGGCGAGCGTGCGCAGCAGCGGATTCTCCGCCGCCAGGTCGGCGGGCAGCTCGGGAGGCTCCTCCTCGCCGGCGAACGGCGCGTCCAGCGAGATCGTCTCGAGCCCGCCGCGGCGCAGCTCGTCCAGCGCCGTGTTGTGGGCGATCTTGAACATCCAGCTCGAGAACTTGCGCCCCGGATCGAAGCGCGCGAGCGCCTTCCAGGCTTTGAGGAAACTCTCCTGGGCGAGATCTTCGGCCAGCTCCGGCTGGCGAACGATCCGCACCAGCAGGGCGTAGACCGGGCGCTCGAAGCGCTCCACGAGCTCGCGGAAGGCCTCTTCCGAGCCGCGCTTCGCCTCGACGGCGAGCGTCTCGTCGCTCTTCGCCCCGCTCTTCTCCACTGCTTTGTTCACGGCCTCCGGCCGACTAGACTAGCGTACCTTTCCCGGTCTCCCAGGGGGCTTGAGATGCGCGAAGTACCGCTCGTGCTGCCGCTCGACACGCACAACCAGCGACTGGTCGACAATGTTCACCCGGCAGACTGGGAGAATCCCGTCCCCGCCGCCGTTTACCATCTGGTCGTCCTCGGCGCTGGAACCGCGGGCCTCGTGGCGGCGGTCGAAGCAGCAGCCCTCGGAGCCCGGGTTGCGCTCGTCGAGAAGCACCTCCTGGGCGGCCACCGTCTGAACTCCGGCAGCGTGCCGACAGCGGCCGTGCTGCGTGCCGCCGCCGCCTTCCGGGAGGCCCGGCGTGCCGGCGACTTCGGCGTGAAAGCGTCTCTGGAGAGTGGCGATTTCGCCACCGCGATGGAGCGCATGCGCCGCCTTCGCGCGGAGATCTCCGGCCAGGACTCGGCCTTTCGCCTGCGCGAGCTCGGCATCGACCTCTTCCTCGGCGAAGGCAGCTTCGCCGATGCGGAAACGATCGCCGTCGCGGACAGCCGGCTCCCCTTCCGGCGCGCGCTCGTCGCCACCGGCGCCCGGCCAGCGGTTCCCGACCTGCCTGGGCTCCTCGAGGTCGGCTGTGTCACCGCCGAGACGGTCTTTTCCCTCACCGATCTGCCGCGGCGTCTGGCCGTCATCGGCGGCGGCCCGGCCGGATGCGAGCTGGCGCAGGCGTTCGCGCGCTTCGGCAGCCAGGTCACCCTCCTCGTGCGCCGCGACCGTCTGCTGCCACGCGAGGAGGAGGAGAGCGCCGCCATCGTGCAGCGCGCCCTCGAAGCCGACGGCGTGCGCGTCGTCGCCTCCTGCCGCCTGCTCGCCGTGCAGCGGCCGCAGCGCAGCAAGGTGGTGCACTTCGAGGTCGACGACAATCAACATCAACTGCCGGTGGACGAGATCCTGGTCAGCACCGGACGCACTCCACGCGTCCAGGGTCTCGGGCTGGAGAGCGCTGGCGTCGCCTTCTCGCCGCGTGGCGTCGAGGTCGACGACCGGCTGCAGACGACCAACCCCCGCATCTTCGCCTGCGGCGGCGTCGTTTCGGCGGAGCACTTCAGCCATCTGGCCCGGGCGCAGGCGAAGATCGCGATTCAGAACGCCCTCCTCGGCGGCAGGAAGCGGGCGAGCGCCCTGGTTGTGCCCCGCTGCACTTTTACCTCGCCGGAGATCGCCCAGGTCGGGCTGCAGGAGTCGGAGCTCCGCCTGCGGCAGATTCGCTTCGCGACTCTCGCGGTGACGCTCGAAGAGAACGACCGTGCCCGTCTCGATGGCGGAGCCAACGGTTCGCTGCGGCTGCACTTCCGCAAGGGGAGCGACAGGATCCTCGGGGCGACCCTGGTGGGTGAGAACGCCGGCGAGATCATCGGTGAGCTGGTGATGGCGATCCAGCACGGCATTGGCCTGGCGGCGCTGGCCGAGACCCTCCACCCCTACGCGACGCGGGCAGAGGTGGTGCAGCGCGCCGCCGAGGCCTGGCGGAGAACCCGGCTCACGAAGTGGGCCCGGCGACTCTTCGCCTTCCGGTTCCGCCGGCAGGAAGAACAGGAGCTGCGCCGGATCGCCAAGGCTCAGTAGATTTCGGCGACGCAGCAGCGCAGCGAGCCGCCGGCCTTCTCGATCTCGCCGAGCCCCACGCTTCTCACCTCGAAGCCCCAGGCGGTCAAGTCAGCGCGATGCGCCTGGGTGAGCGCCGCCGCCGCTGCCTCGCTCATCCAGACGTCCTTTTCTGAGAGGGCGATGCAGTTGCCGGCGAAGGCCGCCTTTTCGACGTCGGTCAGCACGATCACCCGCTGGCCGTAGAGCTCCGCGATCGCGCGCGGCACCTCGGGATGGCGGAACGAAGGCGGGTGAATGACCAGTGCCCGGCTCGCCAGGACCGACATCACGACGTTGGTGTGATACTCGGCCGGATCGAGCTCGAAGACGAAGGTCAGATCGAGGTCGAAGGCGTCGTGCATCGCTTCTGCCCCGCGGCGGTCGCAACGCTCGGTCAGGCCGCAGTAGCCGATGTTCCTTCCCCGGTCGACGATGAGCGGGCCGGTCAGCTCGGCGATCACACCTTCAGGCAGGGTGGTGATCCGTTTCGCGAAAAGACCGGTGAATAAAGAACGGACGTCTTGTCTTTGTGCCTCTCGGCGGCGCACTTCGTGGCGCATCGCGCCGACGATCAGTTTCTCCCTGGTCGTCGCGAAGACATTGTTCGGGAAGACCGCGTCAGGGGTCTCCCGATCGCCGGGCAGGGTGAGGACGGGCAAGGTCCCGGCCAGGCTTCTCGCCAGCTGCGCGTGCTCGACGAGCGCCCGCTCTTCCGAAGTCGTCGTGCCGAGGTGCATGTAGCGGTTGTCGGACGCCGACTCGTCCGCCAGGCGGAAGCCCAGCGGCGAGACCAGCAAGGCGGCGCGCGCCGTCGTCGGGTGCGCGACGGGAAAGCGGTCGCCGCCGACCGCGTCGCTGAAGGCTCGAGGTGAATCGACGATCATCCGATCATCCGATTTTCCGACACCGGGCGTTGGGCCAACGGCGGCACCGGCGTCAGCCGGCGCCGCCCCCTGCGCCGCGCGCCATGCGCGGCGGGGCGAGCTTGGCCTTGAGGTAGTCGCGGTTCAGCTGGGCGATGAAGTCGACCGAGATCTGCTTCGGGCAGACGGCCTCGCATTCGCCGTAGTTCGTGCAGCTGCCGAACATCTCCTCCTCGAGCTGCGCGACCATCGAGTCGACCCGCTGATAGCGCTCCGGCTGGCCCTGGGGCAGGTGAGCCAGATGCGAGACCTTGGCCGCGGTGAAGAGCTGCGCGGCGCCGTTCGGGCACTGGGCGACGCAGGCGCCGCAACCGATGCACTGGGCGGCGTCCATCGCCAGGTCGGAGGCCAGCTTGGAAACCGCGATGGCGTTGCCGTCCGGGGCCGTTCCGGTGTTCACCGAGACGAATCCGCCGGCCTGGACGATGCGGTCGAAGGCGCTCCGGTCGACGATCAGGTCGCGGATCACCGGGAAGGCCCGCGCCCTCCACGGCTCAAGGGTGAGCTCGTCGCCATCCTTGAAGTGGCGCATGTGTAGCTGACAGACCGTCGTCCCCTTCTGCCCGCCGTGGGCGATGCCGTTGATCACGAAGCCGCAGCTGCCGCAGATGCCCTCGCGGCAGTCGTGGTCGAAGGCGATCGGTTCCTCGCCCCGGGCGACCAGGCGTTCGTTCAGCACGTCGAGCATCTCCAGGAACGACATATGCGGGCTGACGTCGGAGGCTTCGTATTCGACCATCGCTCCGGGGGTCGAGGCAGCCTGCTGGCGCCAGACCTTGAGCTTGAGCTTCATCACTTGTAGCTCCTTTGGGCGAGGTGGACGTGCTCGAAGGAGAGCGGCTCCTTGTGCACCTCCCAACCCCGATCCGCGCCCAGGTTCTGCCAGGCGGCGACGTAGGAGTACTGCTCGTCGTCGCGCAGCGCCTCTCCCTCGGCGGTCTGGCTCTCCTCGCGGAAGTGCCCGCCGCACGATTCCGCGCGGTCGAGCGCGTCTTTGCACATGAGCTCGCCCAGCTCGAGGAAGTCGGCGACTCGCCCCGCCTTTTCGAGCGACTGGTTCAGACTCTCGCCGGCGCCGAGAACGTTCACGTTCTCGCGGAACTCCCGGCGGAGAGCCGGAATCTCCTCCAGCGCCGTCCGCAGACCGGCGGCGTTTCTCGCCATGCCACAGTGCTCCCACATGATCCGGCCGAGCTCACGGTGAATCGAGCCGACGGAGCGCTTGCCGCGCACCGCGAGAAGCCCGGCGACCTCCGCCTCGACTCCGGCCTGGGCTGCGTCGAAGGGAGCGCTCGCGGTATCGAGCTTCTCTCCCATGTGCCGCGCGAGGTAGTCGCCGACCGTAT
>JAYTAM010000138.1:0-20840 GCA_043737505.1 Thermoanaerobaculia bacterium
GCGGACGTGGTGCTGGGCGTCGGGACCCTTCCACGTTCGCAGGTCGCCTGGATCTACCTCGCGCCGCCGGCGCGCGAGGGCGGGCCGCCGGTGATCCGCGATCCACCGGCGCAGGCGCCGCCCCCAACACGTCCGCCAACGCCGCCGCCGGCACCGAGTCCGGCGCCGCCCGGACCTCCCGGGGTTGACCCGCCACCGGCACAAGGAGGTCTGGGGGAGACGGGCGCATTGTGGATCGGCACGCTGCAGGAGCGGGATGTGGTGCGTGCTTTCCCCGGGAGCTATCGGACTTCGTTGTTCTCGCTTCGACTCCGTGAGACCAGCATCTCTCCGATGTGGTTTCAACTTTCCGGGAACTAGCAGAAGGTCGGCCGCAGCATTGCCCTCCGCAACGAGGGCAGCTCGGTCGCGACGCAGGAGGTCTTCGATTCCGGCAGCATGCGCTGCTCGGGGCAGGGGTCCCTGGCGATGGACAGCCCGGGCCCCGCCGGACACCTCTTCATCAAGAGCCACGACGTGGACGTCACCTCCCTTTACGGCTACGACATACCTCTAGCGGGCGGGAGGTACGCCTTCGCGACCTTTGCTTCCGGGGAGTACACCTATCCTGGAATCTGTGTGGCCGACGGCTTGACGAGCCCATCGGACTTCTACTATCCGGTCATTTGGGTGAGTCATCTGGATCCGAACGTCGAGCGCTCGGATTACGAGGATCCGGAAGTTCGTGGATTGGTGCAGGGGAGGATGCAGGGGAGCTACTCCGCGACGGACGGATACCGCGACCTCACGGTGAGCTGGATGCTCTGCCGCGAAGGCGATGCCTGTCCGCCGCCGCCGGAGCTTCCTCCGGTTCCGGTACCGCCCCCCGCGGCCGACCCCTGCGCCCGCGCCGGCCAGCAGGCGGCCTTGCGCGACACCTGTCACGCGCAGCTCGATCTGCTCCTCGACGGTCTGGCGCCGGCGCTCGCGGAGTACAACTCGGAGATGAAGCTCGCGGAGGCGAACCGGGCCGAGTTCGAGCGGGCGCAGAAGTTCTGCGAGCTCTACGACAAGGCGAAGGAGGTCCTGGAAGCGATCATTTCCGGCGGCACCGGGCCGGCGGCGGAGGCGGCCCGTGCTCTGGTCTATCTGCGCGACGTCATCGAGAAAGTGCAGGAGGGGGATCTCGCTTCGATGCTCTACCCCGAGCAGATGGCCACGTTCCTCGGCTACTACGCCAAGGCGAAGGCGATCTGGTTCGAAGTCACCGCGAGCGAGATTGACAAGATGCAGCGCGACCTCGACGGCTGCTCCGGCAAGGTGCCGATCGACACTTACATGGCGGCGAAGAAGTTCCTCGAGCACTTCAAGGCGGCGAAGCGGGTGTGGGATTCGAAGGTGGCGCCGGGCCTGAACGACCTGCGCACGAAGGGGTTGGAGTGTGCCGGTCTCGACCACGCCGCCTGGCGCGCCTGCTTCGCCGACGCCGAATGCCGCGGCGTCCCGCCGGCCTGCGGTCCGGAGCCCAGCCTCGAAGGGGCCTACGACTAGTCCGATGATGCGGCGCTCGATGGCGCAGAAGCACCTGATCTTCGCGCTGGTGCTGGTGGGTGCAGGAACGGCCTGCCGGAACAGCTCTGGCGATTCCAAGGTCGATCCCGCCGTAGGGAGCGCAAGCCGAGGTCGTCGGAATCGCAGAGGAGATCGCCGCCTACTGGAACCAGGGGTTCGAGCGCTTGTCGTCCGTCTGCCTCCAGTTCAAGCTGGTCGTGGGTCACCCAGTGGGATCTCCAATGCACCTCCTGCCCGGAGTGAGCGAGCGGGGGTGCTCGCGGTACCGTGATATCGTGGTATTGTAAGATTGCGATGCCGGCCTACCGGACCACCAACCTGCGGTTTCCAGAGGCGACCTACGAGGAGCTGATGCGTCGGGCTTCGGGCCGCGGCGTGCCGATGGCCGAGGTCGTTCGCGAAGCGGTCGCGCTTTACCTCGGGCGCGACGAGAATCCGCAGGAGCTCGCTTTCGGAGCGGATCCCGCCGACGCTCTGGTCGGTACCCTGCGCGCCGGCGTCGACGACGAGTCGGTCGCCCACGATCATTACCTCTACGGCTGGCCGAAGGAGGCCGACGGTGAAACTGCTGGCGGACTCGAGCGCGCTCCTGGCGCTGTATCTGGTCGACGATCGCAATCACCGGGCCGCAGTCGACTTCCTGCGGGAGACGCCGCGGGCGCGGTTCGTGCTGAGCGAGATGATCCTGGGCGAAGTGGCGACCCGCCTGGCGGCGCGGGCCGGAGCGCAGCGCGGCGTCGAGGTGGCAAGAGCCCTGCTCGCTAGCCAGCGCTACGAGGTCCTGTTCGTCGATCGCGAGCTCTTGAACGGTGCGACGGCGTTCATGGAGAAATTCTCCGACAAGAGGCTGAGCCTCACGGATGGCGCGAGCATGGCTCTCATGCGACGCATCGGCCTCCAGGCCGCGTTCACTTTCGACCGTGACTTTCGCGACTGCGGCTTCGGGATGGTTCCTTGATGAACTCGGGGTCGCGAAGCAGATCGAGGGCTTCGCATAGACAAGAGCGCATAAACAAGACGCGACGGACGACCGGCCAGCAAAGCCCGGCTATCGGTCGCGCCTCCGGTCAGCGCGGGCTAGGGCTTCCGGGCGTACGAGGTTTCGAGAGCCGAGAGGCGCGCGAGCGCGAGGTCGGTCTGCTCGCGCAGGGTCTCCTGCCGCAGACGGAGCGCGTGGTTCTCATTCCGCGCCGAGACGAGGGAGACCTGGGAAAGGGTGTCGTCGAACCCAGCCATCAGCGCTCGGGTGCCGAGCCACGCCGTCAGGAAAGAGGCGACGACCATCACCAGGATGAAACGCCAGTGCTCCTGGATGCCGCTCTGACGCACGACCGAGCCGACGAAGCCGGCCGCCTTGCGTGAGCCCCGGCGCAGAATTCTCCGCATCGGCCGATTGGGAAAAGCGATTGTAGAAACCACGCGCCGCGGCGTCGCGCGGCCGCGGGTGAAAAGGCGCCCACTTTCGGGCAGGAAGTGCTGTGGAGACTGCAGGTTATTCACGGTTTCAAGGTTCATGGTTTCCGTCCTCGGAGGGGACTAGTGCATCGGCCGTGCCAGTTCGCGGCGGACCTTCGGGAGGACCTCTGTTAGCATCGTTTCGATCCGCATGAACCCACTCGCGACTCGTCTCGAAATCCCCCTCGACGCCCGTATTTACGTCGCCGGCCACCGCGGGCTGGTCGGTTCGGCGATGATGCGCCGGCTCGCGCTGGAGGGTTTCGAGAACATCCTGACCGCCGGCCGCGACGAGCTCGATCTGCGCGATCAGGCGGCGGTCGAGCGCTGGTTCGAGGCCGCCCGGCCGGAATACGTCTTCCTCGTCGCCGGCACGGTGGGCGGCATCTGGGCGAACTCGCAGCGGCCGGCGGAGTTCCTCTACGACAACCTGATGATCCACGCCACGGTGGTGCATGCCGCCTGGCGCACCCAAGTGAAGAAACTTCTTTACCTCGGGAGCTCGTGCATCTACCCCCGGGAGGCGGCGCAGCCGATGGCAGAGGAGGTTCTGCTCACCGGTCCGCTCGAACCGACCAACGAGCCGTACGCCATCGCCAAGATCGCCGGCATCAAGCTCTGCCAGTCCTACCGCCGGCAGTACGGCTGCGACTTCATCTCGGCGATGCCGACCAACCTCTACGGCCCGGGGGACAACTTCGACCTCGAGTCGTCGCACGTCCTGCCGGCGATGATCCGCAAGTTCCACGAGGCCCGGGAGCGCGGCGCTGGAGGCATTGGAGGGAATCGGGCGGTGACTCTGTGGGGAACCGGCGCGCCGCGCCGAGAGTTCCTGCACGTCGACGACCTCGCCGACGCCTGCCTCTTCCTGATGCGCGAGTACGACGGCGACGAGCACGTCAACATCGGCACCGGCGAGGATCTGTCGATCCGCAGCCTCGCCGAGCTCGTCCGCGACGTTGTGGCGCCGGAGCTCCTCATCGAGTGGGACACGTCGAAGCCCGACGGCTCGCCGCGGAAGCTCCTCGACGTCGGGAAGCTCCACGGCCTTGGCTGGCGCCACACCGTCGACGTCGCCGCCGGCATCGCCTCGACCTACCGCTGGTTCGAGGCCGAGCTCGCGCGAGGAGGCGTGCGCGGCGTGCCGCCGGCGGCCGTCGCCGTCCCCTCGCTCACCCCCGGGTGAAGCGCCTCGTCTCGATCTGCGACTGGCTGCCGCCGGACTTCGGCGCGGTCGGCCAGTACGCCGAGATCGAAGCTCGCAGGGTCGCGGCGGAAGGGGCGGAGGTGACGCTGGTCGGGCTCGCCTCGGCGAGCCCGAGAAAAACAGAAGAAAAGATCGGTAAAGGAAAGCTGACGATGGTGCGTGTGCTCGCTCGGCCTTACGAGCGGGCCAACTTCCGGCAGCGGGCGCTGTGGACCGCGGCGACCAACTGGCGGCTTCTGCGCGCGGCCTGGCAGTGCGCCCGGGAGGCCGACGAAGTGCTCTTCACCGGCAGCCCGCCGTTCTTCCTGCACTGGATCGTTCCGGCGAACCTTCTGCTGCGCAGAAAACTCACCTACCGCATCACCGATTTTCACCCCGAGTGCCTGATCGCCGAGCTCGGGCGAACACCGTTCGTGCTGAAGCTTTTCCTTTACTGGACGCTTTTCCTTCGGAAGCGCGTCCACCGCTTCGAAGTCCTCGGCGAAGATCAGAAGCGGCGATTGCTGGAGATCGGAATCCCGGAAGCGCGCATCTTCCTCCGCCGCGACGAAGCTCCTGTGGCCATCTCCGCGACGACCGATCCCCTCGAGCTTCCCGAGGCTCTGAGGGGGAACGTGGTGCTCCTCTACTCGGGCAACTTCGGCGTGGCGCACGATGACGCGACCTTCATCGAGGGCTACGCGCAGCATCATGAACGCGACTCGAGGGATCCCGGGCAAACTGCGAAGGTGGTGCTCTGGCTGAACGCGACCGGCGCCAAGGCAGACCGGGTCGAGGCGGCGCTGCGTGAGCGCGGCCTGCCGCTCCACCGATCACGTCCGGTGCCGCTCGGCGAGTTGCCGCGCCTGCTGGTGACGCCGCACGCCCACCTCATCACCTTGCGCGACGAGTTCGTCGGCTACGTTCTGCCGTCGAAAGTCTACGGCTGCATTGCCTCCGGCAGGAGCGTACTGTTCATCGGCAGCGCGAACTCGGACGTTCATCTCCTCTGCTCGGAGCGCTTTGCCGGGCGTCAGGACCCCAGCGGACTGCAGGCAGCCCGCTATCGCCGGGTAGACGTCGGCGACGCGGCGGCGGTCAACGCGGCACTGGACGCGTTGGCGCTAGAAGCCCTCGCGCTGCGGTAGCATCTTCGGGTTCGAACATGAATCCGCTGTTCATCGTCGCCGGCGCCGCGGCTCTCCTCGCGGGGGTCGTCGCCAGCCTGCTCGTTCCGCCGGTGGTGAACCTCGCCCAGTTCCTGCGTTCTTTCGACCGCCCGGCGCCTGGAGGGGCGGGCGGCGAGCGCAAGGCGGTGCTGGCGACCGCGGTGCCGCGCCTCGGCGGCGTCGCCATTGCCGCCGGCTTGGGCGCCGGGGCGCTCGTCGGCCTGATGGCCGGCTGGAGCCAGTGGGGGATGACGATCCCGCGGCCCGAGCTCGTGGCGCTGCCGATCGCCGCTGGTCTGGTCTTCCTGGTCGGCCTGGTGGACGACCTCTTCGGCGTCTCGCCGGGCAAAAAGTTCATCGTCGAGCTCGTCGCCGCCTGGCTTCTGGTGCGCGTCGGCTGGACCTTCAGCGAGATCAACCTGCCGTTCGTCGGCGAGGTCCAACTGGGCGTCTGGGGCGGGCTGGTGTCGCTCCTCTGGGTGGTCGGCGTCACCAACGCGATCAATTTGATCGACGGCCTCGACGGCCTGGCTGGAGGGGTCGCGGCGATCATCTCGGTCAGCCTGCTGGTTTACGCCCTGATTCAGAACAACCTCGGGAGCGTCGTGCTCCTGGCGTCGATCGGCGGCGCCTGCGTCGGCTTCCTGCGCCACAACTGGGAGCCGGCGCGGGTCTTCATGGGCGATTCGGGCTCGCTGACGCTGGGCTTCCTGCTCGGCGCGATCTCGCTGCACTCGGCGATCAAGGCGCCGGCAGCGGTCGCTATCCTGGTGCCCATCCTCGCGCTCGGGTTACCGGTGATCGACACGTTGCTGGTCATGGTGGTGCGCTTCTTCGAAGGCGAGGGGGCGCCGGTGGGCCGCCGCGTCGGCCGGATGTTCCGCGGCGATCGGCAGCACCTTCACCACCTTTTGAGCGACCTCGCGACCCGCCACAAGCGGGTGGTGTCGGTGCTCTACCTCATCGTGCTGCTGTTCTGCGTCGGCGCGGTGGCGGTGGCGGTGACCGGCGAGGGCTGGCTCGGCTTGATGCTGCTGCTCATCGAGATCGCGGTGGTCATCGCCATGCGCCAGCTCGGTCTCGTCCGCCGGGCGCGCGCGCTCGCCAACGAGCGCATCGAAGCGCTGCGTCTGCGCGGCCCGGCCTGGCTGCGGCGCGGCGCAGGCGGCTCGGACTGAATCTGCAGGCTTTTCCCGCTTAGATCTATTCGAGCCGAACGCGGGCGGCGGGGCGGAGGTCTCCGTCGCGCACGCGCACTTCGAGGAGGTGGGGCTCGGAGGCCATGACCGCCACCGGCAGTCGGAGCGAGGCCTCTCCCGCGGCGAGGGCAAGCGGCAGCAGGGCTCGGCCGTCCCACTGAATCTCGAGCAAAGCCCCCGCCCCCCCCGCCCCCCCCGACACCGGCTTGGGAAAATCGAGCCAGAGGGCGGAGGCGGCGCGCGACGGCAGCAGATCGAGGCGCGAGGCGCCGCGTTCGAACCACCAGTCGGAGGCCTCCCAGAGGTCGCGTGAAAGTGGCGGACCGGCGACGACCCCGACCGCCGCGATGCGCTCGGCGAGCACTCGCCAGGCGAGGCGGACGCGAAACGAGCGATGCGCCGTGAGGAGTGTCTCGCGCGCCGCGGCGATCTCCTGCCGCGCCGCTTGCTGTTTCGCCTTCAGCGTGACGAACGGCGCCCAGGCTTCGCTCCAGAGCTCGTCCGAACGGCGCTCGAGGAGATCGGCGCGGTTGCGGTTCTCGGCCGCTAGGGTGGCGAACGCCGCGTCGTCGCCGGAGAGGGCGGTACCGGCGAGCGAGGCGAGCCGCCCCATCGCTGCGGGCGAGAGCGGGCAGGTCCGCACCAGGCAGAGCGGCTGGGCCCAGGCGAGCCAGGCGTCCGCGGCGCGCACCTGCGACTCGGACGCCGGACCGGGTGGCAGGCGGGCGAGCGCCCTCTCCACCAGCTCCACGGAGGCGGCGTCGACCGGCGCCTCGGCGAGGACCGTGCTGTAGTGGCGGCGTGCGGACGGGAGGTTGCCGCCGTCCACGGCCTTTCCGGCGGCGGCGAGATCGCGCTCGAGACTCTTCAGCAGCCCCTCCCGATGCCGGGCGCTGAGCGCGGCGTACTCGCTCCAGGACTTGCGCTCGAAGGCGGTCGCGGCGAGGCGCTTAAAGGTGAGCGGGCGGTCGGGCAGGAGAGTCGCCGCGCGCTCGAGCGAGCCGGCGATCGCCACCCACGGTCCGTACAGGCGGTCGAAGGTGTGCGGCTCCAGGAACGCTTCGCGCAGGAGCCCCTCGACCTTGACGCGCTTCTCGGTGGTGAGCGCCGGCCAGACTTCGAGGTAGGCGGCGGCGAGCAGGCGGCGTGGCTGGAGCTCTGCCGGCGCGAGCTCTCCGGCGACGACCAGCGGACGTTCCCAGTCGCGCGCCAGGGAGTAGAGCCGCGCGTCACGGTTGCGGCTGCGCTCGAGGCTGACCGTGGCGCCCAGGAGCATCGCCGCCTGCCAGCTCGCTGGGGCTTCGCGCAACGCCTCGCGGGCGAGCTCGCGGGTGGCGAGGAGGCGTTCGGCGGAGGCCGGCGATCCGGGCTCGCGACTGGCGACTTCGAGATCGAAGAGGCGCGCGGCGAGCACCAGCCGGGCGGCGAGCGGATCGCCCTCGCGTCGCATCCTGGTCGTGATCTCGGCGAGCTCAGGGCCGGCGAGGCCGTGCGCCCGTGCCTCGGCGGCGAGCGCGCTCTGAGCGGCGAGCCAGCGGTAGTGATGCACGGTGGCGACCGCCGCCAGCCCCAGAATCGCCAGCGTAGCGACCAGCCGGCGGATGCGCACCCCGCGGTCGGCGCGGTTGGCTCGGTCGCCGCGGGCGCGGCCCGGCGCAGTGTCCGACTCGGCGGGGTCGGCGGCGGCGGCGGAGACCTTCGGCATTCGGGTTAGCATCCGGGCGTAAACCCGATCATGACGCATCGCGACCCCAGCCTTCACACCCTTCCCGGCCGCGGCTCTTCCGGCCGCTCTCGCCCCACCTGATGGCCGAGACGAGCTTCCGCTTCGAGCCACCCGAGGTGGCGGCTTCGCCGGCCCTGCGCTGGGTGCTCGCGCGCGCCTACGCCGCCGGCGACACGGCGCTCGCCGAAACCGAGGGCGCTGCCGCGGTCGTTCTGGCGCGGGAGCTCTCGCTCGCGGCGCGGATCGCTTCGGTGCAACCTCACACACGGCTCGCCGGCGAGCTCGGCGCGCCCGCAGCGGCGGAGCTCAAGCAACTGCGGGCGCTCGCGATCGCCCAGGAGATGCGCCTCGGGGCGGCACTCGCGGCAGTCGACGAGGCGGCCGCGGATCTGCGCCTTCCCTACGCTCCGTTGAAAGGGCAGGCGCTGGTGCTGGGCGGCTTCGCCCCGGACGGCGGGCGGCCGTCGTCGGATCTCGATCTGCTGGTGCCGGAGGCGCGGCTCGATTCGCTGCAGCAGGAGCTCCTGGGTCGCGGCTTCGCGGTCGCCGGCGAAGCTTACGAGCACCAGGCCGCCGGGCTCCGCCACGAGGGCGGCGGCATGGTCGAGCTGCATCGCGTCCTGCCCGGCGTTCGCATCGCACCCAAGCGCTCGGCGACCTTCGACGACCTGATGGCCGCGGGAATGCTCGGGCCGCTCCCCTCGCTGCCATCGTCGAACGCGGCCCTCTCAGCGATGAAATTCAGGCCAAAGGGCGATCTGCGGCTGCCACGGCGCGAGCTCCTGACGGCGCACGCGCTCGTCCATGCGATCGCGCAGCACGGCCTCGCTCCGGCGGTTTTCCCCGGCTTCCTCTTCTTTGGCGATCTGCTCGATCTCGCCTTCCGCGGTGGCGGCGGCAGGGCGACGCTGGCGACCATCACACCCTGGATCGAGCGCGAGGTGAGCTACGAGGAGGCCGAAGCCGCGCTCGCGCTGGTGACTGCGCTCGAGTCCGGCGACCCCAGGCTCTTCACCGGTCGGACGCCTGCACGAAAGCTGGTCGATCACTTCTACGCCGGTGTCTCCGATCCGGCCTACGCAACCGCGCTCAAGAAGCGCCTGCTCGAGCGTCCGCTCTCCGACAAGTCGCAGACGTTCGCGAAGGCGGAGCTCCTCGCGCGGACCCTCGCACCGCGCCGGGGAGAGTCGATCTTCGCGCGGCTGGGGTACCTCTGGCGGCGCCTGTTGTCGGTGCGCGCCGCGGGCAAGCGAAAGTAGTAGTCGACTTCAGCGGAAGGCGCCTGAGGGAGCGGCTCGATGTTGCCTTGCTTGTTGGCGACTTCCTGGGTTGAAAGGTACGGCCATCCGGAGCGGCAACTCCGGTAAGATTCTTACCAGGGAGATTCTTACCATGAGGATCACGAGCAAAGGACAGGTCACGATTCCGATCGAGTTGCGCGAGCGCCTGGGTCTTCTGCCCGAGACGGAGGTGGAGTTCGAGATCGATGGCAGCGCTCTGCGCCTGCGCAAAGCTCACGCGCCCAAGGGTGGCGGACGCGGCGCCGCCGTCGTCGCCCGGCTGCGCGGCCGAGGCGACGTCAGGATGACCACCGACCAGATCCTGGCGCTGACGCGCGCCGAGCCGAAGCCGTAGGCGTGAGCGCCGTCCTTGTCGACTCGAGCGTCCTCCTCGATGTACTGACTGTCGACCCGGAGTGGGGCGATCGATCGGCCGCCGCGCTCGCCGCCGCCGCCGACGTCGCGCCGCTGGTCGTGAATCCGATCATCTACGCCGAAGTTTCAGTGCGCTTCACGACGATCGAAGAGCTCGACGCGGCGCTTCCAGCTGCAATATTCCGTCGAGAGCCACTGCCATGGGAGGCCTCTTTTCTCGCCGGCAAGGTGTTCCTCCGCTACCGACGGGCGGGCGGAGCGAGGTCAGCGCCGTTGCCCGACTTCCTCATTGCCTCTCACGCCGCGGTTGCCGGCTATCGACTTCTGACTCGCGACCCACGCCGCGTGCGCCGATACTTCCCGACTGTCGAGTTGATGCAGCCGTAGGGGTTGCCGGCGCGTCACCTGTCGGTTTCGCGGCGCTCTTCGCCGCGTGCGGACGACGCTCCCGCGAGCGGCGGCAGGAGCGGCCGAAAGCGCTCTTCGACCGCCTCGGGCTCACCGACCGCCTGACCGCCCACTTCGACCCAGGCGTGGGCCGCGATCATGCCGGCATCACCGCCCTCTCTGCGCACGCCGATGGCGAGGCTCGCCGCGATGCCACGGCGCGCGAGCATTCGCTGCAGAGCGAGCGAGCGCGGCAGGCAGGTCATCGGCCACAGGTGATGCCCAGCGGCGCGGGCGACGGCGAGCGCGGCGTCGCCCGCGCTCGCCGGAATCGCTTCCCCGACTGCAGCGCCAACTGCCGGTGCGGCGCCGGGGAGCAGCGCCTGCGCGAGCGTCCGGCGCGGTGCGAGACGCAGCCGCAGCGCCGCCGACAGCAACCGCCACCAAGCTTCGAAGAGCAGGCGCCGCTCGAGACCCGGGAGGGCCAGAAAAAGGCCGATGGGGGAGCGCTTCGCTGGTGGCGACATGCGGCCCGATCCTACGACGCGGACCGGACCGGGGCGGACGCGGTGCTTGTCTCTCGCGGTGTAAGTCGGTATCTTACGAGCATGCGGACGACGATTTCCACCAAAGGGCAGATCGTTCTCCCGGCCGACCTCCGGCACCAGGATGAACTGGAGCCCGGTGTGGAGTTCGAGATCGAACGACTGGGCCCGGGTCAGTATCGACTGACACGTCGCGAGCCGCCGCGAAATCAGGGGCTGCTCGAGCTGCTGCTGAGCTGCCCCGAGAAGGGATATTTCATCGCCATCGATTCGGAATCGACCGACACGCTGTGAGGTTTCTGGTCGATGCCAATGTCCTCTCCGAGGTGACGAATCCCGCACCCCAGGCTGCCGTCGTCGAGTGGCTGCGGCGGCACGAACAGGAGCTGGCGGTCAATGGGATCGTGCTCGGCGAGATCCGATTCGGAATCGAGCTGTTGGCGCGCGGGAAGCGGCGAGATCGCCTGGAGACCTGGTTCGAAGCGGTCGTCGGCCGGATTCACTGCCTGCCGTGGGAGGCCGCGACGGGACTGCGCTGGGCAGGACTCCTCGCCACTTTACGGAGAAAGGGGCTGGCGATGCCGATCAAAGACAGCCTGATCGCAGCGACGGCGCTCGAGCATGAGCTGCAGATCGTGTCGCGCAATCGGCGTGATTTCGAGCTCGCGGGTCTGAAGGTTCTCGATCCCTTCGCCTGACCCGTTTCCGAATGCCCAACGTGACGCCCGCGCTCCCTCCCCTTTCGACCCGCTTCCGTCGCAAGAGCGACGTCCTCGTGCGCGAGCTCGAGGGCGAGGCGGTGCTGCTCGATCTCGCCTCCGGACGCTACTTCGGGCTCAACGCGACCGGCCGGCGGATCCTCGAGCTCGTGGACGGTGAGAGGTCGCTCGAGGCGATCTGCACAGCGTTGTCGGCCGAGTTCGAAGTCGCGCCCACCGAGCTGGCCATCGACCTGAGGGAGCTCGTCGCTGACCTCGAACGGGAAGGGTTACTGGTGCGGATCGAGTGAGGCGAGGTCGACGCCGGAGCGTTTGAGGCGCCAGAGCTCGGCGTTGAGACATTGTACGTAGCCCGTCATCCCCCAATTCCTGTCCGCCGGCTCCGCCAGCCAGCGCTCGACCTCCGCCTCCGCTACGTGGCCCCGCCAGAGGGCGTCCGGGGAGCGCAGGAGTGGCGCCGCCCAGCTCTTGCTGGCGGCGATCCCGCGCTCGGCGATCTCGTAAAAGGAGGACTTTCCCCGGCGCTGGCGCACGCTCTCCGGCACCAGGCCGCGAATGGCCGAGCGCAGCACGGGTCGCCTTTCGGTGCCCTGGCCCAGGAGATGGTCCGGGGCGCAGAGGGCAAACTCGACCAGATCGAGGTCGCGCAAGGGAGTGCGCACGTCGATCCCCACCCGGCCGCTGTGAAAGCGTTCGAGATGCCCGCCCTGGGCGTCGAGGAGCGCCAGCACGCGCTTGGTCTGCGCCGGGCGGCGCGATTCGAGGACGTTGCGAGGAAAGCGGGGGCGTGCGGCGAGACGCTCATCTGCTAAGGCCGTGAGATAGGGCGCGTGGGCCTCTCCCAAGAGGCTGCGGCCGCGCGGCAGCAGCGGCGAGAGGATGTGCGAGCGCACGATCCGCCTCCAGCCGACCACTGCAGCGAGCTCTCGCAGCCGGTCGACCGTCGGACCGACCCCTTCCGCGACGAGCAGGTGCCAGACCCAGCGGCGATGGGCGAAATAGAGGGAATCGCCGCTGAAACCGGTGAGTACGACCGACAGGCCCGCCGCGGCGGCGCGCTCGTAGGTGCGCTGATGAAACCAGCGATAGGGCGTCTGGGCCGGGCCGGAAGGATGAATCGGCCAGCTCGCGAGGTGGGAGAACGGCGCCGCATCGCGGCAGTCGATCCACTCCAGGCCGAGCCGGCAATGGGTGGCGGTCGCTTCGACATGGGCCCGCTCGTCGCTCTCGGAGTCGTCGAGGAGCCAGGAGAGGGCGAGCACCCGCCATGAGCCGTCGCCCTCCGCGGCGCCCAGGTGCCGCGCCGCGAGGGCCGCGATTGGCGCGGAGTCGAGTCCGCCGCTCATCATGACGCCGACGCGCGAGGCGTCGAGAATCTGCCGTCGGACCGCCTGCCCCAGGAGCTCGGCGAAGCGCTCGACGTACTCTTCCCAACTGTCCAGCTGCACCCGCAGGTCGAGCCGGGGCCGGCGCAGGATACGCCGGCGAACCGTCTCCCGCTCGACGATCAGCAGCTCCCCGGGGAGGACGACCTGGATGCCGGCGAAGAAGGTGCGCTCCGAACTGATCTCGACGTTGGCGTAGTACTCGGACCAGCGAACTGGATCCAGATCGCCGGTCACCCCCGGGGCCGCCAGCAGGTCGGCGTCCTGCCAGGCAGCGGAGATCCACCCGGAGGAGAGGGCGTAGCTCACTGAGCGATCGCCGACGCCGTCGCTGGCGAGCAGCAGTCGCCCCCGCTGAGGGTCGTGCAGAGCGATGGCGAAGCCGCCGGCGAGCGTGTCGAGAAACGGCTCACCCAGAAGCGCGTAGAGCGCCGCGAGCAGCTCGTCGTCGGAACGATCGGAGCGATCGCAGGGAGTCGAGGATCGCTCGTCGAGCGCGCGACGAAGGGCCTGCCGCGCTTCGGGTGTGAGGCGCGACCAGACGCGGATCGGACCGTCGCCCGCGAGGGCGCTGGTACGACAGAGAGTGACGAAAGGCGAGCTGGTCGGGACGGGGATCAGGGGCGGCGAGCGCCGGGATTTCCGCTCTCGCCCGGCGGATTGCTCACGCCCATTGTGAGCGCCCGGACATCGCCGTAGGCGCTCAGTACCGGCTTTGCCCAGCGGATGCCGGAGTGAGTGCCCGAGTCACGGCTGGCCCCCGTCTCGCGGTCCGGCCCGCAATCCGACTTGGCTGAGGAAGCTACGGGTTGAAGGCGATTCGGCATGGAGGAGATTCTCCCGGATAGAAACGAAATAGAGCTTATCAGACCGCGGTGGAGTTCCCAAGCAGACCGGCAGCGCTGGCGCGCCCGGCCCCTTCTGGCCTGCGCCGTTCGCTCTGCCCCGCGCCGCGGTTCCCGTTCCCATCGGCGAGCCGTCCGGGATCTGGATTCAAGACCGAAAAAGAGCATTCTAAAGGCCTTTTTTCCTGCCTGCAGAGCTCAGTTAAACATCTGTAAATAATTGACTTGAAGCTCGATCGCCGGCACTCGCTGGCGAGCTGGCACTGCCGGTGCTCTCTCTCCCGTCGTGACCCATCCATCCGCGAGGGAGCCCATGCGCCAGCCCCGACGTACGACCCACTCGCCGTTCTTCGGCGTCGCCCTCACCCTGGTAGCCGCAGCGGCCTTCGCCGACACGGACATTCGACCCGCCACTCGCCCGATCCCGAACGCTTACATCGTGGTCCTGGCTCCGGACGCCGGGGACGCCGGGGAAGCCGGAGCGCAGGCGATCGGCGCCGCTCGCACGACGGCGCAGCTCGCGATCGACCTCGCGGCGACTTACGGCGGTCAACGGACGAAGACCTACGAAACGGCGCTCCAGGGTTTCGCCTTCAGCGGCTCCAGCGCCGCGGCGGAGAGTCTCGCGCGCGACCCTCGCGTCGCCTACGTCGCCCAGGACGGCGTCGTCACCCTCGCCGAAGTGCAGACGCCGTCGCCCTCCTGGGGCCTCGATCGTATCGATCAGCGCCAGGGAGACCTGAACACCGAGTACGAGTACCACTCCGAAGGCGCAGGAGTCGATCTCTACATCGTCGACACCGGCATCCGCAGCACACATCAGGACTTCGGCGGCCGGGTGGACACGGTGAACGCCTTCACGGCGGTGGAAGACGGACTCGGTACGGACGATTGCGTCGGGCACGGAACGCATGTGGCTGGCGTCGCCGGAGGTTCGACTTACGGCGTCGCCAAGGGAGTAAGGATCCATCCGGTGCGGGTCGTCGGCTGCGACGGCATGGGCTCGCTGTCGAACACCATCGCCGGGATCGACTGGATCACCGCCCGTCACCTGGCTGCCGGCTCGCCGCGCGCGGTGGTCAATATCAGCCTCAACAACGGCTTCTCCTTCCCGCTCGAGGACGCCGTCAGCCTTTCGGTCGCCGCCGGGGTGGTGTACGTGGTCGCGGCCGGGAACGACGGCACCGACGCCTCCTGCTGGCTCTCCCCGCAGCGGCTTCCCGAGGTCATCACCG
This sequence comes from Thermoanaerobaculia bacterium, assembly GCA_043737505.1. Classification (GTDB taxonomy): domain Bacteria; phylum Acidobacteriota; class Thermoanaerobaculia; order Multivoradales; family JAGPDF01; genus JAGPDF01. Next base: position 15,058 of record JAYTAM010000138.1, read on the forward strand.
TCGGTGCCAGCGACGAGACGGGCGCCCGGTGGAGCGACTCCAACTTCGGAGCCTGCCTGGATCTCTTCGCCCCGGGTACGGGGATCGTCTCGGCCTACATCGGCGACGATGCCGCTTCGGCGCAGATGACCGGCACCTCGGCGGCGGCGCCGCATGTGGCCGGAACGGCGGCACTGTTCCTGGCTGCCAACCCGCAAGCGACGCCGGACGAGGTGCAGGCGGCGATCGTCGCGTCGGCGACCGCGGGCGCGATCGCCGACGTCGGCGACGGCTCGCCCAACCTGCTCCTTTACTCGACCTCCGCGGGAATCGCGGCTCCCACGCCATGGATCTTCGTGGACAGCTTCGAGCTCGGCGACTCCCTCTCCTGGAGCTCGACGATGCTGTAAACCGAACGCAGCGATCTGGAGTTGCACCTGGCTTTGTTGTCGAACGCCCCCGGCTGAACGGGAGCGGCCCCCCTGATGGTGGCGCCGCCCCCCTTTTCAGCTATGCTTTCCGCGTTGGCTGCCTGGCCCCTTTTCCCCCTCCCGGACCTTCTTCCTGCAGCATCCCGGGGTATCCAAGGGCGAAGGCCTGGCTGGCTGGAGCGATAGGCGTTTTGCAGCGACAGGTGCAGCAAGTCCCGCCCTTCTCGAGGGGGGCGATCAGGAGACTCCCAGAATGTTCTTCTCGTCCGACTCCAGGTCTCTGAAGCTCGCAGGAAAGCGCCTCCTCCGGATCAGCGCCGCGATCCTCGCCGCTGCGTTCGTTTTCGCAACGGCCGATCCCGCCGGCGCCGCGGTCTACATCTACGACTTCCCCGCCGGGACGGCGATCGTCGATCCGGCTGCGGACAACGCCGGCAATTGCCCTGCCACGGGGACGGCCGTATCGACTCGTACCTTTGTCGTTCCGGACACGTTCAACGTGACGTCGATCTCGGTCGGCCTGAATGTCACCCACACGCGCCGCGGCGATGTGCGCGCCGAGCTCTTTCGGCCCGGTTCCGCGACGCCGTTCATCCTCATCGCGGGAACTTCGGGCGGCGGCGGAGATGCGGACACAAATTTCGACGTGATGATCTCGAACTTTACCGATGCCGACGGCGGTACGACCGCGATCGACGACAATTCGACTGATCCGGTCGCCGTTCCGTTTTACACTCGCCTTGTCGCGAACGCGGGCATTAACGCCTTCTACGCCGGTACCTCCGCCGGAACCTGGGAAATTCGCGTTTGCGATGTTCGCGCCACCGATGCGTTCCAAGGCTCCGTCGGCGTCGCGCGGCTCGTGTTGAGCGACAACGTGAACACTGCCGTCGTAGGCGAAACCTGCACGTCGAAGGTCTCGCTCGACTGGTCCACGTTCGTGGACAGTGCAACTTTTCCAGGGGCCGGCGTAGTGGTGATGCCCGGTGTCACCCTGACCCTGGCATCGACTTTGGATGCTACGGGGGACGCGGTCGATGTAGGAACCTATGCGTCCTCGTTCGAGAGCCAGACCGACCAGCTAGGCGGCATCAATGGCATGTACTACACCGGCATGGATCTCGAAGCGGGAGAGCTCGAAACAGGGCTCATGCGTTCGATCTGGAACTTCTCGGTGCCGGTTCACGGGCTCGTCTGGTCCGGCATCGATGCCGATTGGGGAAACACCACCTCGAACTTCGAGGACTACTGGCGAACCCACGCCTACACCGCAGTCACGGGTGGAGGGACGGCTGTTTCCTTCGTTCAGACCTTGCAGGCCTCGCACTCGATCGCCGGCGACATGGTCGAAGGAGACTCCGAAGTCCCGCACGACAGCCCGGCCCTGTCGGGAGCCAACGTCTCCCGCCGCTACATGGGACCGATCCGATCGGTGGTCAACGAATACATGGCCGGCGACGCCTTCGCCGATCCGGGCATTCAGTACGTCTCGATCGGCGATGCGCTGTTCTGCTCCGCGGACTACGGTGACGCCCCCAACACCTACGGGACGCTGCTCGCGGGTGGAGCGAGCCATCTGCTCGGCCTCCGCGAGCTCTGGCTGGGCGTCAACCGGCCGGACGGGGAGAGCAACGGGCAGGTCGGCGGCGGCGTGGCGACGGCAGACGACACGACCGCGATCTCGGCGATCGACGACGAAGATGGCGTGACGACCTTCCCGGCCTGCCCGAACAACACCACCTACACCGTCACGGTCAGCGCTTCGGATGTGCGCACCGCGGGAGCAGACGGCACGATCCGCGGCTACATGGACTGGAATCGCGACGGCGACTTCGGCGATGCCGGAGAAACTTCGGCGGCCACCACGGTCACCCGCACCAACGGTGATCCGCAGAACTACGCCGTCCTCTGGAGCGGCGTGCCGTCCGGCTGCGGCGGTGCGACGGCGACCTTTGCCCGTTTCCGCTTCTCGACGACGGCCAGCTCCTCTCCGATCGGTCAGCTGCCTGACGGCGAGGTCGAGGACTATCAAGTCGCTGCCGCCACGCTGCCCGTGACCGTCGCCTCGGTGGAGACCGTTCCCACGCCGAGTGGAATGACCGTGCGTTTCACTACGGCGACCGAGTCGGGGAATGCCGGTTTCCGGATCTGGGGAGTGAGCGCGCAGGGCAAGCGGATGCTTTTGGCGTCGCTCAAGTCGCAGGGCACCGATAGCTTCGCGCCGCAGCACTACGAGACGACGGTTCAGAACCGGGGCGCCAGCACAGCGATCGAGATCGAGGACGTCGCGATCGCCGGCGACAACCGCGTGCATGGCCCGTTCGCGATCGGCTCGACTTTCGGCGAAGAGCCGGTGGCCGACGCGATCGACTGGGCAGGCATTCGCAGCGAGAGCGGCGTCGTCAGCCCGCTCGATCGGATGCGCGCTGCGGAGGCCGGCGATTCTGACGGCGCCGTCGTCTCCGAGCTGGCGTCGCGCGCGGCCGCTTCCGCCGAAGGAGTGCTGTTGGTGCGGGAGGTCGGCATCCATCGTGTGACCTACGAACAGCTGGCCGCTGCCGGCATCGACCTCGCCGGGGCGAACGCATCCAGGATCGCCTTGGTGGACGAAGGCGTCGGAGTGCCACGTCACGTCGAGGCGGCCGGCGGAATTTTCGGTCCCGGCAGCTACATCGAGTTCGTCGCCGTGCCGAGGCTCACTCTGGCCAGCCCGGTGGACGCCTATGAGTTGCGCGTCGACGCCCGCAAGGCGATCGCGGCGGCGGTAACGAGCCGGAATCCCCCTGCCGCCGCCGCCGGCGTCACCGCGGCCGTCGAGGTCCACCGTCCCGACCGCATCTACGGCTACGCCTCGCCGAACGGCGATCCGTGGTACGACGGCGAAGCGTTCGCCTGGGGGGCTCCGGCGACGCTCAGCCGCAACTTCGACCTCGCCGACGTCACCGCGGACGAAGTGCGACTCAAGATCCGCATCTGGGGCATCGGCGACCTCCAGGGCTCGGCTCCGGATCACCATGTCATCGTCAAGCTGAACGGCACGCAGATCGAAGATCATCGGTTCGACGGCTTCGCCGCCTGGGAGCCGGAGATCGACGTGACCGGCCTGGTGACCGAGACGGACAACCTGCTCGAGATCGAGCTTCCGTTCGATACCGGGTATTCGTTCGACTACGTCGCCTTCGAGGGCTTCGAGACTCGATACTCGCGGGCGACGAACGCCCGCAGCGGACGGTTCCAGGGCAACGCGCCCGGCAGGCGCTCCTTTGCCATCGGCGGTTTTTCCGACGGAGAGTCGGTCGCCGTGTGGAAGCTGGCCGGCGGGATCCCCTCGCGTTCACTGAGGCCGGCGGTCAACGGCGCGGTCATGGCCGCGGGCGATAGCGGCGACGTCCATGCCGCGGCAACCTCGGCGCTGCTGCGCCCGGGCATCTCTCCCGGAATCCCGGCCGCCCGTCCGGCCGCCGCGGCCTCGACCGAATACCTCATCGTCACCCATTCGAGCTTCGAAGGCTCGGGCGCCCTGGACGACCTGGTCGCCCTCGAGGAGAGCCGCGGCTTCGTCACCGAAGTCGTCACGGTGGACAAGATCTTTGCCGCGCACAGCGACCACGCCTCCTCGGCCGCGGCGGTGAAGCGATTCCTCTCCGAAACTCTCGCTCTCGGAAACCTGCGCTATGTGCTTCTCGTCGGCGCCGACACGACCGATCCCTACGATCACCTCGGGGCCGGATCGATCTCGTTTGTGCCGACGGAGTATCTGGACTTCACCCAGGTGGTGAAGTACTCGCCCACCGACGAGAACCTCGTCGACCGCGCTGGCGATGGCCTGGGCGATGTGCCGGTGGGGCGGCTCCCGGTGCGCAGTGTGGCGGAGCTCGAGGCGGTGGTGGAGAAGCTGTTCGCTTGGGAGGAGAGGATCGCTCAGGGGCAGCCGTCGGCGCTCCTCGCGGCCGGCTCGTCCGACGGCGCACGGTGGCTCTCGGACATCAACGAGGCCTACGCCGCAGAGCTCACCGGTTGGCAGACCCAACTGGCTCAGGTAGACGACTCGAACGCCACGGCGGTTCGCCAGCGTCTGCTCGCGGCGGTGAACTCCGGGACGAAGCTGGTGAGCTATGTCGGGCACTCTTCGATGGGTCAGTGGGACTTCAACCCGATCCTCAAGTGGCAGGACGCGGCTGGCCTCGCCAACCACCTGGCGCCGAACCTCTTTACGGCGTGGGGTTGCTGGAACAGCTACTACGTCGAGCCGGCGATCGAGTCGCTCTCGGCGCGGATGCTGCGCGAGGTCGGAGTGGGCGCCGCGGGAATGATCGGTGCCACGACGCTGACGACGGAAAGCTCACATCGCGAGCTCGGCCGGCTCTTCTTCGCCCGCGTCAATGCCGGAGCCGCAACAGTCGGCGAGGCGTTTCGTGGCGCCAAGGAAGACCTGCAGCGCGAGGGCGGAGCCGCCGACTCGATCTACGGCATGACGTTGCTGGGCGATCCGGCGATGAGCCTGCCGCCGGCGCAGTAAGCCGGAGCGCAAGACTCGCAGCCGAAAGGGCCGCTTTCCCGACTGGGAGGCGGCCCTTTTGCGTGCCGCGGCGTTCTTTGCGCGCTACCGCGGCGGGTGAGCGAGCGCCTGGAGTGCCTCGCCCAGACGGTCGAGGGCATACGGATAGCGCAGGCGATAGGCGGGCAGGGTGAGCGCCGCGGAGGCGCAGGCGTTGAAGTGCCGCGCCAGGAGCTCCTTGTCGAAGAGCTTGGCGGCGACCGTCGAGCGCACCAGGAGCTGGATGGCGCTCGGGGCGGACTCGCGGGTGAGCTCGGGGCGGCGGCAGCTGGCGTCGACCTCGAGCTCGACGAGGGCGGAGAGCGGCAGGGAGAGCGCGGCTTCGCTCGGGTACTGCTCTTCGGCCCGGAGCTTCAGCTGCGGAAAATGGGGAAGCGCCGCGGGCGACCGTCCCAGCCGGACCGGGAGCTGATCGTCGGCGATGCGGGTGAAGCCGAACTCGGGATGGGCGTGAGCGGCGCCGGCGAGCGTCGACTTGCCACCGCCGGAATCGGCGGCCAGGGCGACGACCGATCCGTCCGCGCCGCGGACCGCGCTCGCGTGCAGGAGGTAGATCTCCCGCAGGGCGAACGCCAGGGCGAGCGGTGCGCCCATGGTGCGGGTGATGTGAGAGAACGCGAACGTGTCCACCGCCGGAGCCAGCGGAGCGAGGCGGCGGATGGTCCCGCCGTCGCTCGAGATGGTGAAGGCCTCGCCATCTTCATGGGTGACGCGGTAGCCGCCGAGATCTCCGCGATCCGAGCGGATGCGCTCGATGCCTCCGGCGAGCTGCCCGGGGCCGTCGTAGATCGGCGTCCAGGTGCGGTCGCTCGCCG
>JAYTAM010000139.1:0-9182 GCA_043737505.1 Thermoanaerobaculia bacterium
ACTTTCGGGACCTCTTCGGGCCTCCAGGTCCTGACCGACGCTGTCGTGCAACTCGGCCACGTGACGATCGCCGACTACCCCGGGACCGGGCTCGACGTCACGTCGGACGTCTCCACCGGGCAGGTCTTCGTCCAGAACTCGATCCTGACCTTCAACGGATCCGACGTCGTGCTTCAGCCGGGCTCGGCGCCGCTCATCCAGTCGGCCGTTCTGATCGGCGCGGATCCCCTGTTCCTGAATGAGCCGGGCGGCGACTATCACTTGACCGCAGCGTCGCCGGCGGTCAACGCCGGCGCAAATGCCGCTGCGACCATGCGCCTTGCGGACCTCGATCACCACGGGCGCATCGTCGGCGGCACGACCGACCTCGGCTGCTACGAGTACGACGGACTCTTTGCCGACAACTTCGAGGTCCGTGACACCGGGTCGTGGTCGGCGAGCGTTCCCTAGGACACCCGGACTGGACTGGCAGTCTCGTTTCCCGCAATCGAGGAGAAGTCGCCATGCAGCTGCCGTCGAGGTCTACCCGATCCGTCCGTCCTCTTTGCCTCGCTTTGCTTGGGGTTCTCGCGCCGGCAGTCGGCGGCGCCACGAGCTACACCATCACGACCTTCGCGGACGACGCCGTGGTCAATAGCAACTGCACCCTGCGCGAAGCGTTGCGTGCCGCGGACACCAATCTCGCGGTCGATGGCTGCATCGCGGGTGACGCTTCCGACACTATCTCTCTGCCGACGGGTACCTATCTCTTCTCGGGTGACGAGTCGCTCGGAGGAGCCGGCTCGATTGCAATCCAGAGCCAGACGCTCGACCCTCTCGACGTCACGATCGACCTGAACAGTTCCGGGCGTTTCCTCAGACTCCAGGGCCCGGCGAGCTATGTACTTGGCGGAATCTCGTTTGTGAATGGTCTTGCTCCTGCTGCGCCGACGCCGTTGGCTCAAGGTGGCGTCATTCGGGCGATCTACGTCTCCCTGCGAATCTTCAATTTTCGTTTCGAGAACAATGAGGCGCCTGCGGCGGGCGGTGCACTGTTCTTCGCCTCCAGCCTGCCTGGCGCACAGCTCCTGCTCGAGGACGGCGAGTTCGATTCGAATCACGTGACAGGCAGCAGCTTTGGGGATGCCGCGGGAGGTGCCGTCTCGGCATCGGTTTCCCAGGGTGCCGACGCAGCGATTCGGGACGTCCAGTTCTTCGGCAACTCGGCGGCAGCGAGCTCCGTGTCCGTGCGCGGCGGGGCGCTCAGCCTCCAGGCGAGTGACTCCGACAGTGACGCGTCCTGCGTCCGATGTCTCTTCCAGAACAACGCCGTCGTCTCTATCGCTGGCGCGCCCGGGAGCTATGTCGAGGGAGGTGCGTTGAGTACGGACTCCTTCAATGGCGCCCGGACCGAGATCGTCGACAGCACCTTCGCCGGGAATTACGTTTCAGCTGGCGCGGTGGCCGGTAAGGTCGCAGTCCTTATGGGGACATCGTCGGGTGGAAGCACCCTGCTCCTGGAGCGGCTCCGCATCGATGCCAACGGCGGCGCCGTCGACCCGCTCGTCAGCGACGTGGGAATCTACAACGTAGATTCCGGGAGCACGACGAGCTTCTACGACTCGCTACTGACCTGGGGCGCCAACAACGGGTTGTTGGTCGACGGAAACTCCATTGTGGCTCTGGGCCATCTGACGATCGCCGACTACCCGTTGACGGGGACGGATCTGAGGTCGAGCGGTGGGCAGATCCTGCTGCAGAACTCAATTGCCGCTTTCAACGGGGCGAACCTCGTCACCTCGGGAAGTGTTTCCCAGACCACGAACTTCATCGGCGGCGATCCGCAGTTCGTGAATCGGCCCGGCGGTGACTATCACCTGAGCGCGCTCTCGCCGGCGATCAACGCGGGGACGAACGGTGTGGTCACCATGCGCCTTGCGGATCTCGACCGTCGAGGTCGCAGGGCCGGTCCCGCGACCGACATCGGCTGCTACGAGGTGAACGGACTCTTCGCGCACGGCTTCGACACAGGCGACCTCATCTACTGGTCCCCGTAGGAGGACAGCGGCGCCGGCTCGCGCCATCGCCAGCCGCGGTCACGGATCGCTGGCGTCCCACTCCGCGAAGCCCCGCGACTCGAAGCCGTCGCAGAAGAGGTCCTCGGGGGGCGGAAACTCGTGGGTCGAGGCGAGGATCTGTGGCGGGCCCATGCCGAGGTAGAAGAGCCACTGCCAGGGCGCCGTGTGAAATCCCCCGCTCGGGCAGTTCCAGATGTAGGTGCGGTCGACGGTCAGTGTGCCGGTGAGGTTGTTGCTGACGAAGAAGATCCCGCCGCCGCCCTCGGGGGCGGGGTTGTCGTGAATCCGCGAGCCGCAGACCGATAGATGAAAGGCGTTGCCGTCGTTGTAGATCGCGCCGCCACTGCCGCCGCCGGGGGTGCCGGGTTGCGGCGGGTTGGCGCCGTCGCCGGTCACGGTGTTGTGGCTGATCTCGCTGTTGAGGACGCTCCACGAGACGCCGATCGAGGAGAGTGCACCGCCGTTCGAGCAGGTGTTGCCGAGCCCGGGGGCGCCGCCGAAGGTGCTGCCGACGACGTAGACGGGCAGGCCCTGCGATTGGCTCAAGACCCGAAGAGCCGCACCGCCGACATCCGGCCCGTCGAACTCGCAACGGTTGTTCTCGAAACGGCTGTTGACCACCTTGACCCGGCCGCCGCGCACGAAGACCGCCCCGCCGCCGCCGCCGTCGAACGTCTGTCCGATCGAGTTGCCGTTGCGGAAGGTGAGGTTCTGCAGCGTCAGGCGCGGGTGGTCCTGATCCTGGCAGTGGTTGGTCGTCCAGACGAGGTCGGGGTCGCAGGTGTTCATATAGAGAATCCGCCGCACCCCGCCGCCGTCGAGCGTCACCTTGCCGCCGCCGTCGATGACGATCACCGGGCCGGTGTTGTTGAAGATCCGGGCCGTGGCGGTGAGCACGATGGTGATCGGATTCGGGCCGCAGTCGAAGGTGATGATGCCGCCCAGCGCGATCTTCGAAACCACTTCTGCAGAAGTGCAGCTCGCCGGCGTGCCGTTACCGATGACGCGGGTCGGCTGCGAGGTATCGACCGCCTGCGCTTCCGGCGGCACAGCGCACACCCCGCACCGCACGCCGAGTGCCGCCGCGCCGCTCGTTCCCAAAAGGCCAGCCAGCAGTCCGGCCAGAGCCGTCGCGGGTCCGCGGGGCGACAGCCGGCGCTTCATGTAGGAAGGGGGCATCGATGATCCTCGCGGGAACGACAGTATGCCCCTCACGGTCCCCGCCGAGTGGATCAGTCCACTTTCGAGACTAGGAGTTCGCAGAGAGCTCGGAGCGAGGGAGGGAGCCTCATGGAAGGAAAAGGACCGGTAAAGGAAAGATGCGGAGGTGCTGTCTCTGCGCCCTCGACTCATTCAGCGCCTCCCGAAGCGTCCGCAAAGACCGCTAGGAGCAAGCCGAGCTCGCTTCGCATTGCGGCAGCTTTCCTTTACCGGTCCTTTTTCTTCTTGAGTCTCCGCCCAGGAAACTTTTCAGCGGCCTCCTGGGTCGAGGGCTTCGCTCGCCTGGACTCCGCGCGTCCCAGGCGGCGGACGATCTCGTACTCGGCCCGAGTCACCGGCTGAACGGAGAGGCGGCTGCCTTTCTGCGTGACCATCATCTTCTCGAGGCCCTGAGTCGCCTTGAGCGTCGCCAGCGAGACGATCGCAGGGAAGCGCTCGACGAAGGCGATCTCGACCGAGTACCAGACGGGGGTCGCCGGGGTCGACTTCGGATCGAAGTACTCGTGTCCCTTCTGCCAGGCGCTGGGATCGGGAAAGGCGGCCTGTTCGATCCGCGCCAGGCCGCTGACCCCGGAGGGATCGGCGTTCGAAGCGTAGAACAGGACGCCGTCCCCCACCTGCATATCGTCGCGCAGGAGGTTGCGCGCCTGGTAGTTGCGCACTCCCTCCCAGGCCGTGCTGCCGTCGCGCTCGAGGTCGCCGATGCTGTAGGTCTCGGGCTCGCACTTCATCAACCAGTACTTTCGCGGCATCCGTATCTCCGGATTCAGTTGGATGCCGATCTTAGAACGCAGGCGGTCAGAGCGCGGTCGCGTCGTCGAGTGCGCGCAGCGCCTGACCGCGCTCGTGGTCCGACATGCTGCGCGCGACTTCGCGGTACCGTCGGTGAAGCTCCGGATCGGCGGCGACGCTCTTCGCGAGGAGCTCGAGAACGCTGCCCTTCTCGAAGTCGGAATCGAGTCCGGAGGTGATTTCGAGCGCCCCCTCGAGGCCTGCGTTGTCGAGCTTGGATTCGTCGAGGAGCGCGACTAGCGCGCTGCGGCACTCGAAGTCGGAGCCCAGCTGGCGCACTGCGGCGAGGTAGGCGGTGGCGACGGCGGGGTCGCTGCCGCGCGACGCCATGCGCTCGAGCAGCGAACGCAGCTCGAAGTCCGACTCCAGGAGGAGGGCGGTGGTGAGGAGCTGCGCCACCCGCGCGTTGTCGAGCTCCTGCGTCTTCAGGGCGAGCTCGAGGGCGGTTCGCAGCTCGTGGTCGGAGCCCAGCTTCGCTGCGCTGGCGAGCGCGCGCTCCCACTGCGCGGCGTCGAGCTGCACGGAGCCGAGGAGCATTCCGAGGTAGGTGGACTTGGCATGGTCGCCCGCCGCAAGGTCGACCTCGGCGAGCACGAGCTCCGGGCCGCCGCGGGCGAGCAGACGGGCGACACGAGCCTCGGCGTTCCAGCCCGACTCGCGGAACATCCGCGGCGCCGCTCCGCCCAGCCATTGCCGCGCCTCGTTGTCCATCGGCATCTCGTCGCCGTCGCGCTTGAAGGTGCGCACCAGCTGCCCGTCGGCCGCGGCCTTGACGCGATAGGAGCGCTCGACGCCGCCGAGCTTCTCAGTCAGCTCGAAGGTGCTGCCGGGGGCGAGCGTCTGGAGGTCGGACTCGTCGGCGGCGAAGGTGGCCTCGCCGTCGCAGGTCATGAGCAGCGAGTAGTCGCTGCGGTGCACCGAGACGCGGATGTCGCCGTCGTCGGAGATATGGATCGCGGTCGAGCTTCCGCCGCCGATTCCGGCGAAGCCGGCGGGGCCGCAGCCCGGGAGGAGAAAGATTCCGGCGGCGAGGACGGCCAGGGCACCGGCGCGGGCCGGCCAGGAGCTGTTCGGCTGAGACATGGAGGTTCCTTTCAGGAGGAGGTCGATACGTTCGAGAAGTCGGCAGTCGTTCCGCGAGCCGGTCACCATGCCCGCGCTCCACAGGGCGACGCGATGGGTGACGAGACGCTCGGCGCACGAGGCGAGCGACTCGGCGAGCGCCCGGGGATCCCGCAGCAGCCGCGCCGCCCAGGCATCGGCCTCGAGCTCCGCCAGCGCGGCGATGCGGTGGCGTGCCAGGCGGTGCATCGGCTGCAGCCAGAGGAGGGCGTCGAGCGCCAGCCCGAGCGCGAGCCACTGCGGGTCGCGTCGCACCTGATGAGCCAGCTCATGTGCGAGCACCGCGCGCTGCTGGCGGGTGCCGAGCTCGCCCATGACCCAGGGCGGCAGCACGATCTCTCCGTTCGGGAGCGCGATCGGTCCAGCCAGCGCCGGGGTGACCGTCAAAGTGGGCACCCGCAGGCCCGGTGCGGCGCAGAGGTTCGCGAGCTCGCGGCGGAGCGCTACTTCGGCCGGAGCGCGGCCGGCGAGGTCGCGCCGCGTCCGCCAGCCGAGGACGACGAGGCGCGCGCCGAAGAGCAGGGCGCCGGAGAGCCAGAGCAGCACGGCTGCTCGTGGACCGCGAGCGGCCCGAGGGATGGCAGGCGCCGCGGCGGCGTCCGAAGTCGATCCCCCGGCGAGAAGCCGCGTCGGGTCCGCCAGCGGCCGCTCGACGGCGAGGGCGGGCGCGAGAAGCGGGGCGATTGGAGCGGCCGGAGCGAGCCGAGCTGCGGGCGGTGAGAAGGCCAGCAACGACGCCATCGGAGCGCGATCCGCGAGGCCTGCACTCTGGGCGGTCGCAGTGAGGAGGGCGCCGATCAGGGCGGCTCTCCACATCTGGACGCGCACTCCAGGCGAGGTCACGAGACGCAGGCGGTCGATGCCCCAGGCGACTCCGAAGAGCACCGTCGAATGAAGGAGGTAGGTGCCGAGCCAGATTGCGAGCGCGGGCAGGAGATCAGACATCGGCTGCCGCCTTCGGGGAGTTCGCGGGATCCACCGCGTCCGCCTCCCGCAGTCGGGCACGAATCGCGGCGAGATCGCCGGCGGTGACCTCGTCGGCGCTCACCAGATGCGCGACCAGCGCCGCCGAATCACCGGCGAAGAGCGACGCGACGAGATCGGCGACCATCGAGCTCTGAACCTCCGCGGCGCTCATCAGCGCGCGATAGATCCAGCTGCGGCCGTCGCGCCGCTGAGCCACCACGCCGCGCTTCTCGAGGCGGGTGAGAAGGGTCGCGACGGTCGTATGCGCCAGCCCGCGTTCGACGGCGAGATCGCCGACGACTTCCGCGGTACTGGCCTCACCGCGCGCCCAGAGTACGCGCATGACGGCGAGCTGCAGGTCGGAGAGTTGGATCTTGCGTGGCCGTTTCGGCATCGGGTGCCCTCGTCGCGAGTGGTTACTACAGTTGTAGTACGACAACTGTAGTAATAGGTTTCACGGCTGTCAAGGCCTCTTTGTACGCGACGCTCGAAGCGCTGTTGCGGGGGGTTGCGTCAGGAAGGAGCGGGAGCGGGCTCCGCGCGGTGGGCAACGACCCGATCGCGCCCGTCAGCCTTGGCGCGATAGAGCGCCGCGTCGGCGTGGGCAATCGTCGCTTCGAGGGTGCGGTCGGCGCGATGCTCCGCGAGCCCGAACGAGAGCGTAATCGGAATCTCGAGCTCGCCGACGCGGAGCGGCTGCGCTGCGATCTTGCGCCGGATTCCCTCGCACGCCTGCGTGGCGCCGTAGAGGTCGGTCTCTGCCAGCAGCAGGATGAACTCCTCGCCACCCCAGCGCGCCACCGGATCCTGGCTGCGCGAAGAGCTGCGCAGGAGCGCTGCGAGGCCTTGCAGCGCCACGTCGCCGGCGGCGTGGCCATGCATGTCGTTGATGCGCTTGAACAGGTCGGCGTCGGCCATGACGATGCAACAGGGCCGGCGGGCGCGTCGGCTGCGCTCGATCTCCGCCTCTCCCTTCTCGAGAAAACCGCGGCGATTCAGCAGGCCGGTGAGGGAGTCGGTGCGCGAAGCCTCCTGCAACCGCTGATTCGCCTCCTGGAGCTCCAGGGTGCGCTCCTCGATGCGCCGTTCGAGGTCGCGCCGCAACGTACCGAGCTCGTGGTAGTCGCGGTCGAAGCGGTTGCCGAGCGATCGTGCCGAGGCGAAAAAGAGCGCCGCGAAACCGACGATGGCGAGCGCCGGCACCTGCGGCAGCCAGCCGAGGAGCATGGCGAGATCAGCGAGCAGGCAGAGGACGAGGACCAGAATGCCGCGCGCCACGAGGCGCGAGTCCGGGTCCCCCTCCCGTCCGGTGCGGAAGGCGCGCGCCAGCGCGCCCAGCAGGAGACCGCCGCACGCGAGCAGTGGCACGAAGAGCGGCGCGCGGCCATAGAACGGCAGCGGCGAAACGGCGAGGGCAAAGCCCTGCAGGGCGCGGGCGAAGCCCCCCGTCGGCTTCCGGCCGAGGGCGACGACGAGCTCGTAGATACAGATCGTCGCTGCGGCGACCGCCAACTGGTTGACCGTGGCGAGGAGCGGCTCCCCCCCGGGGGCGACGCGCCGGAGCGCGAAGCCGGTGACGTCGACCAGCAGGGCGGAGGCGCTGGCGCCGGCGAGCCAGAGATAACCCATCTGGTCGCGCCGGCGGAGCCAGAGGTCGAGATGCGCGGCCCCGAAGAAGACGTAGAGGCCCGCCCCGAAGGCGTCGATGAGCTCGGCGAGGGTCACCATTGGGTGCCATTATCCGACCTGACGGAGGCGGTGGGAAGCCGGCGGGCGGTTCGGCAGTCACCCTCTAGAGAATTCTGCCCACTGCCGGGATCCGGCGAAGGAGCCAGGTCGCGCTCCAGCTCACGGCTACCGCCCCGAGAAAGACGAGCAGCGCTTTGGCGATGCCGGGAAGGGGCGTGGAGAGCAGGCTGAGCTGCAGCCAACTCATCGCCGCGTAGTGCAGCAGATAGATGCCGAAGGCGTTGGCGATCAGGCTGTCGAGCCAGCGCGGCACGCTCCGCACCGTGCGGACGAAGAGACCTAGCACGGCCAAGGAGCTGGTGGCACAGCAGAGGACGAAGGCGAGGTTGCCGGCGGCGAGGAGCATCGCGCTCGGACCACCGGAAGCGTAGGAGCCCATGATGGCCAGCAGGATCGCTATCGCCACCACGTAGGAGAGACCCGCCGACGCCGCCCAGAGCGGCCAGCGCCGGGCGAGCCTCCCTCCCGGCTCGAAGAGACCGCGGTCGAGGCCGCAGACTCCGAGCCCCACCCCGGCGACGAAGTAGACCGCGTAGTGCAGCGCCCGCGAAATCTGGATCCAGAACGGTCCGAAATCGAGCCAGTTCTCCGGGCTGAAGTGCGCCGCCATCGGCTGATAGGCAGCGGCGGAAACGACGACGAGGGCGAGGAAGTAGAGCGCGGGCCGAGCGGCCAGGCGCGCGGTGAGGCGGCCTAGCCCCGGGCCCCAGCCCGGAGCGAATCGGTAGACAAGCGCGGCGACGGCCGCGAACGCCAGCAGCACCCAGAGGAACCACGCCGGCCCCGCGGGCCAGGCGCCCAGCGCGAGCCACTGGTCAGCGAACGACCCGGACGGGTCCGCGCCCGAGCGGCGCGCCGCGAGCCAGGTCGGCAGGTAGGAGAGCGGTCCGAGGAGCCCGGCGGCGAACAGGAAAGGCAGGCCGAGGCGCTTCAGCCGATCGCGGAGGTAGGTCCCCGCCCCTTTGCGAACCAGGCTCGGCCAAGTGACGGCGCCGGCGACGAGGAAGAGGAGCGACATGAAGAAGGTGTCGTTCCAGCCGACGAAGAGGTCGAGGCCCTTGGCTTTCGCCGAGTCGACGATCGGAAATGCCATCCACAGGCGCGGCTCGGCGAGGAGCGAAGCGGCGGCCGGCGGCGCCCAGGTGATGTAGGCGAGGGCGGCGTGGTGGGCGACGACCAGCAGGGTGAGGAAGGCGCGCAACGCGCCGAGCGCCGGGTTCTTCGGAACAGAGCTTTCGCTGGGAGCCTCGCGGCTCCGGTCGTTCGATTCCATGA
>JAYTAM010000140.1:0-4013 GCA_043737505.1 Thermoanaerobaculia bacterium
TTTCACGACAGCCGTCCACCCTGGATCGCCGCCGCGCTCTGGGGATTGCTGTCCGTTCAGATGATGGGCTACCTCGTGCCGACGGTTCGCATTCTCCGCCGCTACCATGAGTCGCTCGAGGCGCGCGTCTCCAACCTCGAACACGTCGACCTCAACTGGCTGCGCTGGTTCTTTCTCGTCGTCGTCGTCTCGTGCCTTCTCGCCTGGGGGGTGCTTCTGCTGTTGTTGCACTCCCTCCCCCTCCTGCCCTTGAGCTACGGCGTCTCGCTGGCAATGACCGGTGCGGTGTGGGTGCTGGGCTACCGGGGACTCCGTCAGAAGATTCCCGAGACTCCGATACTGGGAGAGGACGCCGAGCAGGCACCGGTGGAGCGCCCCCCGCTGGCGAGTCCCGAGTCTCTGGCGATCAAGAACACCCTGCTGGAGCTGCTGGAGAGAAAGAAGCCCTTCCTCGAACCCGAGCTCGGCCTGGACGACCTCGCCCGGCTCCTCGAGGTACCCCGAAATCAGCTCTCCGCGGTCATCAATCAGGAGCTGGGCGTGAACTTCTACGATCTGGTGAACGGCTATCGCGTCCGGACGTTCCGCTCCCTTCTCGCGGACCCCGGCAAGCGCGAAGCGAAGCTCCTGACCCTGGCCTTCGAAGCGGGGTTCAACTCGAAGCCCACCTTCAACAAGGTCGTGCTGAAGCAGACCGGGAAGACCCCGTCACAGCTTCGCCAGGAGGAAATCGAGTCTCGACCGTCCCGTTGAGACGACGCGCCGCGCGAATCTCCGTAGGTTGCCCCTGTCGCAACCAACCCAAGGAGCGCACGGAAATGCAGAGTTCGGAACTCATCAGGCTCGACAGAGTCTCCCTGACCTACCGCTCGGGGGAAGCCCAATTCCAGGCCCTCAAGGACATCGATCTCACGGTCGGTGCCGGGGAACACCTGGCCATCGTGGGCCCGTCCGGCAGCGGCAAGTCGTCGCTGCTCAACATGATCACTGGGATCGACCACTCCAGCCAGGGCGAGGTCGTCGTCGGTGGGACCTCGATCCGCGCCCTGGAGGAGGGACCCCTCGCTCGCTGGCGGGGGAAGACCGTGGGAATCGTCTTCCAGTTCTTTCAGCTCATTCCGACCCTCACCGTCCTCCAGAACCTGCTGCTGGCGATGGAGCTCGTGGCCGTCGTGCCCAAGCAGGACCGTCGCCCCCGGGCGGAGGCGCTCCTGGCTCGGGTCGGGATCGCCGCCCAGGGGGGAAAGCTCCCGGACGAGCTCTCTGGAGGCGAGCAGCAGCGGGCGGCCATCGCGCGGGCCCTGGCCAACGATCCTCCGCTCCTCGTCGCCGACGAGCCCACGGGAAACCTCGACAGCCGAAACGCCGACCTGGTTCTGGGGGTGCTCCAGGATCTGGCCCGGACCGGCAAGACTGTCCTCGTGGTGACCCACGAACGCAACGTGGGAAGCCTCTTCGCGCGCGTCGTGACGCTGCGGGACGGCAGCATCGTCAGCGATGAGACGAGGAAGCCATGAGCTCCAAGGCCCGGATGGCATGGCAGGACGTACGGGCGGGGGGCGGAAAGTCCCTCCTCGTCGCCTTCGCTCTCGTTCTCGGAACCTGGGGCCTGGGTTCGGTGCTGGTCGCCTACCGCATCCTCAGTCGGGATCTGCAGCAGAACTACCTGCTCACTCTCCCGGCCCACGCCGTTCTGACCCTCACGCCAGCGGGCCCCCTCGACCTGGCTCGCGTCCGGAGTCGCGCCAACGTCGAGGCAGCCGAATTCCGCGACCTTGCCATGCTCCGAGTCGAGGTTCGCCCGGACGAGTGGATTCCACTCTGGCTTTACGGAGTCGAGAGCTTTCGCCACGCGGAGCTCGCCCGCGTGACTTCTGAGGAGGGCGCCGCGACCCCACCCGAGGGCGCCATGCTGATCGAACGCAACGGCCGCCTCATCTCGGCCCTGAACACGGGAGTAGCCGCCCGGGTTCGGAGTCGGGACCGCATCGTGGAGATTCCGGTCGCCGGCATCGTCTTCGATCCGGCGCAGGCCCCTGCGACGCAGGACCACTTCATCTACGCTTACACCGACCGGGGGACGTTCGCCCGAGTCAGTGGTGAAGAAGCCGGGCGGCGGCTCATCGTCCGCTTCCGCGACGTTCACGCCAAAGCCGACGTCGAGCGCGCGGCATCAGACCTAGCGGCGGACCTGGCGGGGGACCTGGCGGGGGACCTGGCGGGGGACCTCGCGGCCGCCTTCGACGCCACGAGCCGCTCCGTCGTCAAGGTGACCGTGCCGCCATTTCTCGAGCACCCGCATCAGTGGCAGCTCGACACACTTCTCGGCATGCTCGGCAGCATCGGGCTACTCGCCTTTCTGCTGAGCTCGGTCCTGGTAAGTCAAGCCGTGGCGGCCGTGGTGGCGAAACAGGTGCGGCAGATCGCCATCCTCAAGGCGATCGGCGCCTCCCGGCTCCAGATCGCGGGAATCTTCTCCCTCTACCTCGCGTTCTTCGCTGTGGCCTCTGGCCTGGTGGCGATCCCCCTCGCCATCCTCACCGGTTACGGCTTTTCCTACTTCAGTGCCGGCATCCTGAACTTCGAGATCCTCACGACGCGCCTGCCTGCAGAGACGCTCGCGCTCCTGCTCCTCGCCAGTCTTGTCCTGCCCTTTCTCTTCGCCGGGCCGACGCTCGCCAACGCTAGCCGTATCAGCGTCCGCGCGGCCCTGAGTGGGACGCGAATCCGGCGCCGGGCCCGGGTAACCGGACGAACCGTCATGACCGTCGCGGCGACGGCCATGGGCGTCGCGATCTTCAGCACCGGGTTCAACATCCGACAGAGTCTGTTCGACTTTTTGGCCACCACCCGGGACTCCATGCGCTACGACGTTCAGGTCGTCCTCGCCGAGCCGATGGCGGCCCACCTCTTCTCGAAGGTCTTCGCCGCCGTGGATGGCGTGGACCGCGTCGAGATGTGGAGCGGCGGGAGAGGTGCGCTCCAGACCCGGGTCGCCGGGACCGACGATGGCGTCGGGATCGTCGCTCTGCCTGTGGACTCGGCAATGGTCGCTCTCAGAATGAGCTCCGGGCGCTGGTTGGAACCGTCCGACGCGCCAGAGATCGTCCTCAACCAGGCGGCGCTGAAGCTCTTTCTCCAGCCCAAGGTCGGTCAGCTGATCGCCCTGCGCATGGCTGGCGAGGAACGGCGAGCGACCTTGGTCGGGATCGTCGAGGAGCTGGATCTCCCGAAGGTCTACCTCGCCGACACGCTCTACGCGCGGTGGGCGAATCCGTCGGGCGAGGTCAACACGCTCCTCCTCACGGCGAAGGACCGGAGCTTCCAGGGTGTAGTCAGACTGAAGCAGACGGTCGAGAGGACCATCGCGAGCTCCAGCCTGAAGATCTCGTACGTCATGTCCCACGCCGAGCGGACGAAGATCATCGCCGATCATCTCGACATCATCCTGATGGTGCTCCTCACGCTGTCGTTTCTCGTGCTCTGGGTGAGCGCCCTCGGAATGGCCTCCACCACTTCGATCACCGTCCTCGAGCGGACCCGCGAGCTGGGCGTTCTGCGGGCTATCGGCGCGACTCCCGAACGGATTCTCGGAATGCTCGTGTCAGAGGGCCTGGCAACGAGCACAGCCGGCCTGGTCCTCGGGCTGATCCTGTCCTGGCCGCTGACCGTCCTTGCCGCGTCGTTCTTCGGCAGTCTGATGCTGGGAGAGGGGGCCGTCCTGCGTAGCGCCTACAGCACCACCGGCTTCGTGACGACGGTGGTGGTTTCGCTCCTGTTCGGCTACTTGGCCAGCCGCCTCCCGGCGGCGGCGGCGATCCGCATCACGATCCGAGGCGCCCTGGCTCACGAGTAGGCCGCGGCGCGGGAGCTCGGCGCCCGCTCTGGGAGCCGCTTCCTCCTTGGACGCCGCCGCGCCCGGGCGCGTAAGAACAGGTGAAGATGGGCGCCGAGCAGTCGGCCTCCACTCTCCAACCCTCCTTCAGGCCCCGCGCGTGGCGGGGCCCTTTTTT
>JAYTAM010000141.1:0-9157 GCA_043737505.1 Thermoanaerobaculia bacterium
CGGCGCGGCCGGCGCAGCGGTAGTGAGCAGCCCGCTCACCGTTCCGGCGGTCGCGCTCCTGGACGTCTATCCGTACGAGCGCTCGCTGCTGTTCTCGATCACGCGGGGAAGTGCGACCCCCGTCGACGACTACGCGGTGGGGATCGCCGGCGTTCACCTGCCGGACGGCGCGCAGGTGACGGCCCTGGCGGCGTTCGCGATCGACGGCAACGGCACCCTGAACTTCCAGGCCCGGCTGTTCCGGCGCCGGATCTCGACCGCCACCCTCGACGGCAGCGAGATGGCTGTCGTTCTGTCGGCTGGGAGCTCGGCGGCGATGCAGGACCTGCGCGACGGAAGTGTGGAGACCCCCACGATCGACAACGGCCTCTACATCTACTGGGTGGCGGCGCGCCTTCCCGAGCAGACCGAGCTGTTTGGAGTCCAGGTCGAATTTCTCGTGCCTCTTCTCGTCGACGGGTTCGAATCGGCAGACACTTCCGCCTGGCTGCCCGACGGCGTCGAGCCGGGGTTCGTCTCGCCGCTCGCGGTGACCTTCGCCGATGCCGCGAGTACGACCACAGGCGTTGACGGCTGCTTTTCCGGAGGCGATACCGGGAGCACCATCGAGGGGTACATCACGGGGGGCTTCATCGACTTTGCGGAGTGCTGCTTCATCGCTCCGGTCCACCTGCCGCACGGCGTCGAGGTGACCGCGATCGTCAGCTACCTCGTCGACTCGGGCACCGCGGACCTCACGCTCTCCCTCCGCCGCAAGAGTCTCGCAAACCAGGTCGTCACCACGCCTCTTGCCACCACGACCTCCAGCGGCAGCGGCAACAACGTGCGCCTGTTCTCGGACGGCACGATCGACGACGGCGTGATCGACAACGACTCCTACAGCTACTTCCTGACCTCGGACACCTGCCTCGATCCCGACGTCGAGCTCTCCTTCTACCAGACGCTGATCTTCTACGACGAGTGACGGGCGCGCAGGGCCGATCCGCAGGGGGGGGGCGAGCCGGATGATCCCGATTCTCCTCCGGCTGCGCGAAGTAGGTCATGAGAACCCAGACTCGAAGGGATCGTGCCGCCCAGTCTTCGCAGCGAGCCGCCTCGCGGCTCGCGCTCCTCGCCGCTCTCGTAGCCTTCGTCGCTCTCCTCGCGCCCGTCACCGCGCCCCCTCTCGGAGCCGCAGCGTCGGTCGGGCTTTCGTCCGTACGCTCCCAGACGTTCGGCAACGAGGACCTGTTCTTCTTCCAGCCGTGGACGGCCGATCGCTTCGGCTGGGCGGTCGCCGCCGGGGACTTCAACAACGACGGTGCCATGGATCTCGCGACCGGCATGCCGTCGGACGACGGTCTCGCCGGCGGGGGGCTCATCGACGTCGGGATCGTCGTCGTGCGGTGGGGGATCCCCGGCACCGGCCTCGCGATGGGCCTGGCCGATACCGTCCTCTCCCAGTACGCCGCCGGCAGTCTGAGCGCACCGGAGTCGAACGACGAGTTCGGCCACGCGCTCGCGGTCGGTGACTTCAACGGCGACGGCCACGACGACCTCGCCGTCGGCGTGCCGGGAGACAATGTCAGCGGGACGAGCGAAGGTTGCACGGACCTGTCCGCGCGCTCGGGCAGCGTCATCATCCACTACGGCCTGCCGAACGGCATTCAGACCGCGGGCGAACACTGGGGGAGCTTTGGAACGATCTTCGGCTGTCCGGGTGAGCCTGGCTATCGCCTGGGCGCGGCGCTCGCTGCAGGAGACTTCAACGGCGACGGCTGGGGCGACCTGGCGGTCGGGATTCCGAACCGGTTCGGCTACGACGGCACGGACATCCTTTCCCAGGCGGGATCCGTCGTGGTGCTCTACGGCCACTTCGGCGGCCTGGTCCCCTGGGACGACGTCCAATTCTCGCAATTTTCCACCGACGTCCACAACACGCCCCACGCCTTCGACCACTTCGGCTTCGCGCTCGCAGTCGGCGACATCAACGACGACTTCCGCGACGATCTGGCGGTCGGCGTGCCGGGCGAGGGCGGCACCGGAGCTGTGCAGCTCTTCATGGGAAGCCCGACTGGAATCTCCCTTCCCGACAACGCCATCTGGAGCGAGTTCGAGATCGTCGGAAGCTCCGCCGTCAACGACCAGTTCGGCAGCGCGCTCGCCTTCGGCGACTTCAATGCCGACTCGATCGACGATCTGGCGATCGGCACGCCGCTGGCGGATCTTCCCGGCCCGAAGGTCGACGCCGGCCGCGTCTCGGTGATGTACGGCGACCTGGCGATCCTGACCAATCCCCTGGTCTCGGAGTCGTTCACGCAGGGCACGATCTTCGGCGCCCCGGCGGCCGACGGCGTCAACGATCGCTTCGGCCGCGCCCTCGCCGCCGGCGACTTCGACCGCGACGGCGCCTTCGACCTCGCCGTCGGTCAGCCCGGCGACGACCTCGGAAACATCGATCGCGGCGGCGTGACGATCCTCATGGGCAGCCCGGCCGGCGGCCTCTACGAGCGCTTCCGCTTCCTGAGCGCCGGCATCGCCGGCATTCCGCCCGACGCGCAGAACGGATCCGACATGGGCCACTCCCTCGCCGCCGGCGACTTCGACGGCGACGGCCACGCGGACCTCGCGATCGGCGTTCCCTATCGCGACGACGCCTTCGTCGACGACGGCCGCGTCACCGTCCTCTACGGCGCCCTCTTCGCCGACGGCTTCGAGGGTAACTCGACGTTCGACTGGTCGGGGGTCGAGCCGTGAGTCTCCGCGCGCGATCGGCAAACCGGCTCGCAGGGGATGCTTCTTACGGAACGGACAGGCTCCACTCCAGGAGGTCGCCGCCCTCGAAGTCGCTGAAGAAGAGGAGGTTCTCCGGCACGAGGAAGACGCGCTTCGCCAAAGAGGGGATCGACCCGCAGACGGCCGCCGCGTCGCAGGCGTAGGTGAACAGATTGAGCTGGACGAAGCCGCCCAGAAGGGCGCTCACGTCGTGGAGGTTGTCGCTCGAATCGAACGGGTGCGCGACCTCGAAGAAAAGCGTCGGGCCCTCGTCGCTCCAGATACCGGCGCCGTCGCTCGAGCCGCCCGCGCCGACGTCCGACAACACGCTCGTGCAGAGCGGCCAGTGCTCGTCCCGAAAGTCGGCGGTGTTGCTCTGCGAAACGAGCTGGACGACATCGACCGGCGTGGCCGGGTCGCACTGGGCCTCGCCGTCTGCCCAGAACTGGGCGGCGAAGTCGAGAAAGGCCGGCGCCGGTGGGGAGCTCGCGTACGGAAACCGGATCGCGGCGTAGAGCGAGACGTCGTCGTTCATGACCAGGAAGGTGACCTGCGACGAACCTCCTCCCATCGACGGGGGCAGGGTCAGCGTGACCTCGCCGTACTCCGCGCCGAGCCACTCCAGCGGGCCGCTGACACCGTCGACAGTGGCGGTCCCGCGATAAAAGTGCGTCGATGCGCCGGCCAGCCGCCCGACGTGAGTGAGCAGGACCGCTGCCAGGAACAGTGAAACCAGGGCGCCTCGCCTCATGATCGGTGCCTCCAACCTGAATACCGTCGATTCCGCGGATTCGGGGACAGCCAGGAGACCGGCATCGGCCCCTCCCAACCTGCCGGAGCAGTCGGGAAGAACGACCTTGCGATCGGTGCGCCATTCAGATCACGCCAATTTCCTTGGGGCGGCCTGCGGAAGACGGCAGGGACAGTGATCTACGAGTTCTGATTCGAGTCGCCGCCCTGCTCGCGCCGGGCACCCCGGCGATCCGCACGGCCACCCTGTCAGACGGTTCCGGCGTCGTTTCCGGCGGCGCCATCCTGGTCCGCCGCTTCGTACTCTTGCCGGCTGCCTGCGGTTTCGCGACCGATCGGGTCAGCTTCTTCGCCGCTGCGATTCGAGCCGTCCGGGCCGCCCACGTTGTCGGAGTGCTGATCCTGATTGCTGCCACGGTTGTCGGAACGCGCACCGCCCGACCGTCCTTCCCCCTGACGATTCTGTCCGGACGTTCCGCCCGGCTGACCGGACTGGCCGCCGGGCTGACCGGCGTTCGCCTGGTCCTGCGAATGGTCCTTCTGAGCATTGCGATCGGTCATGTGACCTCCATGTTGGGCCCGCACGTTCGCCGGGCGGAGGTCACCAGTGCACTCGTGGTGCCCGCTCGCAACCCAGCCAACGGCTGATTCGAATCAGAGCGAGACTCGCCCTGTCGAGATGATGGAGAGAAGGGCGCGCGGCGTCAGAGTCGCTCCAGCCATCCGTAAAACGCGACCTCCTGCAGCGCCCCAACCTCGCCATCCCGGGATGCGAGCATCACGGGGCTCGCGTCGAGGATCCGGTATTCCACCCCGGCACTGTCGGAGAAGTTCAGGTGGCAGAGATACACGCCCGTGCGCGCTGCCCATCGAAGCATTGGGAGGCTGGGCGAGTCGGCGTTGAGCGTCAGAACCGTTCGGAGCGATGGGTCCATGACCGCTTCCTCTGGCCTGCCTCCGGTTCGTTCGAAACCCATGGATTCTCGCCGGCTCGCCTAGGCTCGACTGAACCGGCCGTGGCACTCGACTCTGGGAAAACCCACCGCGAGGGCGAGGCTGACGTTGGCCACTACGCCCTCGCCACCAGCCCGCGGAATTCGATGCCTTGAACACCACCTGCCGTGCTGAGTGCGGCTCGGGTTCGCGTTCTGATCGGACATGGTGATTCTCCGGTATCAGCCCGCTTCTTCGCGGACCCGTTCCCTCTTTGCAGCACCCTTGCCAGCGCCTGGTGCAGAGGAATCGGGCTTTTAGCTGGACCGAGTCAGGCGAATGTGCAATCGGCTCGGAACTACCGGCGCGGGGAAGGCTCCTGGTGCGGAACCCCGCGGCCCGGAGCCGATGGGGCTCAAAGAATGTGAGGGCGCCCTGGTTTTCGAGCCTTCTCCTGTTTCGCTTTGTCGGGTTTGCCTCTCGGATCTCGATTCCCCAGGACAGGCGACGTCTCTCGGCCTCGCCGCGGCGAGCGGCCGAGCGTCGCGCGAAAGGGGAGAAATGGAGACGCCGCGCTGGCGGTCTGAATGTTCGGTGGGTTGGATCCTCGCGGCAGCGACCGCTCTCGTGTTCGCGACGATCTTCGGAGCGCCCGCGGCGGCGACGGACTTCTTCGTCAACCGGTACTTCGAAGACGCCCACGACTTCGCCATCAACGGGATCTGTGACGCCACCAACGGCGGCGGCGCCTGTACGCTGCGAGCGGCGGTGGAGGAGGCGGCGGCGTCGCCGGCGAACGATCGCGTCTTCCTCGGCAACGGCACCACCTCCCTGACCCTGGGCCCGCTGCCGGACCACCTGCCTGCGCAAGGTGCGCTCAGTCTGATCGGCAACGGGCCGCTGCTCTCCTCGATCCTCGGCAACGCGCCCGCGGATGCGCCCCTGATCCACTCGACCGGAGTCCTGGCGCTCGAGCGCCTGCGGATCGCCGCCTTTTTTTCTGAGAGCTCGAGCGCGCTGAAGCTCGAAGAGGGCGCTTCGGCGACGATCGATGAGGCGCTCTTCGAAGGCAACGAGAGTGACCAGGACGGCGGCTCGATCACGGTCTTCAGCTCGGCGCTCACAGTGCGGAACACGAGGTTCGCGAACGGCCGCGGCATCCTCGGCGGCGAGATCCGGGTTCATGGCGGCTTCTTCCACTGCGATGTCTGCGTCTTCGAGGGAGCGAGCAGCGGAAGCGGCGGCGCAGTCTCCCTCAACGACAACCTCGGAGCCCTCGACGTGCGGATCGAGAGATCGTATTTCGCCCAAAACCACTCGACCACCGGGGGCGGAGCGATTTCGATCACGAATCTGCGCAGCGAGAGCTCGCTCCTGATCCTCAACACGACGATCTACGCCAACACAGCCCAGAGGAGCGGCGGCGGCATCCTGACGAGCGGAAGTCGACTGCGCATCCAGTCTTCGACCATCGACGGAAACGTCGCCTCCTTCGTAAACGATAGCTCGTTCCGCGGGGGCGGCGTGCGGGCGAGTGGGGCTTCGGTCGCCATCTCGAATTCGATTCTGTCCGGCAACTCTCATTGTGCCGCCTTCGTCGGCTCCAACTGCTTCTCTTATGTCGCCGACGATTGCGAAGGCAACCTCCTCTCGAACGGCTTCAACATCGTGCGTACCGTTACGGCCGGGTTCTGCACCGTCAGCGGCGGCCACTCGACCGCGGACCCGCTCCTCCTGCCGCCGGCCTACAACGGCGGCTCCACCATTACGCGCGCGCTCGCGCCCGGCAGTGCCGCGATCGACGCCGGCAACCCGGCCGGCTGCCAGGACGGCCCCGACTTCCTGCTCCGCGACCAGCGCGGCGAGCCCCGCCCCGCTCCGGGAAGCGGGTTGTGCGACCTGGGCGCCTTCGAGATCACGGCCCTCCTGTTCGCCGACGACTTCGAGAGGTGGGAGTGGAAGTGGTCGGTGGTTTTGCCGTAAGCACGCATCGCCCGCTGTCGTCTTCTCCCTCGCGATCTCGATTCATCGAGTAGCCGCCTCTTGCCGCCGCTTTCGGCTTCCTTCGCAGCCGGGGGGGATCGGCGAAGTGGGTAGACGGTTAAAGGGGGAAGCGATGCGGACAACCCGCGGCAGAATCGGATTAGGGAGTTCAGGAAGCGCAGGAAGCGCAGGAAGCGCGGGTGGCGTGTTCGCGCTGACGATGGCGATGGCCTGGCTCGCCTTGTCCGTGGCCGTAGCCGAGGCGCAGACCGCGGGTGGACTCTCGACGATTCGCTCGCAGGCGATCGCCAATCAGTCGGTCGCCAGTTTCCCCCCGCAGATGAACGATCATTTCGCCTGGTCCCTCGCGACCGGCGACTGGAACGGCGACGGCCGCGACGAGCTCGCGACCGGAATCCCGGACGACGACGGCCCGAACACGGCCCTGGTGACCGACGGCGGCGCCCTGATCGTGAGCCAGTACTTTCCATCCACCGGTCTCGACCCGGTGAAATTCGTGCGCCAGTCGGCCGGGCTCGACGCGCCGGAGGCGACCGACGCTTTCGGCCGCGTGCTCGCGTCGTGCGATTTCAATCGCGACGGCTTCGACGATCTCGCCGTGGGGATCTCCTTCGAAGACGTCGGTGCGCTGTTCAACGCCGGGGCGGTGCAAGTCCATTACGGCCGCAGCGCCAGCTTTCCGGGATTCGGCTCCGAGTTCTTCACCCAGAATACCGCCGGCATTCCGGGAGATGCCGAAGAACTCGACAATTTCGGGTACTCGCTCGCTTGCGGCGACTTCAACGACGACAGCTTCGACGACCTCGCCGTGGGCGTTCCGTTCGAAAACCTCGGCGGCTCCATCTCCGCCGGCATGATCGTGATCCTGCCCGGCTGGTCGGGCGGGCTCGCTTCGGATTTCGCCTATTCGATCGACCAGGGCACGAGCGGAGTCGAGGGGTCGATCGAAGAATCCGACCAGTTCGGTAGAAGCCTCGCGGCGGGAGACTTCGACGGCGACGGCTTCGCCGACATCGCGATCGGCGTGGTCGGCGAGGACGACGTGGGCGTGGTGCAGATCCTCTTCGGCGGCGCCTCCGGAGTGAACGGTGCGCGCGACCTGTTCTGGTACGACGAGAACCTGGGCGGGACGCGTGAGCTCGACGATAGCTTCGGCAAGGTGCTTAGCGCCGGCGACTTCGACGGCGACGGCTTCGACGACCTCGCGATCGGCGTTCCGTTCGAAGAGGCGGGCACGAGCGGTGGCACCGTCAACTCCGGCGAGGTGAAGATCGCCTACGGCGCCGCCGGCGGTTTCGGCAGTTTCCCGGTCCGCACCCAGAGATTCACGCAGGATTTCTTCGCCTCGGCCCACGAGACCGCTCAGCCGGGCGATCGTTTCGGAGAGGCGCTCGCGGCCGGAGATTTCAATGGCGACGGCATCGATGACCTCGCGATGAGCGCGCCGTTCGAAGGGATCTCGGCTGCTGCGGACCAGGACGGCCATGTGACGGTGGTCGAGGGGACCTCGACCGGCCTGCACGTTTTCCTGGCGCGCGGCATCGCCGCCGGATGGGACGGCGTTCCCGGCAGCAAGACCGAGCACAACAAGAACTTCGGCTGGTCGCTCGCCGCCGGCGACTTCGACGGCGACGGCCACGAGGACCTCGCGATCGGCGCGCCGTTCGAGAACCCCGGCGGCCTGGGCGACGCCGGCGCCCAGACGATCCTCTACGGCTCGCTTTTCTCCGACGGCTTCGAGACCGCGAACTCGGAGTTCTGGTCCGGCATCGTGCCCTGAGCTATCCCGGCCGGCTCAGAACTTGGGCGCGGCCCTTGGCCGGAGAGGCGCCGGAGAGGTGCCAGGCGCTTGTCCGCAGTGGAGCCAGGTCTTGCCTGGATTCGCCTTCTCTCCCGGCGGTTGCATCATGCGGCGCGGGGATCGATCTCGCGGCGGATCTTTTCGGCCGTCGAGATCTCGGCGAGGCGCAGGTCGTGGGCTACTTGAAGGTTCAGCCAGCTCTCGGCGTCGCCACCGAAGTAACGTGCCAGCCGCATCGCGGTATCCGGCGTCACGGCCCGGCGCCCGCGCACAATGTCGTTGATTCTCGGCGCCGGAACCCGCAACGCCACGGCCAGTGCATGCGCGCTCAGTCCGAGAGGCACCAGGTACTCCTCCCGCAGGATCTCTCCGGGATGCACCGGCCGCATTCCGTTCTTCACTGTGTACTTCGCCATGCCGTCTCCCTTCAGTGGTAGTCCACGATCTCGACCGCGAGGGCATCCCCGCCCAACCAGCGAAAGCAGATACGCCAGCGGTCGTTGATTCGAATGCTGTGCTGCCCCAGGCGGTCACCGTGCAAAGCCTCGAGCCGGTTTCCGGGGGGAGAGCGCAGGAAATCGAGCGTTCGTGCAGCGTGAAGCAACGCGAGCTTCCGTTCGGCCTGCGACCGGATCGAAAGCCACCGACGCGGGCACCGGCCGGCGAAAAGGCTCGCAGTCTCCTTGTCGGCGAACGCCTTGATCACGCACTCATTCTATATCGCTAGACGTTTAACGGCAAGCGTTAAGCGAGGCCCTTGCAAGCTGCCTGGGGCGTCGAGGCGGTCCTTCCACGGTCGGGTTCCAGGAGGTGGAGAAAGAGAGCTTGTCCGGTGGTTGGCGGCCTTTGCGGTATCTAGAGTGAGCGAGTCCTACGCGACACTCTTCCTGTCTCGCGGTCTCGACGAGACGTCTC
>JAYTAM010000142.1:0-9156 GCA_043737505.1 Thermoanaerobaculia bacterium
CCGGGCATCCAATACCTTCGGCGAGCCGCCGTGCGCGCTCGAGCCAGCCCGCCGACTCTGAGCTGCTGGACTCGCTTTGCAACGAGGTCAGGGCCACGAGGCCCCAGACGACGGCTCCGGTACCCTCGAGTCCGCCGATCGGGAGGGCGGCAGCCGCGGAGTCCTCCGCCAGGTCGTCCAGCGCCGCAGAGAGTTGCGAGCCGAGCGCTTCGAAGCGGCTGCCGCCGTCGATTCGATCGGCCATCGCCAGGACGAGCGCCCGGCCGACCTTGCCGTCGTAGAGCGCCAGCTCGCGGAGCCGGCGCTCGAGCGAGCGCGATTCGGACGCGAACGGCGCGCGATCGCGTTCGAACACCGTCAGGCGGTCGGCGATCGCCAGCGCTCGGGTCAGCGAGTCGTCCCCCTCCGCCGGTGCGAGCGAAATCCGCGGACCGGCCGGGCTCGCCAGCGCCGCCGCCAGCTCTTCGGCCCGGCGATCGATCTCCTCGGGGGAAAGGGCGGCCAGGCGGCTGGCGACCGCGGCGCGGGTCGACCGAAGGATCAGCCCCTCGGCCCGCTGGCCCGACTGTTCGACCACGAGGCGATCCGCATCGACCTCGAAGCGCGGCACGTCGAGCGCCTCCAGCATCGCCCGTTCGGCGATGACGAGCGGCCAGGCAAGGGGTGCGCGTAGAGCGGTCGCGAACGGGCGCGCCAGCGCCTCGAGCAGGATCCCGGGAGAGGTCCCTTCGCGCTGCCATCGAGGGGTCCGCAGAAGGTCGAGAACCGTGGCGTACTCCTGGCTCGGCCGAAAGAGGAGACGGGTCGACACGCCAGCCAGCTCCGCCAGAGGCCCGTCCACGGCAAGGAGCTCAGAACGCAGAGCCAGCAGGCGCTCCCAGCTTCGCCGGTGTCCGGCGGAGAGCGCCGCCGCGTGATCCATCGGCTCGAGCTGGCGGCCCGCCTGGCTGCCAGCGATTCTCGCTGCATTCGGCAGTGGCGAAGCGAAGACCGCCCCGGCGACCGGCTCGATGCCGTCGCCACCGAGGTCCCGCCAGCTGAGCGCCTGCGTGGTCACCGCACGCTCCTCGACCGGGTGCAGGCCGGCCCAGTTTCCGATCCGGCCGGTGGCTCCTGCGCCGCGGCGCAGCAGGCCGCCGGCGAAGCGCTGCCGGGCGTCGACCCCGGGGCGATCGGGCTGCGCCATCATCTCCGCATCGACGACCGCCGGTCCGTCGCGACGAGCCACCAGGTTCTCGGCGTGCAGGTCCTCGGCGCCGAGCAGCTCGGCCAGGGCGACGAGCGCGCCGGCGCGGCGAAACCAGTCATCGGCCGACGCTTCGTCCGCAAGCTCTTCGGCGGCGATCCACTCCATCCAGCCGTGGGATCCAAGGTCGAGAGCGGATGCTGCCGGCGGAAGCTCCTCGAAGCCGAGTGCCGCGAGCCGCCGGAGGAGCCGCTCCCAGGCGACCTCCATCGAAAGGGAGCGCGGTTTGACGACCAGGTCGGTACCGTCGGCGAAGCGGACGCGGAAGATCCCGCGCCCGCCGTTGTGGCGATCCGACGGCGGTTGCAGTACCGAAACGACTGCGCCCGGATCGCGTCCGGCGGCAAAATGGTCCGCGAGCGCCGCCCGGTCGAGCTCGATCCGCCGGTCGAGCTCGACCACCGCGGCGATCCAGGTGTCGACCAGACGGGCGATCTGGCGCAGGGCGACCGGAAACTCGAGCGCGAAGTCGAGGAGGCCCGAAGCGAGCTCCGAGTCGACATAGCGGCGGTACGCTCCAGAGGCCTCGTCACCGGCTCGAAAGCGCAGGTAGCGCTCGTGTGCGGCGCGCGACCCGGTTGCGCCGATGTCCGCAGCGAGCGCCAAGGCGAGCGTCGTGAGATCGCGCCGCGGAAGAGTGGCAGCGCCGAGCTTGTCGATCTCGTCGGCCGCTTCGGCGAGCGCCGCTTCGACGATCCGCACCCAGAGCTCGCCGAAGGCAAGCGAGGAGAGATCGAGCCCGGTGAGGTTCTTGCGTGTTCCCGAGCTCCCATCCTCGCCGAGCGAGAAACGTCGCGCAGCGAGCTCGAGCCATGCAGGAAGGGTTTCCACGGTGATCGGGGCGAGGCGACTGCCAGGGCCCACCGCCTGCGCCGCCCGAGCGAGATCGAGCCCGTCCCACGAGAGCCGGCGTTCGAGCGCTGCGAGATCGCCGCCTGAAAAGGCACGCGCCCAACCCGCGAGGCGATCTGCTGTGAATTCAAGTGGGGGAGCCGGCTCCGCGAGCGCAAGCTCGAGACGTTCCGAAAGCGTCTCGGCGCGCTCGGCGATCTGCACCAGGCGGGCGGCGATGGAGTTGGAACGGGCCGGCGGAGGAGAGGTCGAGGCCGGCATTTGCAAAGTAGTTGGAAGGTGGTGCGGAAAGTCGGAAAGAGGCGCCGGGCACCCCGTCCGATTCGAACGGGGTGCCGGGTCGCCGGAACGACTAGAACAGGCTGGCGTTGATCTCGACGACGGTGTTCATGGCGCCGTCGCTGTCGCCGCAGTTGGCGTCGCCCTTGACGGTCGAACCGCCGGCGACCTTCTCGAGATCCTCGTCGGCGAGCTCGGCACCGGCCGCGACGGAGTGCGGAACGATGACGTAGATCGTGTTGGCGTTCTCTTCCACGGCCTTGATCGTGACGTTGTCCGGCACCGTCATGTTGAACTGCTTCTCGATCACTGACTTCGGGCTCTTGAGCAGCGCCGCACGGTAGTCCTGGTTGGTGGCGGCGAACTTCTCGAGCAGATCCTGCATCTCACCACGAGTCATTTTCATTTGCTTCTCCCCTGTGTTGCGTGCATTGCTGTCCCGACCGGGCTCCGTTCCCGGATGGCCGCTGCACCGACGATCGGCCCAGCTTGCTTTCCCTCGGTCTTGTAAAGCTTACATAGCAGGGCCCATGCCATCGGGTGACGCGCGCGTCAAGTTTATGAAACGAAAGACAGATAGCCGCTGACCCCTGGAGGGCCTGCCGGGCGTCGAGTCTTGCTGGAGCGCGACCGAGTCTCGCCCGGGCGCGACTCGGTGTCAGAAGCAGAGGTCGCAGGCAGCGTCGGGTTCCAGCGCGATCCGTTCCTTGAGATCGGCAATGTCGAGCGGTACGAACGCCCGGCGGTAGGACTCCGTACCGACGACGAGCGGCGGATCCACGGCGAGTCGCGCCCGCAACAGCTCTTCGAGTCGCGCGACTCCGGCGCGCGCCCGCTGGTGAACTTCACGCCAGCCTTCCCGGAAGGCGACGATGGCGTCCGGCGAGGCGGTGCGCGGGTCGATGAAGGCGCGGCGGGTGCGCTGAATCGCGCCGCGCGAGACGACACGCCGTTCGCCCCGCAGAGCGAGCTCAGCGTCGGAGAAGCGAGCCAGCCACCTGGGGTCGAAGCGACCCTCGAGACCGGAGAGGTCGAGGGCGCGATCGAACAGGGTGTACTCGTAGTCCACCATGGTCAGGCGCTCGCCTCCGCCCTGGCGGGTCAGAAAGGCGTTCCGCGGCCGCAGGTCGGCATTGGCGAGCAGGAGCGCCGAAGCGCCGTGACGTCCGATCTCGTAGGCGAGCTCGGGCCCGGGCACCTCCGCCGTCAGCTTCTCGCCGGTGACGGCGCGCGAAAGGAGCAGGGTTTCGGCGCCCGGTTGAACCTCGACGCGGTTGGTCTCGATCCCGAGCTCGGCGTGCAGCGGACGAGCGATCTCTTCGATCCAGGCCGCCTCGGGGTGGCGAAAGCGCTTGAGATAGAGCTCCTCGCTCCAACCTTCGTCCCACTGCACATCCACTCTCGCGACGAGGTTGTAGCGGCCCTGGAGCGAGTCGGGAAGCAGGCGGACGGCGGTCAGGCTACCGGTGAGGCCGCCCATCCCCAGACGCCGGCCCGGTGCCGCGAGCGCGCGCGCTTCGCCGCGCTCCAGGCCGAAGGCGAAGGCCAGATCTTCGAACCGTGCGACAGCTCCGGGACCGCTCCCACCGATCCGCAGGGCGAGCATTCCCTGGGCGCGGGGGGCGAGAACGTCGTTGGCGAGCGAGTCGCCGATCATCATCGCCTCTGCCGCCCGCACGCCGAGGGCGTCGAGCGCCGCGCGATAGCTCGCCGCCACCGGCTTCTTCACCCCGAGATCGCAGGAGAAGAGCGCCTGGTCGAACGACTCCGCGAGGGTGAAGCGAGCGAACGGTTCGCGGAACGGGCTCGCCGAGTTGGTGAGCAGCCCGAGCCCGAGTCCGCGCCGGCGCAGGAAGCCCAGGATCGCCTTCGCCGACGGCTCGACCCGCGCGGCGGCGATCTCGCGGGCGAGCAGGGCGAGGGCGCGCTCGCGCGCCTCGGCCCGGTCGAGGTCCGGCCGTGGCCGAAAGCGCTCGAAGATCGCGTCGACGAACTCCTCGGCCGAGGCGTAGGGGCGAACCACCAGCACGTCGCGCAGAAATTCGATCCACTCCCTGCGGCCGGCGGTGAGCAGGCGCGAGATTCCGCGCTGGAACGGCTGTTCGTCGAGATGGATGAGCGTGCCGTAGAGATCGAAGACAAGCGCTCTGACGGCACTCGAGGAGGCACTCAAGGCCTCGCCTCTCCGGCTGGGCGCGGTTGCAGACGATGGTGGTGCAGGAATCCCATGAAGCGCTTGTAGTCGCTGGCGGGGATGGCCCAGAGCTCGAGCAGCCGGCGGTAGCTGCCGCCGGAATCGCCGAGGCCGATCGTCAGCAGCTGGCGGACGTCCCGCCGCGACAGGTCGCGATCGAGAAACGGCGTGTGGACCAGGGCCCAGAAGTCGGCGTTGCCACGCGACAGACGATGGTGAATCGCCGTCACCTCATCCGCTCGCGGACCGACCCGGCGCTCGAGGCGATCGACGAAGTCGAGCGGCTCGATCGAGCTCGATTCCGCGAGCGCGTAGCCGGTGGCGACGACGCTGATCAGCTCGCGGACGTTTCCCGGCCAAGCGTAGCCCTCCATCAGGCGCAGCGAGGCGTCGGAGAACTGACGGGCGGTGCCGTAGCGGCAGGCCAGCCGGTCGAGCGCCCACTCGAGCAGCAACAGCCAGTCGTCGCCGCGCTCGCGCAGCGCGGGCGGCTCGATCATGAAGTAGCGCAGGCGGAAGAGCAGGTCGTTGCGAAACCGCTCCGACATCACCATCTCGTTGAGCGAGCGGTTGGTGGCGGAGACGATGCGGACGCTCGCCTTGCGCGCGACTTCGGATCCCAGGGGCCGGAACTCGCCGGTACCGATGGCGCGCAGCAGCATCACCTGCGCGTTCATCGCCAGATCGCCGATCTCGTCGAGAAATACGACCCCGCCATCGGCGGTTTCGAAGCAGCCGCGATGGTCGCTGACGGCGCCGGTGAAGCTCCCCTTGCGGTGTCCGAAGAGCTCCGAGACGGTGAGATTTCCTTCCTGGAACTGCGGGCAGTTGACCGAGACGAAGGGGTGGGCGGAGCGATTCCCGAGCAGATGGATCGCCTGCGCCAGCGACTCCTTGCCGACGCCGCTCTCACCGTAGACCAGAACCGGATCGTCGTAGCGCGCTACCTTGGCGACTCGCTTCAGGGTCGCTTCGAGCAGCGGCGACCGGCCGACGATCTCGATCGCGCGCTCCGGATCCGACCGTTTGGCCGACATCTCACGGATCTCGAGCGCCGCTGGCGAGAAGAAGCGCTCGCTACGGCGGGTCGGGTCGGTCTTGGGGGAACGGCTCATGGCACCTGCGATCGATCGCACAAAGAATCCGGGCCGACTCGGAGAGCGTCGGTCCCGGTTTTCGCAGCACGGCTGGCGTCAAACGCTCGTCGAATCTACAATCCCCACTTGCCATGGTCAACTCTTCGAGCAAGGCCGGAGGATCCGGCGGCGGACGCAGTTCACACTTGAGCGACTACGCCGCTGGAGCGATCATCGTCCAGGAGGGCACAGTCGGCTCCGAGATGTTCATCATCGACGACGGCGAAGTCGAGATCCTGCGGCTGTTCGGCGACAGCGAGCGGATCCTGACGACGCTCGGCCCGGGCGACTTCTTCGGCGAGATGTCGGTGCTCGAGAATCGGCCGCGCAGCGCCACGGCGCGGGCCAGGGTTGCCTGTCGGTTGCTGCCGATCGATGCCTCGACCCTCGATGCCCTGCTGCGCGAACACCCTGAGGTCGCCGTGCGCATGATGCGCAAGCTTTCGGCCCGGCTGCGCGGATACGAGGAGCAGGAGGAGCGGGCGGCGAAGGTGGGAATGGCGCGCCTGCAGCCGTCATCGGCGGCATCGGCGGCATCGCCGTCATCGCCATCATCGGCGGCTTCGCCGGGATCGCCGGGATCGCCGGCGTCGCCGAAGGCACCGGCATCCGCCGCCGCCGGACCCCCGCGCGGCGGCTTCGAGACACCTTACGCGGGTATTCGCGCACCCGAGTTGGCCGCGGCCACGGCGGCCGCGCGCGGCGCCGCCGCACGCCTCGAGCACGCCTCGGGCTGGTCGATGTCGATCCTGCCCGGAAGCGAGCTGGTGATCGGCCGACCCGACCCGGTGACCGGTGCGGTGCCGGAGATCGACCTCGGCGCACTCGACACCGAACGCACGCTGTCGCGCCGGCACGCTCGACTCATCGGCCGCGACGGCAGCTACTTCCTGCGTGAGGAGATCGGAACCTCGAACGGAACCTGGGTGGGAGGCGAGCGGCTCGCTTCCGGCGTCGAGCGCCGGCTCGCCGACCGCGATCGGCTGCGCTTCGGCAGGCTCGATTTCGTTTTCCGGCTCGGCGGACCGGCCTGAAATGGCGTTTGCCGTTCAGGCGATCGACGACGGCGGCGTCGTCGTGCTCGCGCTCTCGGGCCAGCTCGACTCGCGCACCGCGCCGGCGCTCGAACGCGAGACCGCAAAGGCGCTCGGCAAGGATTGCCATGCGCTGCTGTTCGACCTCACCGCGCTCGACTTCGTCGCCAGCGCCGGCCTGCGGGTGGTCATCATGGTCGGCAAACGGCTGGCGTCGGACGGCGGCGCGATCGCGCTCTGCGGTCTCAACGCGAGCGTGCGCGAGGTTTTCGACATCGCCGGTTTTTCGGGTCTCTTTCCGATACTTCCCGATCGCGCCCGGGCGGTCGCCATGCTGGCCGGACGCTCACGACTCGGCGGCATCGGCCGGATGGCGGATCGTCTCCTGCATCGCCGCGGTGAACCGGCAGGCCCGCCGCAGCTGGCCTCGAGATCGGTCGCCGATCCG
The DNA here is from genome assembly GCA_043737505.1 of Thermoanaerobaculia bacterium. GTDB lineage: Bacteria > Acidobacteriota > Thermoanaerobaculia > Multivoradales > JAGPDF01 > JAGPDF01. The sequence goes on from JAYTAM010000142.1 coordinate 7,190, forward strand.
GTTCGCGTCGCGCTCGCCGCCGAGATCCTGAGTCGCGGCGCCATTCCCCGCAAGTGACCTCTAGCGCGCCTCTGGCGCGACCTGAAGCGCGGCTCAGGCTCGCGTCAGGCAGAGAATGGTCAGATCGTCGTCGAAGCCGTGATCGGCGACGAAGGCGCGCGCCGCCGCCAGCAGCCCGTTGATCGCCTGGCCCGGATCGTCGCTGGCGAGGCGGCGCATGGTTTCGATGATGCGCGCGTTGCCGAACCGCTGCAGCTGGTGATTGGCCGCCTCGGTGAGTCCATCGGTGGCGAACAGCATGAGGTCTCCGGGCGACATCGTCCAGGAGACTGCGGGAGCGAGCAGCGGCCGGCTGACTCCCAGCGCACTTCCGGACTGGAGCTTGAGCTCGCCGACCCGGCCGTCGCGGTGCCGGACGATCGGCGGCAGATGTCCCGCGTTGGCGATTTCCAGGCAACCGGTCTCGGGATCGAGGACCGCGAAGCTCGCGGTGACGAACATGCCCTCGTCATTCTCGGCGAAGACCAGCTGGTTGAGCTCCTCGAGCACCGAGGAGGGATGTTCGTCGCGGGCCGCCGCCGCGCGCAGCACGCTGGTCAGTCGCGCCATCAGCAACGCCCCTGAGACCCCCTTGCCCGAGACGTCGCCGATCGCCAGCCCGATCCGGCCGCTCGCCAGCGGGAAGAAGTCGTAGAGGTCGCCGCCCACCTCGGCCGCGGGCGAATACTCCACTGCCAGGCCGTAGCCCGGCACTTCGGGTGGCGTCTGCGGCAGGAAGCTCCGTTGCAGGCGCCGCGCGAGCGCCAGATCGTGCTCGAAGATGTCGCGTGCGACGAGCTTCTCGTGCAGTCGCGAGTGCTCCATCGCCAGCGCGATCGGGCCGGCGATGCCCGACAGGAGGTCGAGGTCGTCGGCGCTGAAGCCGCGCCGCTCTTCCGTGTTGTCGACCTGCAGGACGCCGACCAGGCGGTCCTCGACCAGGAGCGGCAGGCAGGCCACCGCCCGAAGGTTGAGATGGCGAACCGAATTCGCCACTCCGTATTCGGCTTCGGCTCCGACGTCGACAGAAACCAGGGGCTCGCGGCGGCGCACTACCGCGTCGATGAGCGTCTTGCTGGCCGGAATATTCTCCAGCGCGCCGCTGCGGGTTCGGGCGCCGACGGAGGTGAGCTCGCCGCTCTCGGGATTGCGCCGCAGGATGAAGGCCCGCCCCGCCTGCGGCAACACCGCCATCGCCTTCTCGAGCAGGGCATCGAAAAGCTCGCGCTCGTTCAGCGTCTGCGTCAGAACGACTCCCGCCTGACGAAAGAAATCGAGCTTGCGGCGCAGGCGCTCGACCTCGTCGACCGGCGGGCCGGCCCGATGCAGCTCTGCCAGAGGAATGACCACCGGGAGCGGCCCGGACTTTCGTACCGCGTCGCTGATGGAGATGACGTTCGATCGCGTGCCGTCGAGCCTCGGCACGTCGGACTCGCGGAACTCGAAGGCGACCGTTCCGACGCGGACTTCGTCACCACTCACCAGCGGAGCCGGCTCCGCCAGCGCCTTTCCATTCAGGAAGGTCCCGTTGCCGCTGCCGAGATCGGCGAGAAAGCAGCGCCCATCGGCAACCGAGATCTGGGCGTGGCGCCTCGACACCGAGGACTCGGGCAGCACCACGTCGCATTGCAGGCCGCGGCCCAGGACGACGGAGCGAAAAAACGGAAAGCGCTGACCCGTGCGGGGTGCGGACTGATGGATGAGGATCGGCATCGCGACCGCGCGATCATAACGGCAGGCGGCGCCACGCTGGAGCTCGGTTACCGCTTGCCTTTCGCTCCCGGCCGAAACGCGGTAACTTAGAGGGCGTTAGCGGACGAGCGACGACCGACCCGGTTCCTGGCGAAGCGCCGGATCTGCCGCACCCGCCGATCGCTCGAGACGCCGGAGGACCCGATGCGCATTCCGACTCTGACTCTTCTCAGCTC
>JAYTAM010000143.1:0-9155 GCA_043737505.1 Thermoanaerobaculia bacterium
CGCCGGCGACGCCCGCGGATCCCGCGCCGACCGCACAGCTCTCTCCTGAGGTCGAGACGCTGCGGCTCGCCGCCGAAGAGCAGGTCCGAAAGCGGGAGCACGGCGAAGCGATCAAGCTCTACAAGAAGGCGAACAAGGCCGCGACGGGTGGCTGCGCGCCCTGCCTGCTGGGGCTGAGCCGGGCTTATGGGGCGCTCGGCGCCCATCGCGACTCCGTAGAGAGCGCCGAAGCCGCGCTCCGGCTTTCCGACGAGCCCGAGCTGCAGGCGGTGGCTTGGAACCAACTGGCCATCTCCCACTTCGCGCTCGCCGGCAAGGATCCCGAAAAGCTGCGGTTGGCGGAGAGCTCGTTTCGCAAGGTGCTTACTCTCGTACCGGATGCCATGACGCACTTCAATCTCGGCGTGACCCTTCTCCGCCTCGGCCGCGACGCCGAAGGGCTCGCCGAGCTGCGGATCTTTCTCGACAAAGCTCCCGATTCGCCGAAGTCGAAGGTCGCCGAAGACATCCTCGAGAATCCGCGCCGCGCACGCGAGAGCATGCTGCCGTCGCTCGAACTGGTGACGCTCCAGGGCGACTACATCACCAACGAGGATTTCGCCGGCAAGGTCGTGCTGTTCGACTTCTGGGGAACCTGGTGTGCCCCCTGCCGCGATTCGATACCGAGTCTCAGGGCTCTCGTCGAGCGCTCGAAGAGTCTCCCTCTGGTCGTCGTGAGCGTCGCCAACGACAGCAACGAAGAGGCACTCAAGAGCTTCATCGACGAGCACGGCATGACCTGGCCGCAGGTCTGGGACCAGAAACGCCGCTTCATCGGCGAGATGGACGTCAACGCCTATCCGACCTACATCCTGGCCGACCACGAGGGGACGATCGTCTTCCGCTACTCGGGCTGGGGCGAGACTGTCGAGCGGGCGATCCAGAACGAGATCCGTCGCGCCGTCGCCGGAGCGAAGCGGGCCGCCGTCCCGACCACTCCCTGAAGCAAGGGCGCCGTCCGTGAGCGCCTTCCGCCACCGCAACTACCGCCTCTACTTCGCCGGCCAGCTGGTCTCGCTGACCGGCACCTGGATGCAGTCGGTGGCCCAGGCCTGGTTGGCCTACCAGCTCACGAAGTCGCCGGCGCTGCTCGGCATCGTCGGGTTCGCCGGCCAGATCCCGGCCCTCCTCTTCTCCCCCGTCGGCGGCCTCATCGCCGACCGCTTTCCGCGGCGGCGCGTGCTCGTCGCGACGCAGGCGACGTCGATGCTCCTCGCCTTCGTGCTCGCCGCTCTGACTCTCTCCGGCGAGATCACGATCGCCTGGATCCTCGCGCTGGCGGCGCTCTCGGGGATGGTGAACGCTTTCGACATTCCGACCCGGCAGGCGTTCGCGGTGGACATGGTCGGGCGCGAAGACCTCCTCAACGCGATCGCCCTCAACTCGTCGATCTTCAACGGTGCGCGGGTGCTGGGGCCGGCGATCGCCGGAATCGTCGTCGCCCGTATCGGCGAGGGTTGGTGTTTTCTGGCCAACGGCGTGAGCTACATCGCTGTGCTCGCGAGCCTGCTCGCCATGCGCCTGCCGGCGCATATCCAGGAGAAGGCGAAGACCTCCGCCTGGTCGAGCGTGCGCGAAGGCTTCGTCTATGTCGCGCGCGCCAAGCCGGTGCGGGCGCTTCTGCTGCTCCTCGGCCTGGTGAGTCTCACGGGAATGCCGTACGCCGTCCTGATGCCGGTCTTCGCCAGGGAGATCCTCGGCGGCGGCGCGCACGAGATGGGTCTGCTGATCGGCTGCTCCGGCGCAGGGGCCCTCATCGGCGCGATCGTCCTCGCCTCGCGGAAGAGCGTCCAGGGGCTCGGCGCCTTCGTCGCCTTCTGCGCCGGCGGGCTGGGGATCACGCTCGTGGCCTTTGCGTTCTCGCGCAGCTTCTGGCTCTCGGCGGCGCTCCTGGTGCCGGTCGGCTTCTTCATGATGAGCGAGATGGCGAGCTCGAATACGCTCATTCAGACGCTCATTCCCGACCGCATGCGCGGCCGGGTCATGTCCGTCTACGCCATGATGTTCATGGGCATGGCGCCGATCGGCGCCCTCCTCGCCGGCACCCTCGCCACCCACATCGGAGCACCAGCGACCGTCGCCGCCGGCGGCGTTGTTTGCTTGCTGGGCTCCCTCGTCTTCGCCCGCAAGCTCCCGGGCCTCCGCACCGACGCCCGCCAGATGATCGTCGAGCTCCAGATGACCGCCGGCGACCCGGCCGAAGAGCCGACCTGAGAGTCGGCTCGCCATCCGATTCGATAGAGTTCGCGGGATGTTCGAGACACCCTGGAAGGCGCTCCTTGTCTACCGAGGCTCCGCGCTCGACGCCCTCGCGCAGTGAACGGCCAGGGCTGGCTGCTCGCGGGTATCGCCGTCGCCGTCGTGCTCATCGTGCTCGAGGGCAAGCGGCAGGAGCGGATCTACGGCAGGAGTCAGCGCCGCGGGCTCCTGCGCACGGGTCTGCTGGAGCTGCAGAAACAGCTCGAGCCGGAGAGAAAGATCGAGCGTCTGGTCGACGAGCGCGAAGACACCGAAGCCGACGACAGTGCGGCGCCCCCGCGACCGCATTAGACTGCAGAAAAGTGCCCGGCAGCGGGCAAAAACCTGGGAGGCCTCATGAGCTACATCGACGGATTCCTGCTGGCAGTTCCGAAGAAGAATCTGGCGGCCTACAAGCGCATGTCGACCAAAGCGGGCAAGATCTGGATGGAGCACGGCGCGCTCGCCTATGTGGAGACGATGGGTGACGACATCACCAAAAAGCCCAAGGTGAACTTTCCTGGCATGGTCAAGGCCAAGAAGGGCGAAGTCGTGGTGTTCTCCTGGATCGTCTACAAGACTCGCGCCCAGCGCGACAAGGTGCTCAAGAAGGTGCTCGCCGACCCGCGCCTCGCCGGCATGGCCGATCCTGCAACCCTGCCGTTCGACGTCAAGCGCATGGCCTACGGCGGCTTCAAGGCGATCGTCGAGCTCTGATCGCATCTGGAAGGTGCCGACGATGATCTCTCCCGCTCCGGTGACCCTCGAGGGCCACGGCATCCGGCTCGAGCCGCTCGGCCCGGAGCATCACGACGGGCTCGTGGAGGCGGCGGCCGATGGCCGGCTCTGGGAGCTCTGGTACACCTCCGTGCCGACGGCCGCCGAGACCTCGGGTTACATCTCCCAGGCGCTCGCCGGCCGCGAGCGCGGCGACATGCTGCCCTGGGCGGTGCGCGAGCTCACCACCGGAAAGATCGCCGGCACAACGCGTTTTCACGACATCGTCGCCACCGCCGACCGGGTCGAGATCGGCTGGACCTGGTACGCCGCGAGCTGGCAGCGCAGCCACGTCAACACCGTCTGCAAGCTTCTCCTCTTCACCCATGCGTTCGAGACTCTGGGTTGCAAGGTCGTCGGCCTGCGAACCGACAACTTCAACCTCGCCTCGCAACGGGCGATCGAAGCGCTCGGCGCGAAGAAGGACGGCGTCATCCGCCATCACTGGACGAGGCGCGACGGTTCGGTGCGCGACAGCGTGATCTACAGCCTGCTCGCCGCCGAGTGGCCCGACGTGCGCAAGCATCTGATTTTTCGCCTGGCGCGCCACACCGCCACCTGAGGCACGCCTATCCGGACCGCTCCTGGAGCGAGGGCGACTTCGTATCGAGGACGGCGAACGAACGGCGAAGCCGGCGCTCCGACTGAAGCCACTGCGCCTGCTTCACCAGGCTCAGCGCCGCCGCAAAGTCCGCGCGGGCCGCGTCGAGTTGACCCTCGCTGACCAGCAGCGTGGCGCGCGCTGTCAGAAAGGCAAGACGGAGGGAGAAGCTCGGCGAACGTTCGGCATCGGCGCCCAGCGCCTCGAGCCGGCGCCGTCCCTCCTCCGGATGGCCAGCCGCGACCGCGGCGCGCGCCAGCAGGGTCTCCCCCAGAAAGAGCGTCGCGCTCTCCCCCCGGCCGCGGAACGGGGCGATCGCCGCCTCGGCGATGCGCGCCCCGGCAGCAACATCGCCATCCGCGAGGGCCGCCTCGGCCGCACGCAGCTCGATGGCGATGGCGCTGTCCGCCTCGCTGGTGCCCTTCAGGATCCGCGCGGCCTCTTCCAGGCGGCGGCGGGCGGAAGCCAGCTCGCCATTGGCGAAGTCGAGCTCCCCGGCCACCAGCTCGGCCAGAGCGAGGGGCTCGGCGGAGCCGATCGAGGTCGCGATCTCCTCCATCTGACGCACGATGGCAGCCACTCCCTCGACGCGGCCGCGCTCGATGTCGGCCAGCGCGCCGTAGCCCAACGCCCGGGCGATCGCCGCCTGGTCGTCCGCCTCGCCCAAGGGAGCGAATGCCGCCGCGAGGGCCTCGTCGGCCTGGGCCGGCCGGCCAAGATCGCGCAGGACTTCCGAGTACTCGCGCAGCGCGAAGCCAAGGCGGCTCGGCCGACCGGATTCGCGGGCGATCGGGATCGACTCGGCGAAGCGCGCTTCGGCGAGATCGGGCCGCCCGCGCTGCACTGCCAGATTCGCCAGATTGTTGAGCAGCGCCGCGCCGCGATTCGTCCCCGAGGCGGCGAGCGCGGCCTCGAAGAGCTCCTCGGCTTCGGCCAGATCGCCGCCCTGGGCGGCCTCGATCGCCAGGTCGTTGAGCACTCGCGCCAGCGATTGCGTGTCGCCGGCCGTGACGAACGCCGCCCGCGCCTTCTCCATCTCGTCGCGGGCCTCGTCGCGTCGGCCCATGGTCGAAAGCAGGCGTCCGCGCGTCGCCCGGATCTGCGCCACCAGCTCCCCGCGCCCCAGTTCGATGGCCGTGACGAGAGCCCGGTCGAGCAGGATCAGTCCGCGCTGCGGTTGGGTCGCGCCGGTGGAGAGCGCAGCGTCGATGTAGTCGATCAACGGATCCTGCTCCCTGCCTGGAATCTGTCGCAGCCTCGCCACGATGACCGCCGCCTCCTTGAAGCGGCCCGCACGCTGGAGCCCGAGAGCGTAGGTCGCGCCGGCCTCGACACTCCCCGGCTTCTCGGCGAACGCTCTCTCCGCGTCTTCGAGCTTCGGTGCGCCCGCCGGCGAAAAGGGAAACGGCTGCGGCGGCGGCTCGACACTCGAACGCTCCGCCCGGTTGGAGCTCCGGACTGCGATGACCGTGGCGGTCAGCGCGACCGCGAGAGTTACGGCGAAAGCCAGGCTCGTGACCAGCGCCCGCCGATGGCGACGGGTGAAGCGCTCGAAGCGATAACGCTGCAACCCGTCGCGCGCCGAAACCGGCTGGCTCTCGAGGTATCGCCGGAGATCGGCGGCGAACTCCGCGGCGTCGGCGTAGCGCTCCGCGGGCTGTTTGCGCAGCGCCTTGAGACAGATCGCATCGAGATCCCCGGTCAGCTGATAGAGCGCTCCCACCGCGCCGATCGCCTCGCCCTCGCGCTTGCCGGTCGTCGTGTCGCGGGCGACCCGGCGCGCCGCCGTCGAGGGCGGTTCGGGATCGTCCTCGAGCACCGCTCGCTCGAGGTCGGCGTGCGACGCGGCTCGCCTGCCGAAGGGCCGCACGCCGGTGAGCAGCTCGTAGAACAGCGCGCCCGCAGAATAGACGTCGGTGGCCGGGCTCGCCGGCCGGCCACGGAACTGCTCGGGGCTCGCGTAGGCGGGCGTGAAGGCGCGGAGCTCGGTCCGGGTGGCCGCCGGATTGTCCGCCAGGCTGGGGTCGAACAACTTCGAGATGCCGAAGTCGAGCAGCTTCGGTGTGCCGTCGGTACCCACCAGGATATTGCTCGGCTTGAGGTCGCGGTGCACGACGCGGCGCTCGTGCGCATAGGCCACCGCATCGAGGACGGAGACGAAGAGGCGGACGCGCTGTTCGATCGACAGGGCGCGGCGTTGCGCCGAGCTCACCAGGTCTTCTCCCTCGACGTACTCGAGGGCGAGAAACCAGGTGCCGTCGTCGGTGCGCCCGCCATCGAGGAAGCGGGCGATTCCCGGGTGCTCGAGGGATGCGAGGATGCGCACCTCGTCGCGGAAGCGCCGCACCGCCTGCGCGCTGCTGTCAGGTGCGTCGAGGAGCTTCAGGGCGACGCGGCGCCGGTAGGCCTCGGTCTCCTGCTCCGCAAGGTAGACCCGCCCCATGCCACCGCGCCCGATTTCTCGCAGAATGCGATAGGCGCCGACCGTCTCAGGCGGTGGACTCTCGAACCCCTCGAGCCCGGCGAGACCGCCGAAGGTGACCGGATCGAGTCGTCCCGGGTGGCGTTCGGAGACCGCCAGGAGCTCCCCGAGCTCCCTGGCAAGGGTCGGATCCGACTTCGCGAGAGCCTCGAGGCGCGCGCTCCTCGACTCCGTCGGGAGATCCGAAAGCTCCTCGAAGAGCTCGGGCAGGCGCGCGTCGGCGCTCACGCGGCGCCCTCAGATCTCGAGCGCTCGTCCGAGGTGGCGCTCCGCCGCTGCGAGGATCTCCGCCCGCATGGCGGCGAGGTGGGCGCGCTTCTGGGCCTCGGGGAGGAAGGAGTGCTCGGCCGCGGCGAGAGCCAGACCAGCGAGCACCTCGGGCGTGTAGGAGTAGGCCTCGCCGACGCGGCGAAACTCTTCCGTCAGAGTGGTGTCGAAGAGCGCTGGATCGTCGGTGTTGATCGACACCTCGAGCCCAGCGCGGCGGAGCTGGTCGAACGGATGGTGCGCGACGTCGGGTGCCAGTCCGAGGCAGATGTTCGACGTCGGGCAGACCTCGAGCGGCACGCGGTCGCTGCGCAAGCGGTCCATCAGCCCGGAGTCCTCGATCGAATGCACGCCGTGACCGATGCGCTCCGCGAGGCAGGAGTCGAGCGCCGAGTACACGGACTGCGGTCCGGCGTGCTCCCCGGCGTGAGCGACGCAATGGAGCCCGGCGGCGGCGGCGGCGGCGAAATGATCGGCGAACGGCTCGCTGGGAAACAGCGCCTCGCGCCCGGTGAGCCCGAGGGCGACGACGACTCCCTTCTTCTGGCCGGCGAGCGCCCAGTCGAGGGTCGGATCGGCGGTGTCCTTGCCGACGTCGCGCACGATATCGGGAATCAACCGGATGCGGATGTTCTCGTCGCGCTCGACGGCGATGATCGTCTCGGTCATCGCGTCGAGGACTTCGTCGATCGCCACACCGTTCTGCCAGTGAGTCCCGATGGTGAAGTGGACCTCCGAGTAGCGAATGTTCTCCGCCGCCTGATCGACCGCGAAGTCGGCGAGCAGACGCTGGAAATCCTCCGGATCGCGCACGCACTTCGAGCAGGTGAGGTAGATCTCGACGAAGTGGTCGAAGTCGCGGAACCGGAACCACTCCCTCAGCCCGGCCTCGTCGTCGGCCGGAAGAGTCACCCTCCTGCGGCGGGCCAGCGCGAGGAGTGTCCGCGGCCGCATCGCCCCTTCCAGGTGGACGTGCAGCTCGACCTTCGGCATCGCGCGCAGGAACGCTTCGAGACTCAGAGTGCCTCCTCGGGACCAGGTCCCCGGAAATGGTTGGAGGGGTTGGCGGGGTTGGCGGGCGGTCTGCGCCCCTGCTTCTCGCGCAGTCGCTCGAAGACCGAGTGGGGCAGAAGCCCGGTGATTTCGGCGCCGAACTTCGAGACCTCTTTCAGCAGCCGGCTGGAGACATAGCTGTACTCCTCCTTGGGCATCATGAAGACGGTCTCGATCCGCGGGTTCAGGTGGCGGTTCATCAGCGCCATCTGGAACTCGTATTCGAAGTCCGAGACGGCGCGCAGGCCGCGCACAATCGTCTGCGCGCGGATCTGTTCCATGAACTCCACCAGCAGGCCCGAGAAGCTCTCGACGCGAAAGATGCCATCGCTGCCGACCTGCGAACGGATCATCTCCATGCGCTCCTCGACCGAGAACAGAGGCTTCTTGTCTTCGTTGTGCAGCACCGCGATGACCACCTCGTCGAACATCGGCCGGCAGCGTTCGATGATGTCGAGGTGGCCGTTGTGGATCGGATCGAACGAGCCGGGATAGACCGCCACGCGACCGCTCATCGTTTCACCTCGGCAGACAGGTCGAAGGTCTCGTAGTTGAGCGCCGCGTCCGCGAGCCGCAGCAGCACCAGCCGCGCGGACGGCGGCAGCTCGCCGAGCAGCAGGGTCTCGTGTTGGCCGTCGAGGAGCCCGTCGGCGGTCGCCACCGGGCGCCATTTTCCGGCGTCGATCGACAGCATCGCCTCGCGCAGCGGATTGAACCTGTCCGCGACGGCAAGGCGCCAACCGCCCTCCCGCCCGTCCCGCGCCTGCCGATACTCAGCCCGGTCGCGGGTCGGCGGAGAATGGTCGATCACCACCGGCTCGCTCTCCTGCACGATGGTGAGCGCCTCGTCGCGAGCATTCACCTCCGCATCCGTAGAGGTCAGACGGAAGCGGTAGAGTCCGTCGGGCAGCACCGTCGCGTCGAAGCCGAAGAACTCCTCCTTCAGGTCGTCGGCCATCGGCAACCAGCCGTCGGCGCGACCCTCGGGGCGAATGGCGAGGGCATAACGCAGCTCGTCGCCGTTGGCATCGGTCACCCGCCAGCGCAGCGTGCGCTGACCCGACTTCCACAGCTGCTTCGTGCGCTGGTCGCCCGCCGTCGTGCCTGGCTGCAGAGTGGTGAAGATGCCGTCCTTGTTCGGGCTCGCCGGCTCGTAGGCCTGGTCGGCCGGGTTGAAGTTCGCCGGCACGAGGATCTGCCCGGGATCCAGGGCGCCGAAGCGGTCGATGCGCGGACGCTGGTTGACCTGCCGGTAGGAGGCCTCCGCCAGTGTCATGCGCGGCGATCGCCCGGCTTCGCCGGTCAACTCGGCCTTCCACTGCAGATAGCGTCCGTTGCCGATCGCGGGAATGGTCACCTCCCACCCGTTGCCTGACACCGCGCCTCCCGCGGCGGCGCTCCAGGGCGACCAGGTGGCATCGGGAGTGGAGCTCGACCCGGTGCGGAAGCTCAGGCGGACGCTGGTGCCCTCCGGCATCTCGCCTTCCCAGCGAAAGACCCCGTAGCGGGCGAGAAGACCGGAGTCGAGGGGCGCTCCGGTGTACGTCCCGCTCGCAGAGTGCCGCTCGGTGAGGCGATACAGCGCCGCGGCGTTGGTGGTGAGAACCGCGGGCAGCAGAGCGGTGCCTCGGCGATCGGCAGAATCCCCCGGGTCTCCCGAGACCACACCGACGACCTGGCGCTGGTCGAGGTCGTGAT
>JAYTAM010000144.1:0-20786 GCA_043737505.1 Thermoanaerobaculia bacterium
GGTCGTCGTAGAGCACGTCGAGCCCGCGTCCGGCGAGCTCGTTGGCGAGCTCCTCGGCGGCGCGGGCCGACTCGGGCTCGTTGGGGTTGAGGGCGATGACCAGAACTTCGAAGGGCGCCAGCGGCATCGGCCAGATGATGCCGTCGGCGTCGTGGTTCTGCTCGATGGCCGCGGCGACAGTGCGACCGATTCCGAGCCCGTAGCAACCCATGATCATCGGCTTCTGGGCGCCGGCCTCGTCGGTGAACTCGCACTTCATCGCCACCGAGTACTTGTCTCCGAGCTTGAAGATATGGCCGACCTCGATGCCGCGCGAGAGGGCGAGAGCCGCCCCGCAGTGCGGGCAGGGATCCCCCTCGACCACGGTGGAGAGGTCCACGAGCTCGCCGACCGCGGCATCGCGCCCCCACTGGACTCCCGAGAGATGAACATCGACTTCATTGGCCCCGCAGGTGAAGCCCGCGAGCCCGGCGACGGAGAGGTCGGCGAGCAGACGTAGTCCTGCCCGCATCTCCACCGGCCCCAGCGAGCCCACCGGCGCGCCGGTCGTCGCCAGCACCTTCTCTTCGGTGGCGAGCTGCAGGTGCTCGACGTTCAGGGCGTTCAGGAGCTTGACCTCGTTCACCTCGCGGTCGCCGCGAATGGCCACGGCCACGAATCCCTTGTCGGTCTCGTAGACCAGGGTCTTGACGAACTGCGTCTCGGGCACCTGAAGGAGCTTCGCCACCTCTGCGACCGACCGCAGACCCGGAGTCGCGTGCCGCGTCAGGGCCTGTTCCGAGGATCCGGTGGCCGTCCAGGCGCCGCGAGCGGCCTTTTCGGTGTTGGCGCCATAGCCGCAGGAGCTGCAGTGCGCCACCGCGCTCTCGCCGGTCGCCGCGGTGACCATGAACTCGTGCGACGACGAGCCGCCGATCGTGCCGGTGTCGGCATCGACGACGGTGTAGTCGAGCTTGCACGCCTCGAAGATCCGGCGATAGGCGGCGCGCATGGCCTCGTAGGCCTGGTCGAGGCTCTCGGCGCTGGTGTGGAACGAGTAGGCATCCTTCATCAGGAATTCGCGCCCGCGCATCAGGCCGAAGCGCGGCCGGATCTCGTCGCGGAACTTGGTCTGGATCTGGAACAGGTTGAACGGCAGTTGGCGGTAACTCTTGACGTCCCGCCGCACCAGGTCGGTGATGACCTCTTCGTGGGTCGGGCCGAAGCAGAAGTCGCGATCGTGGCGGTCGCGGATCCGCAGCAGCTCCTTGCCGTACTTCTGCCAGCGGCCCGACTCGATCCACAGCTCGGCCGGCTGGATCGAGGGCATCGACAGCTCCACCGCCCCGGCGGCCCCCATCTCGCGCCGCACGATGGCCGAAAGCTTCTGCAGGCTCCGCCAGCCGAACGGCAGATAGGTGTAAATGCCGGCGGCCAGCTTGCGGATCATTCCGGCGCGCACCATCAGCTGATGGGAGATGACCTCCGCATCGTTCGGCACTTCACGGGTGGTGAACAGGTAGGTCTGCGACCAGCGGGTGGGAGCAGCAAAGCCGGTCGGACGGGCGGTTTCTGTCGTCGGAGTCAAAGGGTCACCGGGATTTCGTATCGAAGTTGCTGCGGATCTATCGGATCTGGCGCTATCGCTTCTGACGCTGCTGCACGCGTTCGAGCAGGCGCGACGAGTCGCGCATGCATTCCATCATCTTCTCTTCCAGCGCTCCGACCCGGGGTTCGAGGCTCCGCGCGCGGCCGAAGGCACCGCGTGCCTTCTCCTCGTTGCCGGAAGCCAGGAGCGCCATTCCGAGGTGAGTCAGCGTGGTCGGCGAAGATCCCAGATCGTTCGACCGCGCCAGGCATTCGACGGCCTGCTCGTACTCCTTGCGCTTGTAGTGCACCCAGCCCTTGGCGGCGAGGGGAAACTGCTTGAGCTCGTCGGGCGCGAGCTCGAGCGCCTGCTGCGCATACTCCAGGGCCTGATCGAGGTCCTCCTCCATCTCCGCGAGGTTGTAGGCCATCTCGAAGTAGGCGATGGTGCGGGTGAAGTTGCTCGCTCCCTCCTGCAGCAGGAGCTTGCCGATACGATTGCCCTCGCGGAACTTCCCGCCGCTGCGGAGCGCCGCGATGAGCGCCGCCGAAGCCGTCGCCCGGAGCATCTCGCCGGGATTCAGCTCCAGCACGCGTCGCGCCGCGGTTTCGAGCTCTTCCCAGCGATCGAGCGACAGGCAGAGCATGGCGAACGACATCAGCAGGGTCGGATTCTCGGGCTCGGCGTCGAGGGCCTTCTGATAGCTCGACAGCGCCCGCTCCCGCTCCCCCCGCGCGCGATGCTCCTCGGCCTTGGCCATGTAGCGCGCCGCCTCGGTGCCCACTTCGGGAAGTGGAGCTCCCGTCCGCCCGGAGAGGAACTGCACCAGATCCTGGTAGCGCAGGCGCCGCGGATTGAGGCGCTGCGCCTCGCGAAACGACGCCAGTGCCTTCTTGTTCCAGTGGCGATCGAGGTAAGCGAGCCCGAGAAGATAGTGCGCTTCCTCGAACGCCGGGTCGAGGCGCACCGCCTCGCGCAGGCTCCGGATGGCGTGTGCTGCCTGGCCCATCTCGTAGCGGCAGTTGCCTAGCAGATAGAGCGCTTGCGGCACCCGGTCGAGCTGGTTCGCCTGTTCGAGGTAGGCGACGGCGCGCGTCAAGTCGCCGTGCGCGGCGTAAACAGCGCCGAGACTGAAGTGTGGCAAGAAGGCATCCGGATACTCGGCCACCGCCTTCTTGAGCAGCACTTCGGCGCGATGGAAGTTCCCCTGCTCATGAAAGATGACGCCCGAGAAAACCAGCGCCTCGAAATGATCGGACTTGACCTCGAGGACCTTCTGGAAGTAGCCCAGAGCCGCTTCCGTGTCGCCTTCGTTGAAGTAGGTCTCGCCGAGGAACAGCGCCAGCTCGTAGTTCGTCCGGTCGAGCTTCCAGGCCTGCTCGAGGGCGCGTTTCGCGCGCTCGACATCGAAGGCGAAGAGGGCGTACTCGGCGTCGTCGAGATGCTGCGCGAAAAGCTTCGGCCGGTTGCCTTGATAGAGCGCAGCCACGCGATCGCGGATCGACATGAAGCGCTCGCGCTTCTCGAGCGCGCGCAGCTGGTAGTCCATCTTGGACTCCCAGAGATCGCTCCACTCCTCGCGCCCGACCAGCCGGCGGCGCTCCAGGAGCTCGCGCAGCGTCGCGAAGCCGGTCTGCGACACGAGCAGATTCTTTTCCTGCTTCTGCACCGCAGCGACGAGCTTCTGCGCCGTCTCCGCCGTGCGCTTGACGGCCTCCTCGAGGATCGAGATCCGTTCGAGCAGGTGCTCGTCGAGGGAAAAATCCGCGCCGCGGTCGGACTCGAACTGTTCGCCCTCGCCGCCGACGGAACCGGAGATCACCATCAACTTCTGATGGCAGCGGGCGCAGAACTCCCGGTCGCTCGGACTCTCGGCACCGCAGACCTGACAGAAGACGACCGGGATTCTCTCAGCCGTAGACATAAAACCCGCGCCCGCTCTTCCTTCCCAGGTAGCCCGCGTCGACCATCTTGACGAGCAGGGGACACGGCCGGTACTTCGGGTCGCCGAAGCCCTCCTCGAGAACCCGCAGGATGTCGAGACAGACGTCGAGACCGATGAGATCGGCTAGAGCGAGCGGTCCCATCGGGTGGTTCATGCCCAGCTTCATCACCTCATCGATCGCCGCCGGCTCGCCGACGCGCTCGTGGAGGCAGAAGATGGCCTCGTTGATCATCGGCATGAGAACCCGGTTCGACACGAAGCCGGGCGCGTCGTTCACCTCGACCGGTGTCCGCTGGAGCTTGCGTGTGGTCGCGAAAACGGCATCGCAGGTCGCCTGCGAAGTCTGCAGTCCGCGGATGATCTCCACCAGCTGCATGAGCGGTACGGGATTCATGAAGTGCATGCCGATCACCCTATCCGGCCGGGCGGTGACGGCGGCGAGGCGCGTGATGGAGATCGAGCTGGTGTTGGTGGCGAGAATCGCGGGGGCGGCGAGGACCTTGTCGAGCGCCAGCAGGACCTGGCGCTTGACTTCGAACTTCTCGACCACCGCCTCGACGACGAGGTCGCAGCCGGCAAGGGCGTCGAGCTCGGTGGCGGAAGCGAGCTTCGCCCGCGCTCCGGCGCGCTCCTCGGCGGTGAGCTTGCCCTTGGCGACCAGGCGTTCGAGGCTCTTGTCGATGGTGGCGAGGCCCTTCGAGAGCGCAGGGGCGACGATGTCCACGAGGACGACGTCGAAGCCGGCTTGTGCCGCCACCTGGGCAATTCCGCTGCCCATGGTTCCGGCGCCCACGACGCCTACGCTGCGAATCTCCATGCTGCCTTCCTCCCCGATGACCTGATCCCCGCGCATGAGCTTAGCAAGGCTCAGTTCTTCGACAGAGCGCCCGGCCTCAGACAAGCGCGCTGCTTTCGCTGTCGAACCAGGGCTCGAAACGTCCGAACTTCGATCTCAAAGTGGCTCCCATGCCGATCAACGTGGCGGCGGTCCAGACCCAGACGCCGGCCATCGGCACCAGCTTGATCAGCCCGAGGAGGCTTAAGCCCAATACTGCGGCATGGAGCTGGACGACCCGGCGTCGCGCCAGCCGCGAGACGCAGAATCTGCCGAAACTGTGGAAGATCGCCACCATTCCCCAGAGTTTTAGGACGAGAGCGAAGAGAGCTACGAGTACGAGCAGCGGCACACCCAGCAGCGTCGGCAGGAAGGCCGAAAGGAAGAGCGCCGAGAGCACGATCGTCGACAGGCCGACGAGCCCTGCCGCGAAGCAGCGCAGCGGCTCCTGCCGCACCTCATCGGAGGTGCGCACCAGCGGCCGGCCGGCGGAAGCGAACAGCAGCAGGGTCAGCGCCAGCCAGGCCGCCACCAGGCCCAGCTTCGCCCCCAGGACGAGCGGGGAGGTCGCCCCCATGCCGAGACTCGGCCCCTCGAGCAGCGTCAGCCAAGCTCGCGAGACGGTGGGATAGGCGACTGCACGGCCCGAGAGCCTCGAGCCGCCGGCGGCGACCAGGCGTCCGCCGAGCACGAGCGCATCGCCTTCGATCCTGGCGGTCGCGGCGAGAATCAGGTCGCCGCCGAGCACCGTCACGCCGCCGCGCACGACACCGGTGACGGTGACTGTCCCGTTGAGGGCGGTGACCCCTTGCAGCGCTTCTCCGTCGACCTCGACGCCGCGGCCGACGGCGACGATCGGCTGACGCGCCACACTCCCGGCCTCGAGCCGCAGCCCTGGGAGAGCGGCGGCGTCGACCGACTCGGAGGTCGCCGATGCGTCGGCAGGGAGCGGTGTGGACAGGAGCAGCGTGGCACCCAGGAGGTGCCCGGCAAGCTGCAGGATCATGCTTAGGAGTCTATCGGGATTTTCGTGCCGCGGCGGCCGCATCGGCCGCAGCGCCCCGCGCCGTCGGCCGCAGCAGGCGCAGGAAGAGCAGATTCATCGCCAGCAGCAGGCCTCCTGCCAGGGCGAGATGCGTCTTCGAAGCGGCGAGCCACTCACCGAGCCCGGAGCCGAGTCCCCGCCAGGAGGCTCCGAGGAGTCCCGCGCCGGCGAGCGCCGCGCTCTCGAGCAGGCGGGCGAGCGCGACGAAGGCGTCGAAAGATCCGGAGGAAGGCTCGAGCTCTGCAGCCGCGCCGCCGAGGAGTACGGCGGCGATCCCGCCCAGAGCGAGAAGCATGGCGAACGGCCAGCGCCAGACCACCGCGGCGCGCGCTTCCCAGGGGGCCGGAACGAGCGCGCGCATGACCTCACCGGTGAACCCCTCGCGGGGCTGGACCACGGAGGCGGCCAGGCGAAGGTGCACAGCCTCCAGGCTGGCGCGTTCGTGCCGGCAGTCGGCACAGCCGGCGAGGTGCGATTCGAGTCGCGCCTTCTCCGCCGGAGGCAGCAGCTCCTCGAGATCGAGGTCGAGTTCTTCCCGCAGGTGATCGTGGTTCATGGACATTTCCTTCCCCATCAGCTGTCGGAGGCGTGAGAGCCCAGCAGCTGTTGCTTCAGCATCTGACGCGCACGAAACAGCTTGTTCTTCACCGTTCCGAGGGGCATCGCCTTGACCTCGGCGATCTCCTCGTAAGCCAGCTCGCCGTAGTGGCGGAGCAAAATCAACTCCCGATACTCCCAGGGCAGGGTGTCGATCGCCGAGCGGATCGAGGCGTCGAGCTCCCGTCCCTGGAGCGCCTCGAGCGCCGACGGCTGACCGTCCGGCAGTTCGAGGTCGACTGTCGCATCGCTTCCCTCGTCGCTCCGCCGGGTGAGCGGAACGAGCTGGATGCGGCGCTTGCGGATCACATCGATCGCCGCGTTCTGGGCGACCCGGAATAGCCAGGTCGAGAAGCGATACTGGCTGTCGTAGCGATCCAGGGCCTGATACACGCGGATGAAGACCTCCTGAGTCAGGTCGTGCGCCTCTTCCAGGTTGCGCACCATGCGGTACAGATAGTTGACCAGTCGCGTCTGATACCGCTCCACCAGCAGCTCGAATCGCTCCCGGTCCCCGGAGAGGACCGACCGGACGAGCGCTTCGTCGGTGGGATCGAACGGTTCGACCGACACGATTACCTACGTGCCTGGCCGCGAGAAAGTTGCAGCAGGGGTCGCCGGCAAGAGCGGCCCAAGGCGCCCAAGGCCGTCGCAGGTTCTCGCGCGCAAGTTACTCACCTGTCTCGACTTCCCTGATCGTCAGGAGGCCGTCTTCCTGGCGGATCCGGTCGAGCACGCTGTCGTCTCCCTCGACCTGGCCGAAGACGGTGTAGCCGCCGTCGAGATGCGGCTGCGGCGCGAGGGCGATGAAAAACTGGCTTCCGCCGGTATCCGGGCCGGAGAGCGCCATGCCCACCGCACCGCGCGCGTAGCGCCGCCGGTTGATCTCATCGCGCAGCGCGAATCCGGGCCCCCCCCATCCATCTCCCCTCGGGTCGCCGGTCTGGACCACGAAGTCGGGCACCACGCGGTGAAACGTCAGTCCGTCGAAGTAGCCCTGCCCGGCGAGCTGCAGGAAGGAGAGGCAGGTCAACGGCGCCGCTGGACAGTCCAGGCGAATCCGGAACGAGCCTCGGGCGGTCGTCACCTCAACGAGCCGCGGACGATCGGTCTGGGCGAGAACCTGGGAATAGACCGGCCCCGTGCGCCCGGTCGCCACTGGACCGATCTCCGGCCGCGGCTGGCCGAGTCGTTCGAGCGCCGCTGCCGCCTCTCGCCGCACCAGGAAGTCTCGATCCTCGTTCAACTCCCGGAGGGCCGCGACGGCGGCTTCATACTCGGCCGGCGCCGCCTGGGCTCGCGTCGCGATCGCGCGCACGGCCGCGAGGCGGGCGTCCTGGAGAAGGTCCCGGTCGCTCGCCCGGAGCACCTGTCGCAGGCGCTCCGTCGAGAGAACGGGAGCCTCGACGAGCCCTTCGAGCACGGTTGCACGCACCGTCGGATCGGGGTCGTCGAGAAATCGCCGGGCGATGCTCTCGACGGTCCGTTGCGAATCGCTCCCTTCTGCCGGGCCTTCCGCCAGCAGCGATTCGATCGCCGCCACCCGCACTGCCGGCTCCGGGTCGGCGGCGAGCCGCTCGACAAGGTCGGCCAGGCCGATGAGACCGGCCGCCTCGGCCGCCCGCGCCCGGGCCATGCGCTCGCTCGAGGCAGCGGCGCGAAGAATCGCCTCCGCGGCCTCCGGATCTTCCGCTTGTGCGAGCGCCAGGAGCGCCAACTCCCGCTCCCGCGGCTCGCCTGTCGCGAGCCGGCGCATCACTGCCTGGTGCACCTCGGGTTGCCCGACCCAGGCCGAAGCCGACTCGAGCGCCACAGCACGTGTCCCGGGGAGGGGATCCTCGACGAGCGCGGCGAGATGGCGGCCCCATTCGAGCGGCGCCAAGGCCTCGGTACGAGCGAGAATGCGGGCTCCGGAGCGCATCGCCTGCATGCGCGGCGACGGCGCCGGATCGGCCAGCAGCGGTTCCAGGCGCGCCAGATCGGAGAGGTCCCCGACATCGCCCAGTCCGCGCGCCGCCCAGGCCCGGATTCGCGGCTCCGGGTCGGTCACAAGGCTGCGCAAGTGGGGCAAGGCCCCGGCCCGGGCGTCCCGGCCGAGGGCGTAGGCCGCTCCCAGACGCACCTTCGGCACGGCGGAGAAGGCGGAGCTCGCGAGCCCCACCGCGACCTCGACCATGCTGTCCTCCTTGAAACGGAAGAGTGCCGGCGCCAGGCGCAGGGCGGCCTCGTCGGGCTCGAGCGCGGTGAGCGTCCGGCGAACTTCCGCCAGCGGTGTCTGGAGCTTGCCGAGCGCCTCGACCGCGAGTTCGCCGGTCTGGCTGTCGTCGTCGACGGTCGCGCGCAAAAGCGCGGATCGCGCCTCCGCATCGCCGAGCTCCCCCAGGCCGAACGCAGCGGCTTGACGGACCGCGGGCTCGGTGTCGATCAGCAATCCCTGCAGCATCCCGCGGCCGCGCGGGTCGCCGATTCGTCCGAGGGCGACGGCGAGATCCTGGCGAACCGTGGCGGAGCTGTCGAGAAGCGCGACGAAGACCGTGTCCTCGTACCGCTTCTGGTCGGCCATGAGCAGCAGAAGGGCCTGTGTATCGCGCAGGTCGGTAGCGCGTTCCGTGCGCGCCTCCGCCCGAGTCGACGGGGGTTCGGCCCGCGGCGACTGCGAGCAGGCGAGCGCCGGCAGCAGAACGAGAAGTGCACTCCGACGAACGCTCCCGGCGATGGTCATGGACAGATCATGCTACGCAGCGCCCGGCCTCGGTTGCAAGGCCGCGGCCGCCGGCAGGGCGTCCGCGCAGGGCTTTCAGGTGCCGATCGCCAGGCGGTCGGCGAGGAGCTTCGGCAGGCCTGCCTTCAAAATCCGCTGCTGGGCGCGGTCGACCGGATAGGCCACGCGATGCCATCGCACGACCTTCTTGTCGGAGTCGTAAGTCATGTAGGACGCGCGCGGGTCGCGATCCCTGGGCTGGCCGATCGATCCCGGGTTGATCAGGTAGCGGCAGCCCGGTTCGATCGAGATCGAGCCCGTCTCGCCGCGCAGCAGCGCCACCCGGATATCGCGTCCCTGATGGACGAAGAGCGACGGCACGTGGGTGTGGCCGAAGAAGACGAGGTCGGCCGGATAGTTCTCGAAGATCTCCCACGCCTCGTACATCGAGAACACGTAGGTGTCCTCGTCCAGCGGCGAGCCGTGGCAGATCGAGAACCCTTCCGGCAGCACGAGCGGCCCCTTGGGAAGATCGCGCACGAAGCGCAGATTGGCCGCCGTCAGATGTTCGGAGGTCCACCGCGCCGCCGCCAAGGCAGCGTGATTGAAGTTGGCGCCGTCTTCGAGGCCCGCGACGACTTTGTCGTGATTGCCACGGATGCGAACGACGGTGCCGGCCAGATCGCGCACCGCCTCTACGACCTGATTCGGTCCCGCGCCGTATCCGACCAGATCGCCGAGGACGAGCACGACGTCGAAACGCTTGCGGCGGACCCTCCGCAGCACCGCCTGCAGCGCCTCGGCGTTACCGTGCATGTCCGAGATGATCAGGTATTGCATACGCGCTCCGCGACGAGAAGATCGATCCGAGCAGCCACCTCTTCGACGCTCTCGCCCGGCGCGACATCCACTTTCAGGTCGGCGAGCGCATAAGCGGGAAGGCGTTCGCGATAGAGCGCCAGCACGGTCGCCTCGTCGCGAAACAGAGGCCGGTCCTCCTTGCCGCGCCCACCGACCCGCCGCGTGAGGGTCGCGAAATCGGGGTTCAGCCAGACGACGAGACCGGCGGAGCGCGCAGCGGCGAGATTGCGCGGGAAGGTCAGAGTGCCGCCTCCGGTCGCGACGACCGCCGGGTCCTTGCGCATCGCCTCGGCGAGGACGTGACCCTCGAGCTCGCGGAAGCGTCCCTCGCCGGCCTGGGCGAAGATCTCCCGCACCGACTCGCCCGCAAGTTTCTCGATCTCCTCGTCGAGGTCGACGAAGGGCCAGCCGAGCTTCTCGGCAAGGCGCCTTCCCACGGAGGTCTTGCCGGCGCCCATGAATCCAGTCAGGAAGATCCTCATGCCGCGGCGCTGAGGAGCTCGCGGCAGTTGCGCGCAATATCGCCGACACAGACCGCCTGAATCATCGCCACCGAGTCGGCGCCGGTGGCGAGCACCGAGGCGACGTCGGCGCACTGCACGCCACCGATGGCGATGAGGGGCTTGGCGGTGATCCCGCGGAGCTGCCGCAGACGCTCGAGACCGACGACCGGCTCGGGATTGCGCTTGCTCCGGGTCGCGAAAATCGGGCCGAGGGCGATCCAGTCGGCCGCGGTGTCCATGTCCGCCTCGACCAGTTGTGGAGCGTCATGGGTGGACAGGCCGATGCGCGCGGAGGCCGGCAAAAGACGCCTGGCCGCAGCGGCCGGCAGGTCGTTCCGGCCGAGGTGCACGCCGGCGACCGGCAGGAGCATCGCGACATCGACGCGGTCGTCGATCCAGAGCGTCCCCGGCCAGCCCTCGAGCCCTCGCAGGCAACGCTCGGTCTCCGCGAAGAGCTCGTCGTCCGCCAGCCTCTTGCCGCGCAACTGGATCGTCGTGATGCCTGCCTGCGCCATGATGACGGCGCTCTCGGCCAGGCCTCGCGGCGCCAGCGCTTCGGCATCGGCAATTGCGTAGATCCTGCCCGGCCGAAGGGCTGCGCCCGCCGTCATGGCGTCGCCGCCGCCTTGAGTCGGCGTCGTTCGGCGAACTGCTCTATGAAGCGGGTGGACAAACGTCCGGCGCGGAACTCTTCGTCCTCGAGGATCTCACGATGCAGGGGAATCGAAGTCTTGATCCCCTCGACGACGAAGAAGTCGAGCGCGCGCTTCATGCGCGCGATGGCCTCTTCGCGACTCCCGGCGTGGACGATGAGCTTGGCCACGAGAGAGTCGTAGTTCGGCGGAATGAAGTAGTCCTCGTAGCCGTGCGTGTCGACTCGAACACCCGGCCCACCCGGCAGGTGAAAGGTGGTGAGCCTGCCCGGCGACGGTACGAAGGTCACCGGGTCTTCGGCATTGACGCGGCACTCGATGGCGTGCCCTCGGGGCGCGAGGCCGTTGGGGATGGTCAGTGGCTCGCCGGCCGCGATCCGGATCTGGAGCTTCACCAGGTCGACTCCCGACACCATCTCGGTGACCGGATGCTCGACCTGGATGCGGGTGTTCATCTCCATGAAGTAGAAGCTGCCGTCGAGGTCGAGGAGGTACTCGATCGTCCCGGCGCCCTGGTAACCGACCGCACGCGCCAACTTCACCGAAGCTTCGCCCATGCGCTGCCGCAGGTCCGGCGTGAGCGCCGGTGAAGGCGCCTCCTCGATCAGCTTCTGATGCCGGCGCTGGATCGAGCACTCGCGCTCACCCAGATGAATGACGTTGCCGTAGGCATCCCCGAAGACCTGGAACTCGATGTGGCGCGGTTCCTCGAGATACTTCTCTAGGTAGATCGATCCATCCCCGAAAGCGGTCAACGCTTCGTTGGAGGCGGTCGCGAACTGGCCTTCGATCTCTTCCGAGGAGCGGACGATCCGCATGCCGCGGCCGCCACCGCCTGCGGAGGCCTTGAGGATCACCGGATAGCCGATGCGCCCGCCGAGCTCTCTCGCCTCTTCCGCCGAGGCGAGCGGCTCCTGGCTTCCGGGGAGCACCGGTATTCCCGCAGCGACGGCGGTCTGGCGGGCGTTGGCCTTGTCGCCCATCTGCCGGATCACCTCCGGCGGCGGGCCGATCCAGCCGATCTTGCAATCGCGCAGGACCTCCGCAAAGTGGGCGTTTTCGGAGAGAAAGCCGTAGCCGGGATGAATCGCATCGGCACCGGTGATCTCGGCGGCCGAGACGATGCTCGAGATGTTGAGGTAGCTCTGCGACGAGGCCGGTGGACCGATGCAGACATCCTCGTCGGCGTAGGTTACATGCAGGCTCTCGCGATCCGCCGTCGAATAGACCGCGACGGTGGGTATCCCGAGCTCGCGGCAGGCCTGGATCACCCGCAGGGCGATCTCGCCGCGATTGGCGATGAGGATCTTCTTGAACATCGAGGAACGCTACTCGGGCCGGATTCCGAACAGCGGCTCGCCGAACTCCACCGGTTGCGCGTTTCTCGGATGAATCTCCGCGACGACGCCATCCAGGTCGCACTCGATCTCGTTCATCAACTTCATGGCTTCGATGATGCACAGCACCTGGCCCTTGCGCACCCGGTCACCCACCCTCACGAACGCCTCGGCAGTGGGGCTGGGAGAGCCGTAGAAGGTGCCGACGATCGGCGAAGCGATGAGGTGCAGGTTCGCTTCCTCGAGGCGCGGCGCCGAAGCTGCGCTGCGCGTTTCCGTGGCGGCGGGGGCCTCGTAGTGCGCGGGCGGCGGGGCGGGGCTCGCGGGCAGAGCGACTCGCGGCTCCATGCCCACCGTCGGCGTCGTGATCGGGCCGGCGCCGGTGATCTTCAGGCGAAAGCCGCTGCGCTCGATCTCGAGCTCATGCAGGTGGCGCTCCGAGACGATCTGAATCAGCTCTTTGATCTGGTCGTAGGTCAACATGATGAAGTTAGGAAAGCTCCTCTTCGAGCACCAACGATGCGCGCCTGAGCTCGAAGCGGGCGCGTCCGACGCTGCCGGCGGGAGCGAGCGCGAGCAGCAGGTAGTACCCCCGCGCGACGGCGCTCACCAGAAACGTCATTCTCTCGGCGACGACAGTGAACTGCTGCACTTCGCCGACGGACAGCTCCTGCTGCTGCTGCGAAATCGCCCTTACCTGCGAAATCAACTCGGCGGCGATGGCCTCGAGGTCGAGCTCGGGGCTGGCGCTGACCGACTCCACCGGCATGCCGTCGCGGTCGACCAGCGAGAGCGCGATGGCGCCGTCGATCCGACCGCTGATCGCACTCAGGTGCTCAAGAAACATGGCGGCCCGCTCCTCGCCGAATGCGCGTCAGAAAGTCCCTGAGCAGCGCGACCTTGCGTGTCGTCAGCCCGCCGACGATGACATTCGATTCTTCGGCCACGGGGAGTTCCTCGCTGAAGGCGGCCGCCGCATCGCCCCGATGCTGGCGCACCGACTCGAGGCCCGCGAGCGCAGCACCGTCTCCGGGTCGGGCCTGCAGGACCGACTGGAAGCTCTCTTCGGCCTCGTCGAGGTGGCCTTGGGCGAGATAGAGCTCTCCCAGAGTGGAACTCGCCGCCTTGGGCGCTTCAGATATGGGCAGACCGGGCAGCTCGGCTTCCCACTCGGGTGGCGGGACCGGCTCGACCGCATCCTCGATCACCGGGCTGCGTTCCGGCAGGTCGGCCCTGGCTTCGCTGACTGCAGATGCCACGGCAGCCCCCGCGGTTTCAGTCGGGGTCGATTCCTGCGGCCACGCATCTCCATCCCACGCGACGGTCGCGGGTGCGGCGGCCATTGGAGCGGGGGCGGGCGGCGCCAGAACGAAGATTCCCTGCTGCGCGAAGGCGGTATCGATGAGCTGTATCGCGCTCGAAGCGTGGAGCACCCCGAACGGTTCGCTGGGTCGCGAGGCGGCTCCCGACCGCCGCGCTGCGAGAATCGGTTCGAGATCCACCTCCGGCAGTCGCCCGAGTGCCGGGAGCTCGAAGAGTGCTGTCGCCTGCGGTTCGCGCGT
Source organism: Thermoanaerobaculia bacterium (assembly GCA_043737505.1). Classification (GTDB taxonomy): domain Bacteria; phylum Acidobacteriota; class Thermoanaerobaculia; order Multivoradales; family JAGPDF01; genus JAGPDF01. The sequence goes on from JAYTAM010000144.1 coordinate 13,607, forward strand.
GGCGCCCTTTCTGGCGGCCGCGGCCGGAGGCAGGCCCTGCAGCGCCCGGATACGCGCCTCGAGCGGTTCAATTTCGGCGTCGCGGTCGTTGAACAGCTTGTAGAGATTCAACCTCTCGCTCGCCTTGTCCGGCAATCCCTTGGCGAGATACGCCTCGACCAGGAGCTTGTTGGCGACCAGTTGTGTGGGATCCCGCGCCACTGCGCGCTCGAGGATCTCGGCGGCCCCGTCCGGCGCTCCGGACTCCATCAGGCAGCGGCCAAGCGCCACCTGCGCCGAGAGGTAGGTCGGATGCTCCTGCAGACCGGCGCGGAGGACGTGCACGGCATCGCCGAGCTGCCCGGCGCGGCGATACTCCTCCGCGAGCTGCAGAAAGGCGCGCGACTTGGGGTCGCGCTCCCAGCGCTGTCGGAGCTGCTGGAGGTGCTCGGCCGAGAACGGCTCAGGCAAGGTCTTCTCTCCTTTCGGAGAGCGCCCCACCGGCCCCCTCGAAGCATCGCAAGTGCATGACTCTAGAAAGTATACCGCACCCGTTGCGGCTCGCCGATCCCAACGTCGCGGCCTAGTTCGTGATTTGAACCAGGTTGCTGGCCGAGCTCGTCCCGATGCTGTTTCGTGCCACCAGGGTGACGACATAGGTGCCTGGTGCCGAGTAGGCATGGACCGGATTCTGCTGGTTCGAGGTCGGCGTGCCGTCGCCGAAGTCCCACAGCCAGCTGGTCGGGCTACCGGTCGACGTATCGTTGAAGGTGACGACGAGACCAGCGCGCTGGAAGGTGAACGCGGCCTGCGGCGGCCGCTGGATGCCCACTTCGAAGGTGCGCGAGATGATGGCTCCGCCGGCTCCGCCGACTTCGGCCGTGACAGTGAAGCTGTTGTCGCCGACCAGCTGAAGGTCGGCGGCGCTGACACGCAGACGATCTCTGGCTGCGCCCTCGGAGTCCGTCGTGATGAATCGGCCGCCCGAGTCGAGCTCGCCGACCTCGGAGCGGAAGTTGACCTGCGCCCCCACGAGGGGCTGGGAGTTCTCGTCCCGAACCAGGGCGAGAAGATCCAGGGTTCCACCGGTCTCCGCAATGCTCGACGGTGTCACCTGGAAGCTCATCGAAGCCGCCAGCTGGCCGACCGCGACGTCGATGGTCACCGGCTCGATGCCACCGGAGAACGCGGTCACCGTGGCCGTGCCTACCCTGCCGTCGCCCCGAAGAGTGGCGGTCGCCTGGCCACTGTCGTTGGTGAAGACGACCGGCTCCACGACACCGATCGAAGAGCTCAGACGCACCTCGGTCCCCGGATTGACCGGATTCCCGGTCGAGCGGTAGGCGCTGATGGTGACCGTTGAAACGCCTGCCGTGCCGATGCGGGTCGGATAGGCCGACACCCGGAGGATCGTTCCGGTGGGAGCGACGGGAGTGCCCTCGCTGCAGGCGAGGGGAACCGCCAGGGCGGCTAGAAGAAGCAGGGGGCGCCAGTGGAAGGACCGCAGAGTTCGCATCTCAGAGGGAGTATACGAACCGCGGCACGGCAGCGTCCAGCCGCTAGGGTCCGAACGAAAAAGAGCCCGGTGTCGCCACCGGGCTCTCGCAAGAACTTTGCTTCAGATCCAGCTCAGTCGCCGCGGCAGGTGCTGTCCGTTGGCGAGAAGGTGAAGACGCCATTGAGAGTCGCGGTGCAACCCGTCTGCGGATCGGTGATCCGTACGTTCGCCGTCACCGCGAGGTAGCGCTCGCCATCGGGATCGGGCGTCGGGTCGGGCGGAATCGGATTGCCGTTGTCGTCGCACGTCTGGGTGTCGAGAGCCGCATTCGGGATCGCCGGCGACCGGACGCTGATCGTCGAGCTGGTCGACGACTGGACGTTGCCGGTGAAAGCTGTACCGCCGATCACGAAGTCGACGATCATCGGCGAGCCGAAGTTCGCGCCGGTGATGGTGACCACCGTGTTGCCGGACTGCGGTCCGCCGAACGGCGACACGCTGAAGATCGACACTCTCGGAACCCGATAGGTGAAGCTGGGCCCGGTGGCGCTGTCACCGGATTCGATGTTGACGACCGTCGTCGGTCCGGTGACGTCGGCACAGTTGGTCACCTGGATCCCTACGGTGCGGACGACGATCTCGCTGCCGGAGACCGAAATCACCTGCTGGGCGCGCCCACCCATGGTCACGGCGACCGGTTCGTCGAATCCGCGACCGAAGATCGTCACCAGCGTCCCGCCTGTCGCGGGGCCTTCACCGGGGGCGATCGACGTTATCGAGACTTCCACGCCGTAGCGGAACGCGCTCACCGCCCGATGCGTGCGTCCGGAGCTCTGGTTCGTCACCCGGATATCGACGAGCTCGTTCAGGTTCGGCGCACCGATGCCGGTGGCCGCCGGACTGAGCACCACGATCCGGGTCCGCGTGACCGAGATGACCTGCGCGGTGATCTCATTTCCAACATCTCCGAACTCCACCGCCACTGGCGCTTCGAAGCCGTCGCCGTTGATGGTGACCTGGGTGCCGCCTTCGTTCGGACCGGAGGACGGCGTGACCGAGAAGACGGTTGGCTGCAGCGTTCCGCCGCCGCCACCGCCGTTGATGTAGGTGAATCCGGGGGTAAGCGAATCGCTCGCCTGGCCTTCCTCGTTGAGGTTGACCGTGACCGAGACTGCCACCGGCGTGATGGCCCCGGTATCGAAGCAAGTGCTGACACTGCAGCGGGGGGTCGTGACGCGGATCTGGCTACCCGAGGCGCTCTGGATGACGGCCGGGATTCCGCCGATGGTGACTCGAATCGGATCGCTGAAGCCGCCGCCGTTGATGGTGATGACGTCTCCACCCTGCGGACTGCCGCTCGAGGGGCTGACCGAGGAGAGGAAGAAGGTATCGGGTGTCCCCTCCTCGACGATGACGATGGTGGCGAAAGCGAGCGAGCCGTTGACCTCAGCCCGGACGCTGGCCGTCCCGAGCGCGCTCCCCGGGAAGACGACGATGGTCGCTTGGCCGTTTACCAGCTCGATGGCCTGTGTCTGCGGACCGCCTACGCTGCCGATATTTCCCAGAGTGGTCGTAACGGTTCCGTTCACCACTCCCGAAAGGGGCACTCCGCCTCGCGTGGCCCGGATCGTGAGCGTGGTGAAGTCGGTGCTGTTGACCTCCAGGGTGGATGTCGCAGGAGTGATCGTCAGCACAAGCGTGGCCGAAGGCGGAGCCGGAGGAACCGGATTCACCGGCGGCGCCGTCGGGGAGCTCGGGCTGTCGGCGCTGCAACCGATTGCAATCAGGAGACCTATGGCGAGCAATCCGTTTCGAAAAGTCGCGCGCGCTTTCATGTTCACAATCTCCTCGGCTCTCACTGGCGAACCTCGAGAGTGAAGGTGGCGGGATTCGACTGCACGTTTCTCCCCGAAAGGGTCCGCCCGAACGCCCTCAGCGTCACATTCAGGATGATCACTTCAGAATTGGTTTCCCTGTCGACCCCGAAATCCACCAGGTCGCTGAGAGGGACCGAGTTGAACTGGTCCGACTTCAGAATCGGGAAGTTCGTCCGCACGAGCGTCCCGTTGACCGGGGCGACCCCGAAGATACTTTCGATGAACGCCGGGGGAACCCGGGTTCCGCGGTCTCCTCTGGAGTAGGAGACCTGAATGCCCTGCATCTCGACATTCATCAGGTTGCTGCTTCCCGCCTCCTGGTTCGTCGCGACACTGGTGATGGTCAGGCTTTCGATGACCGTCGGGTTCGGAGTCCCGGAGGCCGAAATCACGACGGGAAGACCGTCGAAGTCGGTGATCGAAAGAATGACGCCGCCGGAGTCCACCGAATCGATGTCGGACGACGAGCAGGCCCCGAGCAGGAGTACCAGGGATCCGAGAGTCAGGAGTCGTGTAGTGAGTTTCATATGGGTATCCTCCCCTGGGTTCCTAGAGCTTGATCACCCGCGGGGTGATGAAGATCAGTAGTTCTTCGTTGCTGTCGTCGCGCCGCCGGTTCTTGAACAGATGCCCCAGAACCGGAATGTTCGCCAGTCCCGGCACCCGGTCCTGGCCCTGGTCCGTCGAAACCTTGTAAATGCCGCCGATGACCGTCGTGCCGCCGTCCCGGACGATGACACGGGTCTGCGCTTCCTTGGTCGAGATCGGCGCGTTGGTGGCGCCGGCGACGGCGAAGGCGAGCTGCGGCTCGCGCTTCTGGACGTTCACGTCCATGAGCACGGTGCCTTCGGCCGTCACGTGCGGCGTCACGTCGAGCCGCAGAGTCGCATTGACGAACTGCACGGTGACCGTGTTGTTGGCGACCGTCTGGATCGGAATCTGAAGACCCGACTGGATGCTCGCAGACTCGTTGTTGAGGGTGGCGATCTTCGGCGCCGAGAGAATGTTGATCAGGCCGTCGCTCTCGGCGGCCTGGAGCCTGGCGTCGAGATTGAAGGTGTTCAGAATGTTGCCGAGGGAGAGGTTCAACAGTCCGTTGTTGCCGCCGGTCAGGAGGTTCACTCCGCCGTCCACGGAACCGTTGTTCGGGAACTCCAGGCCCGTGGTGTTGCCGTGCGCAGCGTCGGCGACGCCGTCGAAGCCCCAGGCGATACCGAGCGTCCGGCTGAAGCGCTTCGTGGTTTCGATGATGCGCGCTTCGATCATGACCTGCGGTTCGGGGATATCGAGGGTCTCGATCACCGCGATGACGGTGTCGATGTAGGAAGGCAACTCCTTGATGATGAGGGTGTTGGTGCGACCGTCGACGGTGACGGAGCCGCGCTGGGAGAGAATTCCCGCGCCGCGGCCACCGCCGGTCGAGAGCACACGCGCCATGTCGGTCACGCTCGAGTAGCTGATGCGCTTGATGATCGTGCGCAGGGGAATGGAGAGCGCCTGGGCCTGGGCGAGCGCCTGCTGCTCCTTCGCCTCGGCCTCGAGGACGTTGCGCGGAGCGATGCGCATGATGTTGCCGTCGAGCTCATAACCAAGATTATTGATCTTGAGGATCTGGTCGAGGGCCTGGTCCCACGGCACGCTCTCGAGCTCGACCGTCACCGTCCCGCGGACTCCTGGCTGGAGCACGACGTTGAGCCCGCTGATCTTGGCGAACGACCGCAGGACGTCCTTGATGTCGCCATCCTTGAGGCTGAGCGAGATGGTTTCACCGACGTACTCTTTGCGCGTGCCGCCGACGGTCTGCTGGGCGAAGACAGGGCTTGGCGACACCGATGGGCGCGGCGCGTCCAGGGCCTGGGTGTCGGCGGCTTCGAAAAGGCTCGTGTCGCGCGGCGTCGCGGGCTTCGGCGCCAGCGCGATCATCGGCGCCAGCGGCGGTGGCGGAGCCAGTGCGACCGTCGGGACCGCTGCAGGTGCCCCCGAGTCGGCGTAAGCCTGAACATCGCTTGCGGCTTCCGAATAGTCGGTCTGGACCGTGGCGACTGGCGCGGCCTCCGGAGCAGCGTCGATCTCAGGGATCTCGGCGATTTCAGGGGTCTCAGCGACTTCAGCGACCTGGACCGGCGCGGCCACGTCCTCAGCCAGTGTGCGGGTCGCGGGACGGATTTCGGCGACGGTCGACTCGGCTTCGGGGTGCGAGGCGACTTGCGCAAGTCCGGGCGCCGCGGCGCCGAAGCGGACGACGAGCCCGGCGGGGCCGCGCTCGATGGTCGGCGGAACGGTCTGCCGCAGGTCGAAGACGACGCGGGAGACGGCCTCAGGGCTCTTCTTGAACTGGGAGACGCGGATGCGGGCGAGAATCTCACCACCGAGAGGGGCGCTGCTGCGCGCGCTCTGATTCACCACCCCGTCGAGATCGATCACGAACCGATCCGGATTCTGCAGTTGGAAGGTCGAGTACGCGAACTCGCCGTTGCCGGCGATCCGGACGACCGTGTGCGCACCTTCAGCAACGACGTCGACGCTGTCCAGCAGCGAAGCGAGCGTTCCGGTCGGCGGAGGTGCCACGAGCGGACGATCGGGCGTTCCGAGTGCAGCGAGAGTCGCGGGACTGGAAGCCGGGGCTGCCGGCGACGCCTGGGCAGTGGGCGCGGCGCTGGAGGCGACTACGGTGCCGGAAGCGACCGGAGCGACCGGAGCGACCGGAGCGACCGGAGCCACCGAAGCCACTGGAGCGAGCACCGTCGAAGGCGCGCGCCTCTCGGCTGCCACCGCTGCGATGGTCGTTCCGGCCGGAACGAGGTCGATGTGGAGGCTGTTCTGGCCGGCGGCGAGGGTGTGCTCGGCCGCTTGACGCGTCTCGACGGTGAGCCGCGTAAGGGGCCTGCCGCTGGTCTCGTCCACCGAGACGGCGACCGACGACACCAGGCCGGTGCGCGGGTTCTCGGCGTGAACGCCTGCGAGCGGCCGGGAGTTGGGCAGCTCGATGACCAGCGCCCCTTCGGCGTCACGGTAGGTCGTCCATACCAATGCGCTGTCGGCCACGATGTCGATCCGGGTTCCTGGCGCGCCTTCCATCACGGCGAGCCGGGAAATCGTGGCCGGCAGAGAGGCGGGAGCCGCCGCTGGCGGAACCGGCTCGGACGACAGCGCCACGCTCCCGGAAGAGCTCCAGATCGCCGCAGCCGCAAGAACCAAGGTCCAAGCCTTCCCGTTCCTGAGTGCCCTTTTCATGCTGTTCACCACGTCTCCCATGTCGCTCGCCTCCATCGCATAGTCCTGCCTCGAGAAATAGGTTGGACTACGGGCTGAGCTTCTTGATCACTTCCCGAAACGGCTTGATCACCGTCGGGTCGCTGACGATTTGCTTGAAGACGACCTCTTGCTGCGTGATTCTCACGACGTCTCCGTCGTAGAGCTGGTCGCCTTCACGAATGAGGTAACTCTTTTCCTTGTTCGATGCCAGAACCTGCGCCACGAAGCCGCGCGAAGTCCTGAAAATACCCGTCAGGTCGATCTCCTCGATGAGCAGTCCCGGAATGCCGTCGGGCAGCGCCCCTCGGCGCTCGGCCTTGTTCTTCGCAGCCAGCAGCGAGCGGAACGGATCCCGCCGGCTGCCGGGATCGTAGGAGTAGGTCGTACCCGCCAGCACATCCTCCTCGCCCGCGAGAATGTCGTCGACACTGGTCGTGGTCTCCGCAGCCGCGGCAGCGGCGGCGGACGGCGCGGGCGGCTCGGCCGCTGGCACGGCTTCGCCCTGAGCCCCGAGCGGAGGCGCGACGAGTGCGCCAGCCACCGCGAGCAGGAGCGCCGGCAGGGACACCCA
>JAYTAM010000145.1:0-20700 GCA_043737505.1 Thermoanaerobaculia bacterium
TCGAGCCGGCCGAGATCGGTCTTCGCCGCCTCCCAGGCGATGCGCGCCCGATCGCGCGCCTCGCTGCGCGGACCGGCGTCGGCGAGCCCAGCCAGGGCCTCCGCCTCGGCGACCGCTGCGCGCTGGCCGTCGATCTGACGGTTGACGAGCTCGGCTTCGAGGATGACCAGAACCTGGCCGGCGGCGACCTCGGCCCCCTCGTCGATCCGCACTTCGCTCACCCGTCCGCCGACCAGCGACCCGACCTCGACGACGCGCGCCTCGATCGAGCCCGCGAGGACGAGCTCTTCCTCGGCGTCCGGACGCAAGAGGAAGTAGCCGGTCACGAGCCCGGCGATGACCAGCAGCGGCAGCAGTCGAGCGAGCAGGCGTTTCATGGTTCCTCTCCGGAGTGCCCGGCTCCGGGGCCGCTCCGCGGCCACGGGTCTCTCGGGCCGAGAGCGTATCGGGAAATCGGGCGAGCGGTTACAATCGGCCCTCGATCCGAACGGAGGCCTCTTGCCCGCCCTCAACGATCCGAATCTGCTCGGGGAGATCCCGCTCTTTCACGGCATCCCCGCCGAGCGTCTGAAACGGCTCAACGACGTGATGCACAAGAAGAGCGTGCCTGCCGGCACCAACATGATCACCGCCGAGCAGCCGGGCGAAGTGGTCTACGTGCTGCTCGAAGGGACGGTGAAGATCCTCATCGAGCAGATGGACGGCCGCGAGGTCATTCTGGCCTTCCTCGGCGCCGGCGACACCGTCGGTGAGATGAGCCTGGTCGACTCCTCGGGGCGCTCCGCCAACGTGATGACGATGGAGAAGTGCACCTTCCTGTGGATGGACCGGGCCACCTTCCAGGACTGCCTCAAGAACGTCTCCGAGTTCACCCAGAATCTGGTCCGCCTCCTCGCCGGCCGCCTGCGGATGGCCAACGAGCAGATCCAGTCGCTGTCGTCGCTCGACGTCGCCGGGCGGCTCGCCCGTCAGCTCCTCGCCTTCACCGAGCGCTACGGCAGCTCCGACGAGGGCAACGGCGGTGGAGTGAAGATCAACCTCCGGCTCACCCAGACCGACCTCGCCGAGCTCGTCGGCGCCTCACGCGAGCGCGTCAACCAGGTGATGGTCGAGTTCCGTCAGAAGGGCTACCTCTCGGTCGACAGCTCGCACCATATCCAGGTTCACCAGCCACCGGCGTTGGCGCGGCTCTGCCGCTGAGCCGCGCTCCGCGGCCGGCTCCGGAGAGGCGGAGTCCTACGCCGCACTGCGGCGTGTGATTCCCTCCAGTTTGGGTAGCATTCGCGCTTCTCAATCACTGGTCTCCCTCCCTCCTACTTGGGTCTCGGTGGGGAGGCCTCCGTCCCGGAGGATTCATGAACAGGATTTTCGGAAGGCTTCTTGCCGTCTCGCGTCTCGCAATGTGCCTGTGCGCCGGGGCCGCACTGGCTGTCACTCCGGCGGCGACCCCGACCAAGGACGCTGCCGCCCGCAGCTTCGACCTGCGCGAGCAGTATGCGCACGCCGCCGACGGCTCCTCGAGCCTGGTTCAGAACTCGGCGATCGAGCAGCTGGCCGCCGCGGTGCCTGAGCTCTTCGTCGATCTCGACCCGGCGACCGGAGCGACGCGCTCGCTGTTCAACCGCAGCGGCTACCTGACCGGCCCCGACGCCCGACCGGCGCGCGAGATCGGGCTCGACTTTGTCGGTCGGAACCTGGAGCTCCTCGGCCTCACCGCGGACGACTTCGCCGGCTACGAGGTGACCGACGACGTCTACTCCGCCGGCGACGGCGCGACCCATCTCTACCTGCGCCAGCGCCACGACGGGCTGCCGGTGTACAACGCCCAGCTGCACATCAACATCAACCGCGACGGGCGGATCCTGTCGGTGAACAACCTCTTCCTCCCCCATTTGGCGCTGGCGGCGAACGAGCGCCTGCCGTCGCTGAATGCGGCCGAAGCGCTCGATGCCGTCGCTTTCCATCTCGGCCTCGCCAACGCCGGTGCCGCCCAGCAGCTCGAGAGCGCCCCGGGAACGCAGGCGCGCACCCGCGTCCTCGTCCCCGAGCTGTCGCTCGCCCCCGTCGAGCTGGCCCTCGTCTGGCTGCCGATCCGTGCGGGTGAGGCGCGCCTGATGTGGAACTTCGTCGTCGAGACCCTCGACGGCGAGCACTGGTACGACATCAACATCGACGCCCACGACGGTCGCGTCTGGACCCGCTTCGACTGGGTCGCCGACGCCGACTATCAGGTCTACCCGACGCCGATCGAAAGCCCCAACCACGCGCCGATCCTGCCACCGACCGACGGCCGGACGATACTCACCGATCCGCACAACGTGACCGCCTCGCCGTTCGGATGGCACGACACCAACGGCGCCGCCGGCGCCGAGTTCACCATCATGCGCGGCAACAACGCCCACGCCTACCAGGATTCAGACGGCAACGACTCTCCACCCGCGGTTCAGCCCGACTGCGGCGCCAGCCTCGACTGCGAGTTCGCCCTCAACCTCGCCGCCGCGCCTTCGACCTACCAAGACGCTTCGATTGCTAACCTGTTCTACTGGAACAACTTCATTCACGACGTCGAGTTCTTCTACGGCTTCGACTCGCCGGGCGGGAACTTCCAGGTCAACACCTACACGCTCGGCGGCCTGGGCAACGACGACGTCATGGCGCAAGCCCAGTCCTCCGGCAACTGCAACGCCAACTTCGGCACCCCGGTCGACGGCCAGCGGCCACGGATGCGCATGTTCAACTGCACCAACTCCACGCCGGCGCACGACGGCGACTTCGACGCCGGGGTCGTCGTGCACGAGTACGGCCACGGCATCTCGAACCGCCTCGTCGGCGGCCCGGGGAACGTCTCCTGCCTGCAGAACAGCGAGCAGCCCGGTGAGGGCCTCTCCGACTGGTGGGGCCTCTCGCTCACCATGGAGCCCACCGACCTCGCGACCGACGGCCGCGGCGTCGGCACTTATCTGCTCGGCCAGCCGATCAGCGGCAACGGTGTCCGCTCGCAGCGCTACTCGACGGACCCGGCAATCAACACCTTCACCTACGCCAACGTCAACGGTTCGACGGGTGTACACGCCGTCGGCGAGAAGTGGGCGCAGGCCTACTGGGAGGTCACCTGGGCGCTCATCGCCGAGCACGGCTTCGAGCCCAATCTCTTCAGCATCACGCACACCGCGACGGACAAGGGCAACATCCGCGCCAAGTTCTACATCAACCAGGGACTCAAGAACTCGGTCTGCAGCCCGGGCTTCGTCGACGTCCGCAACGGCATCATCCAGGCGGCGACCGACAACTACGGCGGCGAGGACGTCTGCACCATTTGGACGGCGTTCGCCGCTTACGGCCTCGGCGCCTCCGCCAGCCAGGGCAGCTCTGCCAGCACCACGGACCAGGTGCCGGCCTTCGATCTGCCGCTGACCTGCTCGTTCGGCACCGCCGGCACCGACGCCCGGGTCTGCTCGACCGCCGGTTCGCACATCCAGAATGTGAACGTCGGTCCGGCCTACACCAGCCCACCGGTCGACATGTCGGTCGCCGGCAATCCGGCCGGTTCGACGGCGGTCTTCAGCGTCGATCCGGTTCCGACTGTGCCGGCGAACATCACCCTGACGGTGGGCAACCTCGGCGCAGTCGCCGCCGGGACCTACAACATCACCGTCAGCGGCGACGACGGCGTGGACACCAGCAACGACATCTTCGCCCTCACCGTGGACGTCACCGCGGCTCCGGCGACGACGCTCGTCACTCCGGCCGACGACTCCGTCGACGTCGGCGTGAGGCCGACGCTCACCTGGAGCGTAGTCGCCGGAGCGCTCGACTATCTGGTCGAGGTTTCCGACGACCCGACCTTCGCCACCGTCGACTTCACGACCACGGTGCCCGGTACCAGCGTGCAGGTGAGCAGTTCCCTCCTGCCGGTGACGCACTACTACTGGCGGGTCTCGGCAGGCAACGCCTGCGGCCGCACCGTCAGCAGCGTCTTTGACTTCATCACCGCCAACATCCTCTCCGCCTGTGGCGGCCCGGTGACCATCAACGACAACGTTCCGGCGACGCCGTACCCGTCGGTGGCGACGATCGTGGGCGCCTCCGGAGCCATCACCGGCGTCGAGGTTTCGCTCAACGGACTGACCCACACCTTCCCGGACGACCTCGACATGCTTCTGGTCGCTCCGAGCGGTCAGACGTTTATCTTCATGTCCGACGCGGGGGGCAGCGGGGACGTCTCGGGCCTCAACCTGACGCTCTCGGACAGCGCCGCGACGCTGCTCTCGGACGTCGGTCCGCTGGCGGCAGGCAACTTCCGGCCTTCGAACGTCGACAACACCGGCGACGGTACCTTCGCAGCGCCCGCACCCGCGGGGCCGTACAGCAGCGCAGCGCCGGTCGGCGCGGCGACGTTCCTCTCCGCCTTCGGCGCGGCGACCGCGAACGGTGGCTGGCAGCTCTTCCTGCGCGACGACGCCGGGCAGGACACGGGAACCCTCACGCAGTGGTGCGTGAACCTCACCGTGGCGACCAGCACCCTGTTCATCGACGGCTTCGGCAGTGGAAACACCTCGGCGTGGAGCGCGACGCTCCCCTGACCGCTCGCACCTGCACCTGAAGTTCAGCGGCCGGTCCCTCACGGGGCCGGCCGTTTTTCTTGCGTGCTAGGTTCGACTTCCCGACGTACCCCACGTTCGAGAGTGGGGCGTTCGCCTCATTTTCGCGGGGACTGCAGCAGAGCAAGGATCGGCCTCTGCCTCGATTCGATTCGATTGGGGCGATTGTCGCAACCGCAAGCCGCGCCTCCTTGAGTCGCTTAGGCTCACCCGTGACGGCAGTTTGAATTGCGCTCGACAAGCGTCGCGAGTGGTGTAGGGTTCGGACAGATCAATAAATCTGTCGTTGAAGATGTCTGTGAGGGAGTATCAGGGAAAACGCTAGGCCGACGAAGGCTACGACCGGACAGCGGACTCGCGACGATCACGACCCGACCTTTATGAAAGGCACGAGACCGATGACTAGGACGAGACTCGCATCCACCGCGGCATTCCTGCTCGGATTGCTTTCGACCGTCTCGCTGTAGGCCGGTCAGTACGAAATCCTCAGCTGCCTAGGAACAGGAGTCGGCACAGCGGTCCCCCAACAAGGCTGCGGTACATGCTTCGCGAAGTGCGACTTCCCAATCGTCGTCGCCGGGCCGACCTACTCCCTCAGCCCTCCCACTTGCGACCCGGCTGTCGAGATGTGCGCGTTTACCGCCAGCGTGTTTGTCGAGTATCCGGGCAACCGCCTCAACAACAACTGCCCCTCGTTCTCGCCGGCGGAAGACGCCCAACTCGGATACGACGTCTGCCCGCAAAGCTGCCAAGGCAACGGCGACTACGATTTCGTTACGGAGGTCATCACCGGGAGTGCGCAATGCGGTGTCTCGGAACCTCTCGACCTGAACTTGCGGATGTGCGTCTCGGAGGTTTTCGGCTGCGCGGGTTGCGGCCGGATCTCCACCGTGCCTATCGATGCAAGCTTCTACTTTTGTCCGCCCGACCCTCCAACTTGGGGCTGCGGCGACGGAGAGTCCAGCGCGGCGAATGCCTGCTGCATCGGACCCGGAGGCGGCGCCCCCCCAACGGGAGGAGGGGGTCGGCGGGGGGGCGGTTCTGGCCTCTCTCGCGGCGGGGAAACCGGGGACTACATCGAGGCCGGCCACTCCTATGCACCAGACCGCGGCGCACCACCAGCCATGAAGCTGCGGTATCTGTCGGGGGGCGCGGGAGGCTACCGAATGCCCGAGACTGCGGCCTGGGGTGGGCGCCTCGGACGCCACTGGTCGCACGAGTTCGCCGAGCGGATCGTGCAGTCCCCCGATGAAACGACCGTGTGGCTGATCACCAAGGCTGCATCTTTCCGCAAGTTCACGGATCTTGGTGGGTCCGGCGTCTACGCGACAGCGCTTCCGCGCGACGAGTATCGGGAGCTCGAGTGGCTGGGAACCGGAAACGGCTGGGCTCTGCGGGACCTCGACGGCAGCGTCAGCTACTTCCGCCCAGATGGACTCTGGGATCGTACGGAAGATCGACAGAATCCCACACGACTCTCGTTTTGGTCGACTCCGCGACCGCCCGTCGTGCCCACTCGACACCCACCAGGACCTCCCGATCGCGAGCACTTTGAACCGTGCTTGAAGCGCATCGCGCTTTGTGTATAGTGCGCTCCGATCCACAAGCAAGTTGCAGGCGCGGAAGAGGTCACAGGAGCACGCCGGAGAACTATCGCCAACGAAGGCGGCGAACGACAGCCTCACGGTTAGGTTCACTTGAAGAAGAGATACTGGGCGTTTCTGTGCGTCATCTCGGCAATGCTTGCTCCATCGGCATCCAGTGCTGGTTCACACTGCATCGAACTGAACGCCGATGCCCCACTCACCCCTCTTGCAGTCAATGCGTTCACCGCGATCCTCAGCAGCTACCACCGTCAGGGGGCCCGTCACTCAGTGCTCTTCTACTCCTCTGCTCACGATCCCGCTAGCGCCAGGTAGTGGCTTGTGCCGCTGCGAGGTCAGCGGACGCCGGAATCTAGGGCCCAACAGATTCACCTTTCGAGTAGGTGGAGACAAGACGGAACGTGGCTTTCAGGAAAGGAGCAACAGCGATGACCAAGACCAGGCACATAGCCGCTTCGGCACTCTTCCTCGGGAGGTGGTCGGCGACAGGTCGCACAAACTTGACGGGCTCCGCTACGAAACGCACAGGACGAGCGCTCCGCCAAGCGGCGCTTCCCTGGGCCGTTTGTTGGGTCGCTGCGCTTGGGGTCGCGCCCAATCCTGTAAATGCAGGCGCTTACTTCCTCGGCAGCTGCCCCAGCGCCGGCAATGGCTCAGCTCCAGCTGCGGGCGGCTGCAGCGTCTTCGCGTCCTGTCAGGCTCCCGTCGTGCTCGCGGATCCGGTCTATACACTCAACAATCCGCTTTGCGATTTCGTCAACGCGAATTGTGGGTTCTCCGCGACCGTAGGTGTCGAGTTCCCCGCAAATCGACTCAATGCGACCTGTCCGACTTTTCCAGCCGTCACGGCCACGCTAGGCGACTCTGTGTGCCCGTCGTCGTGTGCCGGAAGCGCAACTTCGGATCTGGCCACCGAGAGCATAACCGGCTCCTTCCGTTGCGGTGATGGAGTGAGCCTCCCCCTTTCGCTCTGGATGTGCCAGGGCGGAGCTTGCCCACAACTTACGACCGTCGCGATCGATCCAGGTTTCCATTTCTGTCCGCCTGACCCTCCAACCTGGGGCTGCGGCGACGGAGAGTCCAGCGCGGCGAATGCCTGCTGCATCGGACCCGGAGGCGGTGCCCCGCCAACGGGAGGAGGGGGTCCGCGGGGAGGCGGTTCTGGCCTCTCTCGCGGCGGGGAAACCGGGTACTACGTCGAGGCCGGCCACTCGTATGCGCCAGACCAGGGCGCACCACCGGCCATGAAGCTGCGGTATCTGTCGGGGGGCGCGGGCGGCTACCGAATGCCCGAGACAGCAGCCTGGGGCGGCCGCCTCGGACGCCACTGGTCGCACGAGTTCGCCGAGCGGATTGTGCAGTCCCCTGACGAAACAACGGTGTGGCTGATCACCAAGGCTGCATCCTTTCGCAAATTCACGGATCTCGGCGGGTCCGGCGTCTACGCCACAGCGCTTCCGCGCGACGAGTATCGGGAGCTCGAGTGGCTCGGAACCGGAAACGGATGGGCTCTGCGGGACCTCGACAACACGGTCAGCTACTTCCGCGCAGATGGACTCTGGGATCGCACGGAAGATCGACAGAACCCCACCCAGTCAGCCTTGCCTCCGCTGGCCGAGGCCACCTACGACGGCTCGCCCCGGCTCACCGCCGTGACTTTCCGCGACGGAACCCGGATCGACTTTCTCTACTATGCGTCGGGTACGAGTGCCGGAATGCTGCAGACGCTTCGCCGCGTCGGCGTCGGCGGATCCCCCACTTCTGATTGGACCTACACCTGGTCGAACACCGCTGGCCGGGATCTCACCCGTATCAACCGTCCAGATGGCAGCCGCTGGGACTTTCTCTACGACAACGCCTTCCCGCGTCACATGTCCCGCGCGACGCTGGTCGGTGTCGGCGGCTCGCCGAGCCGGATCGAGGGTGCCTGGGCGTACGACTCCCAAGGTCGTCTCTCCCAAGCCTGGAAAGGGAGCGCAAGTTTCTCGACTGGAATGGAAAAGTTTTCTTGGAATTATGCCAGCGACACCGAAACCCGAGTCATCGATTCGTACGGCAACGAGACCACCTACACCTTCTCGCGCGATTCCGAGAGCTTCAAGCCGCGTCTACTGACCATTGCCGGCGAGTGTGGAACCTGCGGCACCTCGCCCAACAGTTCCTGGACCTACGACGACAACGACCCCGACAACCCCATGCGGGCGATCAGCGTGACCGACGGGAACGGCGTGGTCACCGAATACGAATACGATTCCTTCGGCCGCATGACCTACATGCTCGAAGCGGCCGGGGTCGCGGGCTCGTCCTCTCTCCCGCGCGAAACCGAGTGGCAGTATCACCCGACCTACCAGGCGCTGCTGACCTCGAAGACAGGCCCGACGAAAGTGGGAGAAGCTCCGACTCGAGTCCTCAGTAGGACCTACGACCTTGCGACGGGCAACCTGGAGAGCGAGAGCCGCGAAGGTCTGGAGGAGAACTACCCCGGCGGATCGTTCGACCTAACGACCGAGTACCTCAACTACAACGCGGCAGGCCGGGTCGAGTTCGTGGACCCTCCGGCTTTCGGGAGTTCTGACCGCACCCGATTCTCCTACGATGTCCCGGGGCGGGAGGGCACCCTTCCCGACCGCCGATTCGATCCCCTGATCGCGACTGCGACCGAATTCGAGTACGACTCCTTCAATCGGAGGACAGAGGTCACTGATCCGAACGGAGCCATTACACTCACCGAGTACGATGCGCTCGACCGGGTGACGCGAATTACCGCTTTCGGCGCTCCGGCGCTCGGGACCGACGATCGAGTGACGACTTTCACCTACAACAACCTGGGTGATCTCTTCTGTGTTAAGCGACCGGATTTGGTCGGAACCGCTTTCTTATATGACGCGGGCGGGCGCCTGATCGAGGAGCACCGCGGTACGGCAATCGCGACGCCCACGAGCTCCAACTGTCTTCAGAGCACCGGTAGTGCGCTCCGGGAACGCACGCTCTTCGTTCTCAATGCGAGTGGGGCCCGAGTGGACGAAGTTCGCCAGCGCACTACCACGAGCACGTTCGCGACACCGGTTCTAGGCACCCCCACCACCTACCAGTACTGGCGTCGGAACGTCTATTCGTCGGCCTGCCACCTGGACAAGGTCACCGTCGCGCCGACGCAGAGCGAAAGCGTCACCGAGTACGAATACGACTGTGCGGGGAACTTGTCGAGTGTCTGGGACCCCCTCCATCTGCGGCCGGCCAACCCCACGAAGCCATCGACTTCCTATGCGTATGACGAAGTAAACCGCCTCATCGAGAACTCCTCGCCCTGGGGTTCCAGTACCGAGTCGCAGTCGACGACCTATCGGTACGACGCCCAAGACCATCTGGTCTCTGTCCTCGACAGCAATGGCATCGCCACCGCTTACAACTACTCCGACCGCGATCTTTTGACCAGCGAAGAGTCCGTTGTCTCGGGCATCACGAACCATTCGTACAACGAACACGGAGAGCTGACCTCGACGACAGACGCTCGGGGAGTAACTGTGAATCGAGTGCCGGACGCTGCTGACCGGATTCAGTCGATCAGCTACCCGGACACGTCACTCAATACGATCTACACCTACGGCGATGAAGTAGCGCCGACACCTCCGCCGTTCTCTCTGGGCCGACTTGTATCGATTGCACGCGGAGCCTCGACGATCGCCTACACATGGAGCGGTCACGGCCAACGTCTCACCGACGGGGCGCTCGGCTTCACGTACAACCTGAACGGCCTCCCGGCGACGATTTCGTATCCCGGCGGGTTGGTTGCGACCTACGGCTACGACAAGATGAATCGAGAAACCTCACTCTCGATTCAAGAAAGTCCGAATCCAGCGATCAACATCATCCTCGGTGGAACGTCCGCGGCGACCTACAAGTCGTTCGGCCCGCTGACATCGTACACACTTGGCACCACGACCTCGCATGCGGTGACTCGCGGCTATAGCCTTCGCTACACGCCGACCTCAATCACTGTGGCCGGGTCGCCGACACTTCTTAACTGGACACTCGGGACGGACCTCGCAGGGAACCTCCTGACGATTGACGACACGCTGGCGACGAATTACGACCGCGTATTCGCCTACCAGGACTATCAGTACTACCTGGCCACGGCCTCAGGGCCCTGGGGGCCGATGCTGGCCTGGACGTACGACAAGGTGGGCAACCGGTTGACGCAAGACAATCCTCTGAGTGGGCCCCCGCTTCCCGACTACACCTATAACTACGAGACGTTCGGCTTCGCCGGTGCGCGCTCCGCGAAGCTGACCCACATCGTTTCGTCGATCTATGAGCCTGCCTATTCGTATACGGAAGCCGGCCACGTCACGCAAGTCGCGGCGGGGAGCGTTGCTCTCGACATGACCAACGACGACGCCGGTCAGATCTCGCTTTTTGAGAATCCGGCAGGTACGAACGTGTCGCTCGACTACGACGGCCGCGGATTCCTCTGGGAGGGGCTCCTCGGGTCGTCCTCGAGCTACTACGTCCGCCCCATCTACGACTCGTCCGGCGGGGTGCTGGGAATCGATCGGAAGTCGGGCGCCGCGAATCCAGAGGAGAAGCACCGAATTCTGTACTTCGCCGGCGCGCCCATCGCCATCTGGAAGAAGGTGGGCTCGGGAGCTGCGACGACGACGTACCTCACGACCGATCACATCGGCACTCCCATTCACGCGCTGGGATCGAACGGCGCAACGGTGATCTGGTCCGGAGGATTCGAGCCGTTCGGCCGGGACTGGAACGAATACACTCCCAACGACGCGCTCAGCAAAGGCATCTTCCTGCGGCTGCCGGGCCAATGGGTCGACGACTTCTGGCGCAGCACCAAAGTGGGCGCCAACCTCTACTACAACCTCAATCGCTGGTACGAGCCAAGCACTGGCCGCTACACTAGGTCGGATCCGGAGGGTCTGTCGCTGTTCTTCAGTTCGATGCCGAAAAGGGGGGCGCTCCGCGCGTCGCTCGAAGTCTTGGCCGCCTTTCCGGTTCAGCTGGGCCAGCTCAATCTCCTCTATGCTTACGCCGATCAGAGCCCTCACGTCTTTAGCGACCCGACGGGAACCGGGCCACTCAAGTGGCTCAGGTGCTTCTACTACACGCCGCGCTGTCTCAATAGCGCATTCGAATGCAAGGACATCTGGAGAGCGTGCATTCGAAACTGGTACGCGAACGACGACTACGACAAGCTACAGCAAAACCTCGATCGAGCCGGCGTCGCGACCGAAGGGGACTTTATCTACAAATTCTGTTTCACCGACAATGAAAACTGCGTAAAGGCAATCAAGCATTGCTCGAGCCCCCCGGTCTTCAAGCCGTGAGAACTAGAATGACTGCTCAACGAGTATCGTCAGCCGCCGTTTTCGGAATCGGCGTAGTTGTCGCTTTCTTCGGGCTCCGGCTGCTAGGCGCTGCACTCGGGCTGCTCCCGATGAATGAGTTTATGAACTGGATGGCAATTTCGGACAAGGAAGGCTTCGAAGCGACACTCGATGCTGTCGTGCCTCGCCAACGAGCGGTCGAGCAGCGGGTGCTCGCGCCGCTGGCCATCCTGCTCATTCTCACTCTCATGTCCTTGCTCCCGTTCAAGCGGAATACAATCGACTTCGTAGTCGGTTCAGTCTTTCTCGCATGTGTCGTCAGCTTTAGCTTCACATCGGCGCTCGTTCACGGCATAGCGTACTTTGCGCTCGCAGCCCTTCTTCTATTTGTGAGTACCGCGGCAGGAAAGGCCAAGGTGGAACCGTCTCGGTAGTCCATCACGACTCGAGATGATCTGGCCGGCGCGGCCTTGAGCTCGTGTGTTTCACACCTTTGCCTCCGATTCCAGAGCGCTTTGCTCATGCGACGTTGCCTTTGCTTCCGCGCCACAACTCTCCTGTACTCTTGCTCCGCCCTGCTGCTTGCTGGTCCGCGCGTCCCGGGCGGTTCCAGTAGGGAACTCGGACGCGTGGCTTACGCGGCACCGCGGCGGAGGTTTCGCCACTGAGACGGTAGAGTCGGTTTCTCTCATTAGCTGATCTAGCCTCCGGGTGCCCGCGCATCGGCGACGACACTTCTGCCCCGGAGGTTTCATGAACCGAAGCCTCGGAGGAACTCTAGGTGTGGCCTCTCTCTCTACCTTTTGACCACCGCCGGTTTCGCCGTAACGCCCACCGCAGCCGGTTCTCGGCGTGGTGCGCGACGGTCCCCTGACCGTCAACTACAGCGCTTGAATATCGGCGGTCGGCCCTTCACGGGGCCGGCCGTTTTTCTTGCGTGCTAGGCTCGACCTCCCGACTTCAGTGAGGTTCCCCATGCGACTTTCTCCGCATTTCTGTTCAGCTGCCGTCCTCCTTCAGGCCTTCATACCGCTCATGGTGCTTCCGGCCGGCGCCGCCGAGGAGCCCGGGAGGGTCGACCCCTGGGTGCTCGACCAGCTCGTTCTTCAGCCTTCGGGCGAGAGTGAGTTTCTGATCGTGCTGGCGGAGCAGGCGGATCTCTCCGCCGCGGCTGCCCTGCCGACCAAGCTCGCCAAGGGGACGTACGTGTTCGGAAAACTGCGCCAGACCGCCGCGCGGACCCAGGCGCCGCTCCTCGACGAGCTGGCTCGCGCCGGCGTCGTGCACCGGCCGTTCTGGATCGCCAACGTCATCTGGGCGAAAGGCAACGCCTCGGCCATCGCCTCGATCGCTTCCCACCCGGACGTGGCCGGCATTGCCGCCAACCCGAGCGTCGCCGAGCGACGGATCGATCCCGACGAGAGCGACGCGGCCGGCCTCTCCGACCTCGTTCCCCTCGTTCCAGATGCCGTCGAGTGGAACATCACCAAGGTCAACGCACCCCAGGTCTGGGCGCTGGGCTACACCGGCCAGGGTACGGTCGTCGCCGGGCAGGACACCGGCTATCGCTGGGACCACAACGCCCTCAAGGGGAAGTATCGCGGCTGGAACGGCGCCGCGGCCGACCACAACTTCAATTGGCACGACGCCATCCATTCGGGCGGCGGCGGCTGCGGCGCCAACAGCGCTGTGCCCTGCGACGACCACGGCCACGGCACCCACACCATGGGGACGATGGTCGGCGACGACGGCGGCAGCAATCAGGTCGGAATGGCGCCGGGCGCGAGGTGGATCTCCTGCCGCAACATGAACGTCGGCAACGGCACCCCGACGACGTACACCGAGTGCTGGCAGTGGTTTCTCGCTCCGACCGACCTGGCGAATGCCAATCCCAATCCGGCGCTCGCGCCCGACGTGATCAACAACTCCTGGAGCTGTCCCCCCGAGGAGGGCTGCGATGCCGTCGCCTCGGAGGCGATGCGGCTGGTGGTCGAGAGCGTCCGCGCCGCCGGCATCGTGCCGGTCGTTTCGGCCGGCAACTACGGCCTTGACGGCTGTTCCTCCGTCTCCTCGCCGCCGGCGATCTACGACGCCGCGTTCTCGGTCGGCTCGACGACCTCGAGCGACGCCATCTGGAGCTCCTCGAGCCGCGGGCCGGTACTGGTGGACGGCAGCGGCCGGCGGAAACCCGACATCTCGGCGCCAGGCTCGAACATCCGCTCGAGCACGCGCACTACCGCGTCGAGCTACGAAGGCGGCTGGAGCGGCACCTCGATGGCCGGGCCGCACGTCGCCGGCATGGTGGCGCTGCTGATCTCGGCCGAACCGGCGCTCGCCGGCAACGTCGATCGCATCGAGGAGCTGATCCGCGAGAGCGCGTTCGAGCAGACGTCGAACAGTGAGGTCTGCGGCGGCCTCTCTGCCGCGACCTTCCCGAACAACACCTTCGGCTATGGCCGCATCGACGCCCTCGCCGCAGTCGAGCTGCTTCAGGACGGGCTGCTCTTCCGCGACGGCTTCGAGAGCGCTCTCGCCGACGACTGGTCGCGCCTCGTTTCCGAATAGCCCGTCTGGGCGAAAGGCGCCGCTGGCAGGCTAGCGGCGCCGCAGGGCGAGGAAGCCGGCGAGCGCCAGGAGCGCGGCGGCGCTGGCGAGGCCGGCGCGGGAAAGCGCCGGAATCTCGACGATCCCTTCACCCGCGAGCGTCAGACTCTCCTCGTTCCGTGCCACTTCGATCTCGATCGGATCGCCGTGCGTCGTCTCGGTCCAGCCCTTGGTCACCGCGAGAGCGCGCCAGGCCCGGCGGTAAAGGAGCACCGCGGTCACCTCGACCTCGCTGCCGGGAGCGACATCGGACGGCAGCGCGAACTCGACCTCGGTGGTGTCGATCGCGCCCGACGGGATCGTCGTCTGCGTGTAGACGTTCTCGGCGTCGATGAACAGCACCGGCCGCACGACCGGACCCTGGCCGTTGATCCGCCCCTCGAGCACTTTGGCGAAGCCCTTCCCCGGCTGTCCGGCGAGGTCGCCCGGCTGCTCACCGGGCACTTCGTCTGAGGCCCAGAACGGAATCGTCGGGCCGTCGACCTGCGTGAGCGGCTGGCCATCGATCGTGGCGGTGATCCAGAGGATGGCGTTGCGGATCGAGATGCCGGTCGGGAAGTCGTGGCCGGCGCCGAAGTTGTCGACCGCGCTCGACACCCGCACCCGTCCGCCGGCGATCTCGGCCACCGACGTGGTGAGAGCGATGTTCGCCGCCAGCGTCGCCGGCGTCGAGCCGATGAAGGTATGGGTGTGGCGCTCGGCGCTCTGGCGGTCGGCGCCGCCGAATTCGCAGTTCTGCCCCTCGCCGGCGAGGTTCCCCATGTGACAGTCCTGGCAGGTGCGCAGGCCCGGCCCCGGTACGGCGTAGGGCGAGGCCTGCCACTCGAGGAAGGTGTTCTGCCCGGGGGCGTCGGTCGTCGGGTTGTGGTATTGGTGGCAGGAGGCGCAGATCTGCGAGGTACGGTGCAGGGTTGAGAACGACGGCCGCATCAGCCCGAAGCTGACGTCGTCCATCGGCCCCCAGACGAACATCGACGTGCTTTCGCCCTGACCGGCCTGCGGGAAGCGGTAGGTCGCCTTGCCGCGGTGATGGAGCGCATTGATGTGCGTCGCGTCGATCGAGTCCAGCTGGTGACAGGCGACGCAGATGACCCCCTGCGCGCCGTTCGGCTCGGTCGCCTCGTTGAGCGGCACCCCTTCAGGGCGGGGATCCTGGATGTCCTGCATCGGCGCATGGCAGGTGGCGCAGAAGCCGGTCTCGCCGGGGTCATGGGTTTCGGTGAAAACGTAGCCGGCGCCGCCCCCCGGCGTGCCGGTGCCCGAGAAGAGGTCGAGCACCCATTTATTCTGCGCGGTATAGGCGTGATGCGAAGTCGTCCACTGCTCGTAGCGCTCGAAGTGGCAGGCGCCGCATTCGGAGACGTCGGCCGGAACGTAGGTCGGGTCGTCGACCGCCGGCAGAATGGCCATGCGCAGGTCGGCGTTGGTGTCGCCGTTCATCGCGCTGCCGCCGCCGATGACGAAGTTCTGCGGCGCGCTCCGCAGGTAGGCGATCGAAGCCGACAGCCAGACCCACCCGACCGGGTCGGCGTCGAGGGTGAAGCTGCCGTCGGCCGCCGAGAAGGTGCCGGGGGTGACGAGGTCGGCCTGGATGTGGACATAGGCGCCGGCGATCGGCGTGCCGGGGGTGCCCGAGTTCTCGACGGTGACGAACCCGGAGATGTCGGCCCGCGCAGCCCCGACGCCGCCGAGCGCGAGCGAAAGCAGCAGGAGAGCGGCGGGGCGGCAGGACATCGGAGACCCCTATTCTCCGCCATCCCCCGCTCGAAGGCCAGAGAGCTCTACAATCGGACCTTCGCCCGGGAGCTCCGAACATGCCGATTCGATCTGGCCTTTCGCTCGCAGCCCTTCTCTCCACCGTTCTGGTTGCGGGTTGCGGCGATCGCCCGGCCCGCCCGGCGATCGTCGATCCGGCGAGCTCGCCTTCCGAGGCGCAGCCTTCGCAGCCGCCGGTACCGAAGCCAGAGGCGGACATCTGGCTCGGCCAGTGGAACGGCCCCGAGGGGACGTTCCTCCGGATCGCCAGAGCCAGCGCCGGAGCCGTGGAGGACGGCGCCTATGAGCTGACGATCCAGAACCTCGACGGCCCGCGCACCTTTTCCGCCAAGGTTGTCGGCAGGGAGATCCAGTTCGAGCGCGACGGCGTGCGCGAGACCCTTCGAGCCACCGACGGCGCCGGAACCGGCATGAAGTGGCTGGCCGAGAAGTCGGATTGCCTGACCGTCCGGCCGGGCGAAGGGTACTGCCGCGACTGAGGCGCTCGGCGCGCCGATTGACTGGAGGAGAGCATGGAAACGTCCGAGCTGCTCGATCTCATCCGCCGGGGTCGCACCGACCTCATCGTCGAGCTCCTTCGCCACTCCGGCTGGCCGGAGCTTCTGCAGGCGGACGAGGTGAAGCCCCTGCAGTGGTGCGTCTACTACAACGACGTCACGGCGCTCCGGGCAGTGCTTGAGGCCGGCGGCGACCTCACGAGCCTCGATCTCGATACCGAGCTCCGCCACGCCGCCTTCTTCGGCCACTGGAAGGTGTGTGACTTCCTTCTCGCCCAGGGGGCGAATGCGCGGACAACGGTTCTCGAGACCGGCGAGACCGCCCTCCATGGCGCGCTTGCCAAGGCCGGGCGGCCGTACTTCCTCTATGTCGTCCGCCTGCTCGTCGAGCACGGCGCGGAGGTGAACGCGCGCACGATCCCGGGCCAGGTGACCGGCGCCTTCATGCGCGACGTGCGCACCCGAGGGGAGACGCCGCTGCACCGCGCTGCCGCCTACGCCGACGAGGCGACGGTCGAGTACCTGCTCGCCCACGGCGCCGAGCGCGAAGCCCGCGACGCCCACGGCGACTCGCCGCTCGCCTGGGCGAGCGAGCACCTGCGCCCCGGCGCCATCCTCGCGCTCCTCGCCTACGGCGAGCACCGGATCAGCGACAGGACCCGCGACAACATCACCTCCGACCACGGCGCCGGCTGGGGCTACGGCATGGAGCGCAACTTTCTCGGCGACTACCTGCCGCAGAGTCGGCCGAAGGCATGAGCGATGCTCGCGCTCGCTCTCCTCGTCGGCCAGTTCAGCTGGCTGGTGATCTCGGCCACCACCCGCCGCTCCGACCGCGAGTTGGGGGTAGGGTAGAAGCAACAAGCACCGCAACACAGGAGGGAGCGATGACCGAAGTGCGACAGAAGAAAGTTGGCAACATCCATACCTTCACTTTCGAAGAGGCTCACCTCGCCTACCACTACAAGGATCCCAAGGGGGAGGGGGATTTCGAAGTGGCCTACTCGGAGATTCCCGAGAAGCACTCCGTCGTCATCCAGTCCAACGACTGGCTGCGAAACGTCGGCCTGCTCTGGTGCGCGATCGGCGCTCTCCAGATCGTCATCGCCTTCGGCAACGACCGCTCGCTCGTGGGCAGCAGCTTCTGGGCCTTGATCGGCCTGACCTGCCTGGCTGCCCATCATTTTCGAACGATCCGCTACTCCGTCTTCAAAACCTCCGAAGGAAACATCTTCGTGATCCAGGGGAAGGATCACGACGAAGTGGTGGGGGAGATGCAGAAGCGGCGCCGACAACAGCTCCTCAAGTTCTACGGCGAGGTCAACCCAGAGAACGACCCGGAGCGCGAGGTCGCGAAGTTCAAGTGGCTGGAGAAGCAGCGCGTCCTCACTCCGGAGGAAGCAGCCGGCAAGATCTCCCAGATCAAGGGCCGTCCGGGCCCTCGCAACGACAGCGCCCTCAACCTGGAGAACTGAGCGCCTCCAACGGCGCGCACCGAAAGGCGATTGCAATGACCGTACTCAAGGCTGCACCGATTCTGGCGCTGCTGGCCGTGGCTCTCAGCGCGCGTTCGCCCGCTTGCGCCCTCGACGAGGCCGCGAAGAGTCCCGCTACGGCTGTCCGTCCCGGTGGCCCGCACGATTTCGACTTCGAGTTCGGCAGCTGGAAGGTGCATCATCGGCTGAAGCGCGCCGGCCAGGAGGCCTGGCTGGAGTTCGACGGCACCTGTACCACCCGCGGTCTCATCGACGGCTCGGCCAACGTCGAGGAGCACACCTTCGACAAGCCCGACGGAGTCACCCGCGGCATCGCGCTGCGCGCCTACGATCCCAGGAGCGGCCTCTGGGCGATCTGGTGGGTCGACGGCCGCGACCCCCACGGCAGCCTCGATCCGCCGGTGAAGGGACGCTTCGAGAACGGCGTCGGCACTTTCTTCTCCGACGGCGTCCTCGGCGGCAAGCCCGTGCGGACCCGCTTCACCTGGTCGCACATCACCGCGACGTCGGCGCGCTGGGAACAGGCCTACTCGTGGGATGCCGGCGCGACCTGGGAGACGAACTGGATCATGGAGTTCCAGCGCGTGCCGTGACGCCAGCGCGTCGCTGAGACCCCCTCCGCCGCCACGGATTATCCGACCGATTTCAGTCGGATTCCCAAGACCCCGCGACCGGCCCAAACGCGCCTAAACGAAGCGCCCAAACGCCCCTGCTCGCCCCAAGCCCGCGATGTGCCACACTGCTATTCCGTCCATGTCACACCCAATGTCCACGCAACACTTGTCGACGAACCCTAGTTATACGGCACGGCACCGATCGTGATGGCACGAACCGTTACCGAGTTTCAGGAACGCAGCTTGGTTGAGGTTGATGGAGTCTCTATCTCTGGTTTTGTTGTTCCCGATGTTCTCTGCACAGTTTGCGGAGCTCCTGCGATTTACGATGACGTCTTTGATGCTCAATTCTGTCCCCAATGCGACACCTGGCTTGAGCCCAAGTGCTCCGACCCCAGCTGCCAGGATTGCAGCGCGCGCCCGATCCGGCCACTTGCCCGTGTGTGACGTGCCGCATAACAACTCGTTCGAGCGGACGCGTTGGGCGCCCGTGGCCCGCTTCGCGGATGGGCAATCGTGCCGCGCCGCTCAACTCGCGATCCGTTAGCCGTCACGGCACGCTATGTGGACCTGCAAGCTATGCGGAGCTCAGAGCGAGGAGGCTCCTTTCTGCTTTGGCGCGGAGGCGCCGTGGCGAGAACTCGTGGCTGAAGGCGACTTCGAGAAGCGAGTCGAGCTGACGAAGGACCAGTGCGTAGTCCACGACAAGGCCTTCTTCATTCGAGGGCATGTGGAAATCCCGATCCTCGGCCTTGATGAGCCTTTTCGCTGGTCTGTTTGGTGCTCGTTGAGTGAGCCCAGTCATCAGCGAGTTT
Source organism: Thermoanaerobaculia bacterium (assembly GCA_043737505.1). GTDB lineage: Bacteria > Acidobacteriota > Thermoanaerobaculia > Multivoradales > JAGPDF01 > JAGPDF01. The sequence continues at coordinate 19,350 of JAYTAM010000145.1, forward strand.
GTGAGCGCTGGGACGATTCGTCGAGAAAAGGCGATTCCTATTTTGGCTGGCTCAGCACTGACATCCCAACCTACCCGAACACGATCAACCTTGAGTCCACGGTTCTTTCGCGAGAACTTGGGAGGGTGCCGTTGGTGATAATTCAAGAGTGCGACAATCCCCTGTTTGCAGACCAGGAGAAGGGCATCTCACTTGATCGTACCCATGAGATCGCCCATCAGCTACTTCATTGACGTGACGGCTAACCAGTCGCTCGAGCGGACGCGTTGGGCGCGCTCGGTCCGCTTCGCGGGTCGCCAATTGTGGCGCGCCGCTCAGCTCCAGGTCCGTTAGGCGACTTGTGAAACCTGAGTGGATTGGCCTCGCGCATCGCATTGCCTGGTCTCTGGTGATCGGCCTTGCTACCTCGATCTATTCAGTTCTGCCGTTTGACACTCTTCCGGGCGGCAAAGCAGCCGCAAAGCTGGTCGGCTTTTTCGACGTACCGATCTCCGGCTTCGGTCTTCTCCTGCCAGAGAGTTGGCGAGGAATGTGGCTGCATTTCTTTCCAGTCGGGCAGTGTCGCGGCATTGCGCCGGATGCCAGTCGTTGGATTGGCAATCAGATCCTGCTTGCTATTGTGGTTTACACGGCCCTGTTCTACGTTCCGACAATTGTTAGCTATGTCCAATCCCGGCGCCCGCGGCAAGTCGCCTAACCAGTCGCTCGAGCGGGCGCGTTGGGCGCCCGAGGTCCGCTTCGCGGGTCGCCAATTGTGGCGCGCCGCTCAGCTCCAGATCCGTTAGGCGGCGAGTTCAGCTTGCCTCGCAAGCCGATTCGATTGGGGATTCGATACCGAGGAGAGGTGCGAAAGTTCCTTACCTTCTTATTCGGTTCCGACAACTCCATCTACATCCATCCCTACAGGCCAGAGGGTTCTCCGTGGTACACCCTCCCTGCCGAAGCAAGATCCTCTACGCCGGGCGAAGGCTTTCGAATGGAGTTTCCCAAGTTTCAGCCGTCTCCGTTCGTCTACAACAAGGTCAGCTTCCACCCCTCCGGTTACATTCACCTCACCGATGCCGAAGGGAGGCGTTATCGAGATGGAACTAAGGGACCTCCATTTTGTGAGCTTCAACTCCCTTATGACTTCGCAGTATTCGCTCCCTGCGATCCGGAGCATCTCCCTCGTCGAACCAAAGGCAAGTACGTCGAGGCAGAAATCGCGATCCCTGACGATTCGCCACCCTTCTACATCGCGTTTTCCATCATCGCGGCGGGGAACGTTCCGAGCCCTGGTCCCGGCCCGCTACTTGCCCACCCGATCTCTTTCGTGTCTGCTACGCACGAGTTTGGCTTGGCAATGACGGTT
>JAYTAM010000146.1:0-9131 GCA_043737505.1 Thermoanaerobaculia bacterium
TGGACGTCAGCGGCGGCAACAACGTCACGGTCAAGAACAACTTCGTCAGCAACGTGAGCTTCAACATGACGGGGGGCGCGGCGTTCTCGACCCAATTCGGAGTCTTCGGAATCCGCGTCGGCGCCGGCACCGGGCACAAGATCTACAACAACTCGGTCAACCTCTTCGGCGCACTTCCGGGAACCGCTAACACGTCCCTTCTGACGGCGGCCTTCGGCCTCGTCTCCACGACCTCAACCGGCGTCGACGTGCGAGACAACATCTTCGCCAACAACATCACTGGCGGCACGACCTCGATCGCCCACGTCTCGGCGTACCTGCCCGCGGGCGGCACGTCGGCGATGAACCTGACCTGGAACAACAACGCCTACTACTTCGGAACCGACGCAGCGCGGCACGGCATCGGCCAGGCAGGGACGACGGCGGGAGTCACCTTCTTCACCACCCTCCCCGCGCTGACGGCCTACACCAGCACGCTCTCGGTCGCCGGGACGAACGACAACGCCTCGCTCGCCTCGACCGGCGCGGTTCCGTTCACCACCTCGACCGACCTGCACCTCCTGGCGGGCACCGCTCCGATCTCGGCCGGCGTACCGATCGCCGGTGTGACCACCGACATCGACAACGACCCGCGGCCGCTGACCTCGCCGGATATCGGCGCCGACGAGATCGTCGCCGGCATCCTCGCCTTCTCCAGCTCGACTTACGCCGACAGCGAGTCCGCCGGCACCACCACGATCACGGTCACCCGCACGGGCGGCTCGGCCGGAATCGTCTCCATCGACTACGCGACGGTCGCCGGAGGCAGCGCCACCGCGGGCGGCGCCTGCGGCGGGACCGTCGATTTCGTCAGCACGTCGGGAACCCTCATCTTCCCCGACACCAACGTCAGCCAGACCTTCACCGTGACCCTCTGTCCCGACGCTCTGGACGAGGCCAACGAAACAGTGAACCTGGCGCTCAGCAACCCGCTCGGTGGCTCGATCATGGGCACTCCGAACACCGCCGTGCTGACGATCAACGACGACGACGCGGCGCCGACGATCTCGATCACGGATGTCACGCAGGCCGAGCTCAACGCGGGCACGTCGCTCTTCGGCTTCGTCGTCAGCCTGTCCGCCCCCAGCGGACAGACCGTGACGGTGCACTACGAGACCAACGACGGCTCGGCGACGGTCGCCAACAGCGACTACGCCGACATTCCGGACACCATCCTGACCTTCAATCCGGGCGTGACCATCGGCAACGTGGACGTGACGGTGAACGGTGACACGGCGCCGGAGCTCACCGAGAACTTCTTCGTCGACCTGAGCACGGCGACGAACGCTTCGATCCTGGACAACCAGGGCATCGGAACGATCACCAACGACGACGCGTCGAGCGGCCCGGTGACGATCACCGCGACCGCCGGAACCACCGGACCGACGGACTACGCGACCTTGAAGCTGGCCTTCGACGCGATCAATGCCGGAACCCACCAGGGCGACGTCACGGCGTCGATCGTCGTCAGCACAACGGAGACCGCACCGGCCGTCCTCAACAGCAGCGGTGCCGGCCCGGCCTTGTACACCTCGGTCGTCGTCCGTCCCTCGAACGACGGGGTAGCGATCTCGTCACCGACCGCCTCCGGGCGAGGCGTGATCGAGCTCAACGGCGCCGACAACGTCACCATCGACGGTGACAACCCGGGCACCGCCGGTATCAACCGCAACCTGACCCTGACGAACACCGCGACCAGCACGACCACCTTCACGTCGCTGGTGCGCGTCGCGCTCAACGTCACCGACACCACGACCGCGAGCAACAACACGATCCGCAACCTGATCCTCTCCGGCAGCGCGACCGGCCGGAACATCGCCACCGCCACCAGTACGAGCGGCTCGGAGAACAACACCTACGGCATCGTCGCAACGGCGAACGCCTCCGGTGCGACCACGGCGCCGACCGCCCTCACGTCGATCGCCACGACCATCGGGGCTCCGGCCACGGCCACGAACCTGATCGTTTCGAACAACAGCATCACCAACGCATCGCGCGGCGTCGCCATCCAGGGTGCCGCGACGACGGTGTTCCCGGGTCTCTCGATCACCGGCAACGTCATCGGTAATCCGACCACCGGAGGCGTGGACGGGATCTACGCCATCGGCATCGCGGCGAACGGCTCCGCCACGGCGACGATCGCGGACAACACGATCTACGTCGAAGGCTTCGTCGGATCGAGCGCCAGCAACTCCGCCATTCAGATCGGAACGATCGGCGGAGGAATCTCGGGCGCGACCATCGAACGCAACAAGGTCAACCGCGTCCGCGACAACAACATCACCGGCTTCAACGCCTACGGCATCAACCTGGCGACCGGCAACAACCACGTCGTTCGCAACAACTTCGTCAGCGGCGTGACCAACGTTTCGAACGCCAACTTCTCCACCACGTTCGGCGCCTTCGGCATCCGCATCCTGGCCGGAACGGGCCACACCGTGTACCACAACAGCGTCAACATGAACGGCCCGCTCGTCTCCGGAGCCAGCACGACCCTCGGCGCCGCCCTCGGTGTCGTCAGCACCACCTCGACCGGGATGAACATCCGCAACAACATCTTCGCCAACACGATGACCGGCGGCGGCGCCTCCACGGCACTGGTCTCGGTCTACCTGCCGGTGAGCGGTACCAGCGCGATGAACCTCACCTGGAACAACAACGCCTACTTCACCGGCTCGACGGCCGGGGTGAGCGGCGTGGCACACGTCGGTGCGACGTACACGGCCGTTCCGGCCGGGTCGCCGACCTTCGCGGGCCTTTACACCGCCGCCAACTTCGACCGCAACGTCACGACCCCGAACAGCAACCTTCGCGCATACACCAGCACCCTGAGCGCTGCCGGTACGAACGACAACGCGTCGTTCGCCGACACCGCTCCGGCGCCTTTCGTCTCGAGTTCGGATCTGCACATCCCGCCCGCGACCCAGACGCTCCTCGAATCGGGTGGCGCGAGCGGTACGGGCGTGACCAATGACATCGATCTCGATGTCAGGAACGTGACGCCCGACATCGGTGCCGACGAGTTCGCCGGAACGCCGGTGGCGGCGAACGACATCGCAGCCTTTGCCGTCGTCACTCCGGCCAACGCCTCGGTGCTCCTCAACGGCAGCGTGATCTCGCCCCAGGCCTCGTTCAAGAACGTCGGCACGGCGGTGCAGACCAACGTCAACGTGCAGTTCACCATCACCGGTGCGGGCGGCTACAACTACCTCAACGCCCAGATCATCGCCTCCATCAACCCGGGCTCGACGGCATTGGTGACCTTCGCCGCTGCCCCGGCCTTCACCACTCCCGGCGCCTACGTCAGCGGCGCCGCAGTCACGACGCCCGATGCGGTCGCCGGCAACGACACGGTCGCCGGCGCCTTCTCGGTCTCCAACTCGCTGGGCGGCACCTTCACCGTGGGCTCCGGCGGGAACTTCCCGTCGCTGACCAATACCGGCGGCATCTTCCAGACGCTGAACAGTGTCGGAGCGACGTCGAACGTGACCATCAACATCGTCTCCGATCTGACCGGTGAGACCGGCACCTTCGCGCTGAACGAGGTGGCCGGCGGATTCACCGTGACGATCAAGCCGACGGGCGTGGCGCGGTCGATCGCCGGCTCGAACGGCACCGGCCTCATCAAGCTGTCCGGCGCCGATGGCGTCACGATCGACGGCTCGCTCGCAGCGGGCACAGATCGCAGCCTGACGATCACCAACACCGGCGCCGGAGCCGTCATCTGGATCGCGACCAACGCGACCAGCGGCGCCAACAGCGACACCATCAAGAACTGCAACCTGGTGGGTCCAGGGAGTTTCGCCGGCCAGGGAATCATCGCCAGCAGCGGCACGGCTTTCGGCGGCGCCGCTGAGTTCCCGAACTCGAACAACACGATTCAGAACAACTCGTTCAAGAGCGTGCAGAACGCGGCGTTCATCAGCGGCAACGTGGCTCTCGATCAGAACTGGCTCATCACCGGTAACGACGTGGGTTCGACGGTCGTCGCCGAGAAGGTGAGCTTCCGTGGCTTCCTGATCCAGAACGCCAGCAATTTCACGATCAGCCGGAACGTGATCGCCGGCATCAACTCCTCCACCGGCACCGGCTCGGCAATGAGCGGCATTCAAGTGGCTGGAGCGATCAACGGCGGCTCGATCGTCGCCAACCGGATCTCGGACATCCGGCAGAACAACCCCGGCGGTTTCGGCAGCAACGGCATCTTGCTCGGCGCGGGGGCGGCTTCGAACATCACGGTCGCCAACAACTTCATCTCCGACGTCGCCGCGCAGGGCTTCAACGGAGTGACCGTCGACGACAACGGGTACGGGATCATGATCACTACCGGCGGTGGATACGGCATCTACCACAACTCCGTGCTGCTCAACTCTAACCAGGGGGTGAACGCGGCGACCGGCATCACGGCCGGAATCAACATCGCGGCCGCCGTCACGGCCGTCGGTGCGATCGATCTGCGCGACAACATCTTCGCCAGCACGCAGACTCTCGGTACCCGCTACGGCGTCATCGACTCGTCGCCGGGCGGCGCAGCGATCTTCTCGACCATCAACTACAACGACTACTTCGCACAGAATGTCGGCCTCCTCGGTACGCCGCGGGCGAACCTCGCCGCGTGGCAGACGGCCACCGGGCAGGATGCCAACTCGCTCGCCGTCGATCCGCTGTTCGTCACTTCGCCGGTGCCGGCCGATCTGCACCTGCAGACCTCCAGCACGCTGCTCAACTCCGGTGTCGCGGTGGGCGCCGTGACGGTGGACGTCGACAACGAGCCGCGGCCGGCGGCAACGCCGGACATCGGTGCGGACGAAGTTGTCCAGGCCGACCTCTCCATCACCAAGACCGACGGCGTCGGGAGCGTGGCGCCGGGTGGAAACACCACCTACACCGTCACCGCCACCAACGCCGGCGCCCATGCCGTCACCGGCGCGACGGCTGCCGACACGATTCCGGCCTTCCTCACCTGCAACTGGACTTGCTCCGGCACGCTCGGCGGCACGTGCGCGGCTGCCGGTTCGGGAAACATCAACGACAACACAGTGAACCTGCCGGCGGGCGGCTCGGTCACGTACCTCCTGAGCTGTACCGTCAGCCTGAGCGCCACGGGATCGATCGTCAACACGGCGACCGTCTCCTCGGCGACTTCCGACCCGAACGCCGGCAACAACTCGGCGACCGACACCGACACCGTCCTGAACGCCTCGGCGGACGTCGGCATCACCAAGACCGACGGCTCCGCGACGGAGATCCCGGGTACGCCCGTGGTCTACACCATCGTGGCGACGAACGCCGGTCCCAACGCAGCGCCGACGGTCACCATCGTGGACAACTTCCCCGGGTCGCTCTCCGGGTGCCTCACGACCTGTCTCGCTTCCGCCGGCAGCGGCTGCGCCGCCGGACCGGTGGCAGGAAACATCAACGACGTCGCCAGCCTCCTGGTGGGTGGCACGGCGACGTACACCGCCACCTGCAACATCTCGGCGACGGCTACCGGGGCGCTGAGCAACACGGCGACGGCGACGGTGGGCGGCGGAGTGAACGACCCGGCGACGGGCAACAACACCGCCACCGACACCGACACCCTGGTGCCGACGGCGGATGTTTCCATCACCAAGACGGACGGTTCCACGACGGCGACGCCCGGCGCCTCGATCACCTACACGATCGTGGTCTCGAACACGGCGGGACCGAGCGCGGCCCCGACCGTCGGCGTCTCGGACATCTTCCCGGCGACGCTCACCGGCTGCGTCACGACCTGCGTCGGATCGGGCGGCGGCACCTGCTTCCCGGGGCCGGTGGTCGGAAACGTCAACGAGACCGCCAACCTTCCGGTCGGCGGCTCGGTGACCTACACCTCCACCTGCAACGTCTCGCTCAACGCCGTCGGCACTCTGGTCAACACGGCGACCGCGACCGTCAACGGCGGCGGCACGGATCCGAACACGGCCAACAACTCGGCCACGGATACGGACGAGCTGCCGGGCATCTTCCATGACGGCTTCGAGAGCGGCGACACCCTGCAGTGGTCGGATACCGTGCCGTTCGGCTTCGAGGCTTACGGCGGAGTCGGCACCACCGGTTCGGAAGCCAACTTCGGCTACGACTTCGCCGCCGTGAAGTCCGGCGACGAGCTCGCAGCGACGGCGATTGCCGTCGTCTCCGATGCCGCGGGCAAGCCCCTCTTCCTCATCGGAGCGCGGCGGACCGAGGGCTCCGGGGAGCTCGAGCTCTCGCTCGGGATCCTCGGCGCCGGTCGCAGCAACTGGGTGCCGGTGAGTGAAGTCGCACAGCAGGTCCGCATCGAGTGGTCGCTCGCCGACGAGAGCAGCCTCGGCCGGATCGCCGTCTCTCTCGACGGGCTGGTCATCCTGACCGTGGACGGGTATGCCGGAACCTCGGCACCCGCAACGGTGACGCTGCTCCGGTCCGCGACGCCGGTCGCGCCGTAGCTTCGAGCGGCGCAGTCGCCGCTGCAAAGCAAAAGGGCCAGTCGCTTCGCGACTGGCCCTATTTTCTTTCCTGCCGGATCGATGCTACTCGCGGGCGAGAAGGAAGAGCAGCAGCGGCAGGGCGATCCCTGCGAGCACGAGGAGGCCGACACGCCCCTTAGCCCGCTCGAGCCGGAAGGCCATCGCCAGACCGATCGCCGAGGTGGTCACCAGGCAGGCGGCGACGAGCCAGAGGATCGAGCGGAAGGCCCACTTCTCCGGTCCTTCCAGATCCTCGGCCATATGCAGATCAGAAGCGAAATGGATCGCCGCCGGGGCCTTGTAGCTGCCGTCCTTCTTCGACTTGTGGAGATTCAGCATCTGCCACGATCCAGAAATGGCGAAGAAGATCAGCATCGGCGCGCAGAAAGCGCCGAGATAGCGGTGGATGCGAAGCCAGTTCTTCATCGTGAATCTCCCGGGTGAAAGGTCAGTGAGAGGTCGGGCCTAGGAGCCCGGACGGCCGCGCGCCGCTTGCCGGCGGCGGGCGAACTCCTGCAGACGCTCGGCGAGCCGGGCCTCGAAGCCCAGGCCCTTCGGCCGATAGAACGCCGTCCCGGCCAGCGCCTCCGGCAGACACTCGAGGCCAGCGACGCCTTCCTCCGTATCCGGAGCGTAGGCATAGTCGCGCCCGTAGCCGAGCTCCTTCATCATCCGGGTCGGTGCGTTGCGGATGGCGAGCGGTACCGGATCGGCCGGGCGCTCCTGGATCGCCCGCACGACTTCGCCGTAGGCCCGATAGACCGCGACGCTCTTCGGCGCGAGCGCGAGATAGATCGCGACCTGCGCCAGTGCCACCTCGCCCTCGGGCGAGCCGAGCCGCTCGTAGGACTGCCATCCGGCGAGCGCCTGCGGCAACGCCTGGGGATCGGCGAGGCCGATGTCCTCGCTCGCGAACCGCACCAGCCGCCGCGCCAGGTAGTTCGGCTCCTCGCCCGATTGCAGCATGCGGACGAGCCAGTAGAGCGCGGCGTCCGGGTCGCTCTCGCGCAGCGATTTGTGCAGCGCCGAGATCAGGTTGAAGTGCTCCTCGCCGCTCTTGTCGTAGAGCAGGACCTTGCGCTGGGCAAGTCGCGCGACGCCCTCGGCAGTCACCGCCGGAAGCTTCGCAGCGACGGCTTCCGAGACCGCGAGCTCGAGCAGGCCGAGCGCCCGCCGGCCGTCGCCATTGGCCAGTTGTGCGATCGAAGCCAGGGCCTCCGCGCCGATCGCGATGCCGCTCCCCCCCAGCCCGCGTTCGGGAAGGTTCAAAGCCCGGCCGAGAAGCGTCTCGACCTCCTCCGCAGCGAGGGCTGACAGCATCACCACCTTGCAGCGGGAGAGCAGCGCGGCATTGAGCTCGAAAGAGGGGTTCTCGGTCGTGGCGCCGATGAGCACGATGTCGCCACGCTCGACGTAGGGCAGAAAGGCATCCTGTTGAGAGCGGTTGAAACGATGAATCTCGTCGACGAACAGGATCGTCCGCCGGCCGGTCGCGGTGCGCATCCTCACCGCGTCCGCCATGACCTCCTTGATCTCCTTGATGCCGGAGGTCACCGCCGAGAAGGGCACGAACCGGCTCTTCGTAGACTCTGCGATCAAGCGGGCAAGGGTCGTCTTGCCGCACCCTGGAGGGCCCCAGAAGATGAGCGACGGGACGCGGTCCTCGGCGATCGCACGGCGCAGAAAGCCGGTGGGGCCGAGGAGCTCCGCATGACCCGCCACCTCGTCGAGGGTGCGCGGCCGCATGCGCTCGGCGAGCGGAGCTCCGGCATCCCAGTGCGCTGGCCCTGGCTTCCCGATTCCGGGCTCGTCGAAGAGGGACTCGGTCACGACGGAGATTCTCCCGACAGCAGAGCGCTACGGCTGCGGCATCGCTGGCTCGGGGCCCGTGGAATCAGCCGGCCTCGATGGTCCGCACGATGGCGTCGGTAAACTCGGTGGTGGTCGCGCTGCCACCGATGTCGCGTGTGCGCACGTCGCTTTGCGACAGCACCTGATGAACCGCGCGATCGATGCGATTCGCGGCGTCGTTCTCCGCCAGGTGGCGCAGCATCATGACGGCGCTCTGAATGAGCGCCAGAGGATTCGCGACGTTCATGCCGGCGATGTCGGGCGCGCTGCCGTGGACGGCTTCGAACATCGACCCCTTCTCGCCGAAGTTCGCTCCCGGTACGACGCCCAGGCCACCCACCAGCCCGGCGCAGAGGTCGGAAACGATGTCGCCGTAGAGGTTCTCGAGCAACAGAACGTCGAACTGCTCCGGGCGCGTGACCAGCTGCATGCAGGTGTTGTCGACGATACGATCGTCGGCAGCGATCTCCGGGTACTCCAGCGCGACTTTGCGGAAGCAGTCGAGGAAGAGGCCGTCGGAGAGCTTCATGATGTTCGCTTTGTGCACCGCGGTCACCCGCTTGCGGCCGTTCGCCCGCGCGTGCTCGAAGGCGAAGCGGGCGATGCGCGTGGAAGCGCGCTCGGTGATGATCTTGATGCTCTCGACGACTCCGGGGACGACCGTATGCTCGAGACCGCTGTAAAGGTCCTCGGTGTTCTCGCGCACCACGATGAGGTCGACGCCTTCGTAGCGGCTCTTGACCGCCGGCATGTTCTTGGCCGGACGGAGGT
>JAYTAM010000147.1:0-3993 GCA_043737505.1 Thermoanaerobaculia bacterium
GTCGAGGATCCGGATGTTCGCCGGCTTGATGTCGCGATGCACGATCCCCTTCTGGTGCGCGTACTCGAGCCCGCCGGCGACCTCGAGCATCCAGCGGATGCGGGTCGCGTCGTCGATCTCGTCCCGGCGCCGGATGATCGCCGCGAGATCCTCCCCGGAGAGAAACTCCTGCACCAGAAACGGCGTGCCGCCTTCGAAACCGAGGTCGTGAATCAGCGTGATGTGCGGGTGGTGAAGACTGGCGACGATCTCGCCTTCGCGCAGGAACCGGCGCTGCAGATCGGCGTCGCCGTGGCTGCAGATCTTGAGCGCGACGATCCGTTTGAGGTGGGGATCGCGCGCCTTGTAGACCGCGCCGAAGCCCCCTTCGCCGACCTTCTCAAGAATGTCGTACTTGCCAAGTTTTTCCATCGCCCGAGGCCCGGGATGCTAGCACGCGGAGGTGCGGGATCGCGGACAGCCGCGGCCACCGGGAAGAGGTCGAGCTCGGATGTCCGAAATGCCGCTCGGATGTCGCGAGTGTCGACAAAAGGAGACTCCCATGGTCGAAGCCCCCGTTCTCTATTCCCGTCCCAGCCGGTCCCCCGCCCGAGCGGCCGTCGCGCTGGCGGTCGCCCTCCTGGCGCTCGCCGCCGGCGCGCCCGCCGCGACGATCCTGGTGGATACCCTCGAGGACGACGCCTCGCTCGGCGGCGGCTGTTCGCTGCGCTCCGCTATCGTCGCGGCGAACAGCGATTCCGCCTTCGAGGGATGCCCCGGCGGGTCGGGCCCGGACCGGATCGAGTTCTCGGTGACCGGCGCGATCGTCCTGGACGGCGACCTGCCCGTGATCAGCAAGGACACGACGATCGCGGGGCCGCCGCTCGCCGCATCGGGGCTTCCGACGCTCACCGTCAACGGCGCCAACCATCGCATCTTCACTCTCGACGGCGCCCCGAACGGCCGTCGGCTGCGCCTCGAGCGCCTTACCGTCCGCAACGGCCAGCACGCGGCCGGAGGCTGCATCGGATTCGCCACCGGAGATCACCTCGAGGTCGTGGATGCGCGCGTACTCCAGTGCGAGAGCTCCGCGTCGGGCGGCGGAATCTTCGGCGACGGCGGAGCCACGCTCCTCTTGCGGCGCTCCACCGTGGCGAACAACGAGGCTGTTGGCGCCGCCGGCGTCTTCTTCGTGGGTGAGGGCTACCTGACTCCGGTCGGCGAGCCGACGGCGACCTTTCTGGTCGAAGACTCGACGATCTCCGGCAACGTCGTGGCCGCCGAGGCCTCCGGCGCCGGATTCGTGAGCGGCTTCGCCAATGGCGCCATCCGCCGCTCCACCTTCAGCGGCAACTCCACGCAGGACGCCGGCGCCGGAGTGATGGTCATCTACGGCGTGGTCGAGATCGACGCTTCGACGATCACCGACAACACCGCCGACTCGAACGGCGACGACGGGGCGTCCGAAACCGGTGGAGGCCTTTACGTGGTCGGCGACGCCGGCGTCTCCGCTACCGTCCGGCTCCACTCGACCGTGATCGGAAACAACTTCATGGGCGCGATCCCGAGCGACGTGGTGGCGTCAACCAACGGCGCGATCCTTTCCGAGGGCTTCAATCTGGTCGGAGTCCGCGATGGCGCGGCGGCGTTCTTCGCCGTCGGAGCGCCGAACGGCCAGGACGACTGGGTGGGCACGCGGGCAGCGCCGGTCCTCGCCGGGCTGGGTCTCCTCGCCGACAACGGCGGACCGACCGATACCCATCTGCCGTCACCCGGGAGCCTACTCGTCGACCGCGGAGAGTGCGCGGAGGCGATCGCCGACCAGCGCGGCTTCGGCAACCTCGCGACGCTCCTCCGGCCGGTCGACCAGCCGTTGATCCCCGACGCCAGCGACGGTTGCGACATCGGCGCCGCGGAGGAGAACGCCGAAGAGCTGCCGGACGCCCTGTTCCACGACGACTTCGAAAGCGGATCGACGGGCGCCTGGTCGGCGACGGTGCCGTAGTGCAGGTCGACATCGCCTGAGCCCAGCCAGAAGGGGAAAACGCCGGCGGGGCTCGCGGCGACGTGCGGTGTCGGGTCAGCGCGTCACACGGGATGTCGTCTTTCGCCTCTGAATCCCGATACCGAGAGTATGAAGCCTCCAAAGCTCTCGACCCGAGCCGCCGCCGCTGCTGGTCTCGCCCGCCTCACGGCCCTCCCGGTTTTAGCGATAGTCGCAGGGCTGGCACTCGCAGCGACGGCGGCCCGCGCGCAGTTGTCGCCTCTCGACGGGCAGTTCCAGGTCAACTCCTACACGACGAACAATCAGTACCAACCTGCGGTCACCGCGGATGGCGAGGGCAATTTCCTGATCGTCTGGACGAGCTTCGGCTCGGGTGGCACGGATACGAGCAACATGAGCATCCAGGGGCAACGCTGGACCGCCGACGGTACCCCGCTGGGCGGACAGTTCCAGATCAACGCCTACACCACGAGCACCCAGCGGTTTCCGGCGGTGGCCGCGGCCAGCGACGGCGCTTTCGTCGCCGCCTGGCCGAGCCTCGGCTCGACGGGCACCGACACCAGCGACGACAGCATCCAGGCGCGGCGCTACCTTTCCAACGGCGTGGCGATCGGTGGTGAGGCCCAGGTCAATAGCTACACGACGTTCGAGCAGCAGTATCCCTCGGTGTCCGTTGACGCCGCGGGGAACTACGTCGTCGCCTGGGAGAGCAGCGGCTCGAGCGGAGGGGACACGGGCAGCGTCAGCATCCAGACGCGGCGCTTCGCCGCCGACGGCACCGCGCTGGGCGCACAGTTCCAGGTCAACACCTACACCACAGGCGGGCAGCTCAATCCGCAGGTGGCCCTGGACAGTGCGGGCAACTTCCTCGTCGTCTGGAACAGCGACGGCTCGACCGGTACGGACAACAACAGCACGAGCATCCAGGGGCGGCGCTACGCTGCCGACGGCGCAGCGCTCGGCGGGCAGTTTCAGGTCAACTCCTACACCACGAGCGGACAGCGCTATCCAGCGGCGGTCGCGGACAGCGAGGGCAATTTCATCGTCGTCTGGGACAGCTTCGGCTCGAACGGCACGGACACGAGCAGCTTCAGCATCCAGGCGCAGTGCTTCGCCGCCAACGGCGCCGCACTGGGCGCGCAGTTCCAGGTCAATACCTATACGACCAGCGTACAGCGCTATCCGACAGTTGCCGTCGACGGCGCAGGCAACTTCCTCGTCGTCTGGCAAAGCCTCGGCTCGAGTGGAACGGATTCGGATTCCTTCAGCATCCGGGGACGGCGTTTCGACGTCCACGGCGTCCCGGTGGGCGCCGACGCCCAGGTCAACAGCTACACGACGAGCAGCCAGGAGCTGCCAGTGGTGGCCTCGACCGGCGCGGGAGGATTCGTCGTCGTCTGGCAGAGTCTCGGTTCGTCCGGCACCGATTCGAGCCAGTCGAGCGTCCAGGCGCAGCGCTTCGGCTGCGTGTTCTGCGACGGCTTCGAAAGCGGCGACACGGCCGGCTGGTAGGCGGGGCGTTGGTCGGAGTGGAGAGGTTGCGATGGGAGAGATCGAACCTCACTTTCGTCAGTGTCGAAGGGTAGATCCGGCGTCCTATGCTCGACGGGCTCACTCCCGGAGGACGCATGAACCGCCTCGCACTGCTGGTTGCCTCGGCCGTACCCCTCTTCGTCGCCGGCGTCGCGCCGCTCGTCGCACAAGCGGGATCCTGTTCGACCGGCAACGCCGGCAGATGGTGTGTTCACCAGAACTCTCCCGGGGTGATCGGTACGGCGCAGGCAGGCGATCGGTTCGGCGCGGCTGTCATCGTCGGCGATTTCGATTCCGACAACCGGTTCGACCTCGCTGTCGGCGCCCCGGGTGAAGCGGACGGGGTTGCCAACAACGCGGGGGTCGTCCACATCTTCTACGGCGTCGGGCTGCAGCTCACGACGAGCGGGAATCAGGCTTTCGATCAGAATTTCAGCCTCATCGACGACGACGGCGATACCGAGAGCGGCGATGAG
>JAYTAM010000148.1:0-9071 GCA_043737505.1 Thermoanaerobaculia bacterium
AGTCCCGTAAGGCCCACCGCCGGGCCGCGCCCCAGGCGCAGGAGCTCGCCGGCGAAGCTGGCGGCCAGGAGGAGCGCCAGGGCGAGGCCGGCGGAGATCCGCCAGCCTGCCGGCTCCAGCTTGCGAAAACCGGCGAAGAGGATGAGATCGTTCAAGCCGACCGCAAGGCCGGCGAAGGCGAGCGCGAGGACAGGAAGGGAGGTCGGCGGCCAGGTGAAGCCCCAGGCGAGTGCCGCGTCGATCCGATCGCGCACGGAGAACAGGCCGGCGAGGGCAGCTGCGAGCAAGAGCGGAGTCGCCATCAGGGCCCAGAGCTGGCGCCCATCCCGCGCCCCGGGCAGCCCTGACGTCGCCGCCGTCGTACCTTCCGGAGCAGCGAAAAGCAGGGGGCTTCCGGCGACGCGAGCGAGGCGCCAGGGAACCAGCACATGCAGGCCGAGGACGACGAGCTGCAAGGCGAGCGCGAGAGCGGTCATGGTCTGGCCGGCCCTGCAAGCCGGCGCAGCGCTTCGGGGAGACGTCGCGCCCAAGGGTTCTCGGGCAACCGGGCGAGCAGCTCGCAGGCGGTGGTGTCGTCGGGCGGAATGCGCCAGCCGGGGGCGATCTCGCACAGCGGCGCCAAAACGAATCGCCGTTCCCGCAGGCGCGGGTGGGGGAGGATCGGAGCCTCCGCCGAACGCACCTCCCGCTCGAGCAGGAGCAGGTCGAGGTCCAGCGTACGCGGCGCCCCGGCCGGTCGTCCCGACTTCCCGGGGCCGCGCTCGCGGCCGAATTCGACCTCGATCCGTTGGGTGAGCTGCAGCAGCGCTGCGGCTTCAAGGCTGCAGCCCCCGATCACCACGGTGTTGAGGTACGGCGCCTGAGCGATCGGTGAAACCGCCTCTGTCAGGTAGAGCGGCGCGACGGTGAGCGCTCCGAGCTCCGCCTCGAGCCGCACCAGCGCCTCCTCAAAGATGCGCCGGGAGTCGCCGAGATTGCCACCCAGAGCCAGCGCGAACCGGCGGGATGTCCGCCGGGGCGGGGGACGGTCCGGGGGCGGGGAGCTACTCCTCGTCGTCGTCGAAGTCTTCCTCTTCCTCGACGACTCCTTCGGGCGTTTCGATCTCGTCGTCCGGAATGTCCAGATCCGCGGCCGGCACGAGATCGTCATCGGCTTCGACGACCGGCTTGGGAACGTCCTCGCGCCGCTTGCGTCGGGCAGCCGCCGACTCCGAGGCGGTCTCGGGCCGCTTGACGTCCTTCTGATTCGCACCGCACTTCGGGCAGATGGGAGCGGGCTTGCCGAAGTCGTAGAACTTCGCTCCGCAGCTGTAGCATTCGTACTTGGTACCCAGTTCGGCCATGCGTTATCGAGCTCCTTGGGCCGGGTGACCCCGGCGAGGGAGCGAACGTAGCAGCGCCCTCGCGGGCTGTCAACAATCTCCCCGGGATAGAATGAGGCGATGACGGGTCTCCGCTTTTCGCGCCGGGCAGTGCGTGTCGCCTGGAGCCTGCTGCTCACCTCCTCGCTGATGCCGGCCGCCTCCCGTGGCGCCGACAACAAAGTCCCCGATCCGGAGGCGCCAGGGCTGGCCCTCGCCAAGCGCTCCGAGGCCCTTCTCGACCGGATCCGCTACGAGCAGAAGCGCCTGCGCACCCTCGAAGCCGAGTTCGTGCAATACCGAACGAGCGAGTTCCTCACCGCGCCCGAAGAGTCGAAGGGCGCCTTTGTCTACCTCGCCCCCGATCTCGTGCGCTGGGACTATCTTTCGCCGAAACCGGTGTCCCTGGTGATCCGCGAGGACGAGATGCTGACCTGGTACCGCGATCTCGGCAAAGCCGAGAGGGTCAAGGTCGGCCGTGCCTCGTCCCAGGTCTTCCGCTACCTCAACGCGAGCGGCTCGCTCGACACGCTGATGAAGTATTTTGCCGTCACCTTCGTCTTCCCGCCCGCGCGCCCTGCCGGGCCGGCAGGACCGGCGGGTACCGCCGCAGCCGGCGAACCGTATCGCCTCGATCTCGCGCCTCGCTTCGCGCGTATCCGCAAGCGTCTGGCGGCGATGAGCCTGTGGATCGACCCGAAGCTCTATCTGCCCGTCCGGGTGCGCTACGTCGAGGTCAACGGCGACACCACCGAGTACCGTTTCGACAACCTGCGCCGCAACGGCGAGATCCCCTTGTCCCGCTTCGATCTGGCGATTCCGAAAGAGGTCGAGATCCGGGTCGTCGATCTCGACCGCGGGCGCGACGCCAAGCCCTGATCGCCCTCCGAAGCGCATGAAATTCGAGATTCTGGCGCGCGACGCCGGCGCCCGGCTCGGTCGGCTGGATACCGCGCGGGGGGCGATCGACACCCCGGCTTTCATGCCGGTCGGCACGCTCGGTGCGGTCAAGGGCTTGACGCCGCAGGAGCTCGAGGCGACTGGCGCTCAGGTGATGCTGTCGAACCTCTACCACCTCTCCCTGCGGCCGGGCATCGAGCGCATCGCCCGCGCCGGCGGACTGCACCGATTCACCGGCTGGAGCCGGCCGATTCTCACTGACAGCGGTGGCTTCCAGGTCTTCTCGCTCGCCGCCCTGCGCAAGGTGGAGGAGCGCGGCGTGCGCTTTCGCAGCCACCTCGACGGCTCGCTTCTCGAGCTCACGCCGGAGAGCGTCGTCGCGGCACAGGAGGCGATCGGAGTCGACATCGCGATGGTTCTCGACGAGTGTCCGCCCTGGCCGGTGACCGAGCCGGTGGCCGCCGCGGCCCTCGAGCGCACCCTGCGATGGGCCGAGCGCTCGGTCGCGGCACGGACGGTCGCCAGCACCGCGCTCTTCGGCATCGTTCAGGGAAGCAGCTACCGCCATCTGCGCGAGGCGGGGGCGAAAACGCTCGGCGGGCTCCCCTTCGACGGCTTCGCGATCGGCGGTGTCAGCGTCGGCGAACCGCTGGGTCCGCGCCGCGCGGCGATCGAGTGGACCGCGCCCTGCCTGCCCGAGGATCGGCCGCGGTATCTCATGGGAGTCGGCACGATCTCCGACATGCTGCACGCCATCTCGCACGGCGTCGACATGTTCGACTGCGTCCTGCCGGCGAGAAACGGCCGCCATGGTCTGCTCTACACCCGGCAGGGGGAGCTCCGGATCAAGAACGCGCGCTTCCGGGACGACTCCGGGCCGCTCGATCCCGAGTGCAGCTGCCCGGTCTGCAGCCGTCTGTCGCGCGGCTTTCTGCATCATCTCTATCGCGCCGGAGAGTTGTCGGCCGCGGTCTACGGGACGCTGCACAATCTGCGTGTCTTTCTTGACTTCATGGGGGAAGCGAGAGAAGCTATTGCGGCTTTTCGGGTAGCGGACCTGGCCCGCAAGTGGGTCAGTCGCTCCGCGGACGAACACCGATCCGAGAATTCTGTGGCGGTGGAGAGCCAGGAGCCGCGCTCGCGGTCGTGAGCGAGCGCGCGCATGGCGACGGCAAGTCGACCTTTGAATCGATGCACGGAATCGAATCCGGGAGTTGAAAGATGCAAGCATTGCTCGTCATCCAGTCGCCGAACGTGTGGATCCAGCTGGCCCAGGCGCAGACGCAATCGCCGCTCGTCTCGCTGGTGCCGATTTTTCTGGTTTTCGGCATCTTCTACTTCCTGCTGCTCGCCCCGATGCGCAAGCGTCAGAAGGCGCTGCAGAAGGTCGTCGAGGGTCTGAAGCGCGGCGACAGGGTGGTGACCAACGGCGGCCTGATCGGCGAGATCGCCGCCGTCGAGGATCGCATCGTCCACCTCAAGCTCGGTGAGAACGTCAAGGTGCGCGTGCTCAAGTCCGCCATCGCCGGCCTCGAGGGCCCCGCCGAACCGGAGGTCGTCAAGTGAACAAGGGACTGCTCGTCAAGGGCATCTTCATCGCCGGGCTCGCGGTCCTGGCGGCTTTCGCCGCCTATCCGCCGAAGGACAAGCTGAACCTCGGCCTCGACCTTCAGGGCGGCATCCACCTCGTGCTCAAGGTCGAGACCCAGGATGCCATCCGCGCCGAAACCGACAAGGACATGGAGATCGTACGACGCGAGATCGCCGCTGCCGGAGTGACCTCCGTAGCGACCTCGCGGATCTCGGACACCTCTTTCGACGTCACCGGAGTTCCGGTCGACAAGGACGCCGTACTCAACAAGGCGGCCAACGACTTCCTCACCTCCGAGCGTTGGGACTGGAACCGCGACGGCAGCCGCACCGGCTTCACGATGACCGCGGCCAACGAGCGCCTGGTTCGTAACCTCGCGGTCGAACAGGCGAAGCTCACCATCGACAACCGGGTGAACCAGTACGGCGTCGCCGAGCCGAGCATCACCCGCCAGGGCGCCGAGGGCGATCGCATCGTCGTCCAGCTTCCGGGCGTGGACGATCCGGAGCGCGTCAAGCGCCTGATCAAGAGCACTGCGTTCCTGGAGTTCCGTCTGACGGAGTTTCCGCGGGCGGGAGGCGGTGGCGCCGCGACGCGGGACGAGGTCGTGAGAGGCCTCGGCGGGAGCCTTCCGGCCGACGTCGAGATCGTCGCCCAGGACCAGCGCGACGAGGTCGGGCGGATCGTGGGACAGAGCTACTTCGCGGTTCAGAAGCGGCGTGTCATCACCGGGCGCGACCTCAAGTCGGCCAACGTCTCCTCCGGCCAGTTCAACCAGCCGGTGGTCGCCTTCCACCTCACCGCCGACGGCGCGCGGATGTTCGGCGACGCGACCGGCTCGAACGTCGGCCGCGGGCTCGCGATCATTCTCGACAACCGCATCGTCTCGGCGCCGGTCATCAACTCCCGCATCACCGACTCGGGAATCATCGAGGGCAACTTCAGCCAGCAGGAGGTGCAGGACCTGGTGACGACGCTGCGTTCGGGCGCGCTGCCCGCCGGGATCACCTATCTCGAGGACCGCACCGTCGGACCGTCGCTCGGGCAGGACTCGATCGACGCAGGCATCAAGGCCGGCCTCTACAGCATGATCGGCGTCATCCTGACGATGCTCATCGTCTACCGCCTGTCCGGCGTCAACGCCTTGCTCGCCCTGGCGCTCAACGTGCTGTTGCTGTTCGGCGCGTTGGCCTACTTCGGGGCCACGCTGACCCTGCCGGGCATCGCCGGAATCGTGCTCTCTCTCGCCATGGCGGTGGACGCGAACGTCCTCATCTTCGAGCGCATCAAGGAGGAGATGAAGGTCGGGAAGACCGTGCGCGCGGCGATCGATGCCGGCTTCAGCAACGCGCTGTCGTCGATCATGGACGCCAACATCACCACCCTGATCGCCGCTCTGTTCCTCTTTCAGTTCGGCACGGGTCCGATCCGCGGCTTCGCGGTGACCCTGTCGGTAGGCATTCTAGGCACCCTCTTCTGCGCGATCTTCGTCAGCCGCTTCCTGTTCGACCTCGTGTACACGCCGTCCCGCAAGTCGCAGTCGATCTCGATCTAAGAGCGCTCGCCCGGAACCGCAGACAGGAGCCTGGGAATGGATTTTCTTCGCAACACCAACATCGATTTCATGAAGTACCGGAAGTTCTGGATCAGCTTCTCATTCCTGATCATGGTCGTCGGCGCGATCGCGGTGTTCTTTCTCGGCAAGCTGAACATGGGAATCGACTTCGTCGGCGGCACCCAGCTGACACTGAAGTTCGCCGCCGCGCCGGACGTCTCCGAGATCCGCGACGTCCTCGCCCGCGCGGGCCTCAACGAGAGCCAGATCCAGCGCTTCGGCAAGCCGGGCGAGAACGAGATCCTGGTTCGTACTCCGATCCAGGAGGGAACGGAGGAGGGCGCGGCGACCGAAATCCTCGCGGCGCTCTCGCAGCACTACAACCAGAAGGACGCGGCCACCGACATCAACCAGATCGGCACCGGCTCCATCGCCCAGCTTCTGGCGACGGCGAATCCCGACGCCGTGACCGGCGAGCCCGAAGTGGTCGCGGCGCACTACACCGCGGTCGCCGAATCGGTAATGGCGGCGCGGAAAGAGAAGGCCATCTTCCACTCCTGGGACGAAGTGGCAGCAGTGCCCGGGCTGACCGGCAAGTCGCTCGCCGGCCTCCAGTCCGCGACGTCGATCGGCAAGTTCTCGCCGCTCGCCACCGAAAACGTCGGTCCGCAGGTCGGCAAAGAGCTGCGCCGGCGCGGATTCCTGGCCGTCATCGGGGCCTTGCTCGGCATGCTGATCTATATCTGGATCCGCTTCGAGTTGCTGTTCGGCGTCGGCGCGACGATGGCGAGCCTTCACGACGTGCTCATCACGCTGGGGCTCTACGCCTTCATGGGCTACGAGTTCAACCTGACGACGATCGCCGCCTTCTTGACGTTGATCGGTTATTCGGTGAACGACACCGTGGTGACGTTCGACCGGGTGCGCGAGAACATGCAGAAGCACCGCGGCCGCAACCTCCTGAAGATCCTCAACGACAGCCAGAACCAGATGCTCTCCCGGACGCTGCTCACCGGCGGCACGACGATCTTCGCCTCGCTGATGCTCTTCCTGTTCGGCGGCGACGTCATCCACGGCTTCGCATTCATCATGCTCGTCGGCGTCATCGTCGGCACCTACTCGTCGATCTACATCGCCAGCCCGTTCGCCCTGCTCTGGCAGGAGTGGTTCGGCTCGAAGGGCGGCGCGAAGGGAACCACCGCCAAGGACGGCTCGAAGCGCATCGAGCGCTCTTCGCCTTCCAGCGCGCGTTGAGCCGGAACCCGTCCGCGCCGTCCGCGCCCTGCGCCTTGTCCGCGCCCCGGCGGGCGCGCGGGCAGACCCTATAATCGGCAGATGGGCCGCGAGCGCGCGGCCCGTCCACTCCGATGCCGGATCTCCGCAAGCGGCCGCCCGCGCCGCCCGTCCTGCCGCCGAAGCCTCCGACGTCGGCAGACCTCGCGCGCCGCCTGACGGACAACGGGAGGCAGGTGGAGGTCGCTTACCTCGAGCGGGTTTTCAGCTACTCGGCCGAAATGCACAAGGACCAGGTCCGCCGCTCCGGCGAGCCCTATATGACTCACCCGGCGAGCGTCGCCTGGCTGCTCGCCGATTTGCGCTTCGATCAGACCTGCGTCGCGGTCGGGCTCCTCCACGACGTGCTCGAGGACACGCTCACCACTCCGGAAGTTCTCGAGCGCGAGTTCGGCGCGGAGATCGCCGAGCTCGTCGACGGCGTGACGAAGATCGGCCGGCACTCCTACGTGCGCAAGGACGAGGCGCAGGCGGAAACGTTCCGCAAGATGATCCTGGCCTCGGCCAAGGACGTCCGCGTCATCCTGGTGAAGCTCGCCGACCGGTTGCACAACATGATGACTCTGGATGCGATGGCACCGGAGGCCCGCCGCCGCATCTCGCAGGAGACGCTCGAGATCTACGCCCCGCTCGCCAACCGGCTCGGCATGGCGCGCGTGAAAGGCGACCTCGAGGATCTGGCCTTCTACTATCTCTACCCGCTGCAGTTCGCCTCTCTCAAGACCAGCCTGGACGAGAAGCTGAAAGTCGGGCGCGGGACGATCGAGAAGCTCCGCGAACGGCTGATGAGCAGTCTCGCCGAGGCGGGCATCGAAGTCGAGATCAACTTCCGCGTCAAGCGCTATTACTCCATCTATCAGAAGCTCCGGCGGCAGCAGATCGACATCTCGGAGCTCTACGACTATCTGGCGTTCCGCATCGTGACCACCAACCTGCGTGACACCTATGCTGTGCTCGGCACGGTGCATCAGTCCTTCCGGCCGATTCCCGGCCGCTTCAAGGACTACATCGCGATGCCCAAGCCGAACCTCTACCAGTCCCTGCACACGACGGTTCTGGGGCCGGCCGGGCAGCCTTTCGAGGTGCAGATTCGGACTCGGGAGATGGATCTCATCGCCGAGGAGGGCATCGCCGCGCACTGGCGCTACAAGGAAGGCAAGCTCTCCTCCGAAGGGGTCGACAAGAGCGTCCTTTGGCTCCGCCAGCTGCTCGAGTTCCAGACCGACGTCAACGACGCCCGCCACTTCCTCTCCGGCCTGAAGCTCGACCTTTATCAGGATGAGGTCTATGTCTTCTCGCCGAAAGGCGACGTGCTCTCCTTTCCGCGCGATGCGATGCCGCTCGACTTCGCCTATCGGATCCACACCGATCTGGGCCATCGCTGCACGGGCGCCAGGGTCAATGGGCGCCTGGTACCGCTGCGCACGCAGCTGAAGACGGGCGACATCGTGGAGATCCTGACCAACCCGAGCCGGGTGCCGAGCCGGGATTGGCTCTCCCTGGTCGTGACGTCGCGCGCCAAGCACAAGATCCGCCACTGGCTCAACACCCAGCAGACCGCCCAGGCGACCGACCTGGGCCAGCGCATGC
This sequence comes from Thermoanaerobaculia bacterium, assembly GCA_043737505.1. Classification (GTDB taxonomy): domain Bacteria; phylum Acidobacteriota; class Thermoanaerobaculia; order Multivoradales; family JAGPDF01; genus JAGPDF01. Next base: position 8,291 of record JAYTAM010000148.1, read on the forward strand.
TGGAACGCGAACTGCGCCGATACCGCTTGAGTCCCAGGAAGGTGACCGACGGCCCCGAGTTCCGGAAACTGATGGAGGCGGAAGGCCTGTCGCGCATCGAGGATCTCTACGGCCGCCTCGGCTACGGCAAGACGACGGTGGCGCAGGTCATGGCGTGGCTGCTGCCTCAGGACAAGCTCGCCGAGCCGCCCAAACCTCCGGGCGCCATCCGCAAGGCGATCGATCGCGTGCTCACCGGCGGCGGGCAGGGGCCGATCGCGGTGCGGGGCTACGGCGACCTCCTGGCGGTGCCGGCCAAGTGCTGCCGGCCGGTGCCCGGCGACGAGATCGTCGGCTACATCACCCGCGGAAGGGGCGTTTCGGTTCACTCCGTCGACTGCCCGAATGTGAAGAATCTGCTCTACAACGCCGAGCGCGAGATCGAAGTGGCGTGGGCTAGCCAGGAGAAGGGCTTTTATCCGATTTCGCTGCTCATCGAAACCGAGGACAAGCCAGGCATGCTCGCGCGGCTGACCGAGGCGATCGCCCGATTCGACGCCAACATCCGGCAGATCGAGGCGGACACTCCGCGTCCGGGCCGCGGCTCGATCGAGGTCGTGATCGAGGTCTCGAATCGCGCTCACTTCGAGCGCATTCAGCAGGCGGTGCGAAAACTTCCAGGAGTTCTCGAAGTGACACGCCGCATGGCGGGAACGACGAAGCCGGGCGAGGAGCCGTTCTAAAACAGAACGGGCTCCCGCCTCCGGAAGAGGGGGAGCCCGATGCGGACGGAGGCGCGCTC
>JAYTAM010000149.1:0-3972 GCA_043737505.1 Thermoanaerobaculia bacterium
ACCGGAGTCGAGACCCGCACCTCCGCGCCGATCTGCATCCGCCGCGACGACAGCACTTTGCAGAGCGTCAGCACCCCCGGTCTCTTCCCCGCCGGCGAAGGTGCCGGCTACGCCGGCGGCATCCTCTCCGCCGCCATCGACGGCATCCAGGTCGCTGAGGCGGTGGCGCATGCAAGCCTGGGCGACGGCGCGGAGAGCGCCGCCCGATGAGTCTGCGCGACCCAGTGCCCATCCGTTCGGAGCGCATCTTCGAGCGCTACGTGGCGATCGGGGACAGCTCGACCGAGGGGCTCGACGACCCGGCGGAGGACGGAAGCTTTCGCGGCTGGGCGAACCGGTTGGCGGAGCAGATCGCGCGGGCCCAGGCGGCCCAGGGCGGGCTGCTCTACGCCAACCTCGGCATCCGTGGACGGAAGACGCGGGAGATCCGCGAGCAGCAGCTCGAGCGGGCGCTCGCGATGCGACCGGACCTCGTAACCCTGTTCGCCGGCACCAACGATCTCGTCTCGCGGCGCTTCGCCCTCGCCGAGGTCGCCGCCGACCTCGAAGCGATGATGGAAGCCGTACGCGCTTCCGGCGCCGTCCTGCTCACCTTCACCCTGCCCGACCTCGCACCGGTGATGCCCCTCGCCAGCCGGCTCAGCCCACGTCTGCGGGCTTTCAACGCGGCGGCCCGGGCCGCTGCCGCCCGCACCGGTACGCTGCTGGTCGACTTCGCCGCGCATCCCGTGGCTTCCGATCCGCGCCTGTGGAGCCCCGATCGCCTGCACGCAAACTCCGCCGGGCATGCGCGGATCGCGGCCGCCCTCGCCCATGCCCTCGCCCTGCCCGGCGTCGATGCGAGCTGGCAGCCGCCGCTGCCGGCAGCGGCTCCGCGCTCTGCTGCCCGCAGGCTGGGCGACGAGCTCGCCTGGGGTAGGACCTACCTCGTGCCCTGGCTCTGGCGTCACCTGCTCGGCCGCTCCTCGGGTGACGAGCGCAGCGAGAAGCGTCCGGAGCTCGCGCCCGTGATTCTTGAAGCCAGCGAAGCGATCGAAGCCAGCGGACCCCTCCAACCCTTCCAATCACCGCGATAGGCTCGCCTGCCTGTGAACGGAACTCCGACTCTCCTCGGCCTGCCGTACGACGCCAGCTCGTCGTACCTGCGCGGTCCGGCCGGGGCTCCGCCGCTCATCCGCGAGCAGCTGTGGTCGGAAGCGACCAACTCCTGGAGCGAGTCGCTGGTCGACTTGCGGGCGCCGGGGGCGCTTGCAGACGCCGGCGACCTCGACCTTCCGTCGGCCACGCCGGCGGCACTGGCGCGCCTGGAGATCACCGCCGGGGTGGCGCGGGTCCACGACGCAGGCGGGCGGGTGATCACGCTCGGCGGCGATCACTCGGTGACCTATCCGATCCTCGCTGCCCTTGGCCCCCGCTTCCCCGGGCTCACGCTGCTCCACATCGACGCCCATCCCGACCTCAACGACAGCTTCGACGGCGACCGCTACTCTCACGCCTGCCCGTTCGCGCGCATCCTGGAAGAGGGGCTGGTCTCGCGTCTGGTGCAGGTCGGGATCCGCAAGATGAGCCCCCACCAGCTCGCCCAGGCGGAGCGCTTCGGCGTCGAGGTGATCGACATGCGCGCCTGGTCGGCCGGCGCGCGTCCCAACGTTACCGGACCGCTCTACCTGTCGCTCGATCTCGACGGCATCGATCCCGCCTTCGCTCCCGGAGTTTCGCATCAGGAGCCGGGGGGACTCTCGGTGCGCGAGGTGTTGTCGCTGATTCAGGGCCTGCCGGGTGGCATCGTCGGCGCCGACGTCGTCGAGTACAACCCGCTCTGCGACCTCGGCGCGACGACCGCTCGCGTCGCCGCGAAGCTGGTCAAAGAGATCGCCAGCCGGATGATCGAGACCGCGCCGTAACCGGAAACGGCGGAACCCGCGGGCTCCGCTCGTGCCTCCGCTACTCCTCCGGCAATACGTCCGGCCACCACGCGTTCGGCACGTCGAAAGTCCACGGGCAGGTGCGTTGCAGTCCGAGCTCTGCGAACATGGGCGAGGCAGCGCGCAGCGGGAAAACGATGCCTCCGCGGCCACCGCAGCGGAAGTTGGGTGCACCGCCGAGCAGCGCGAGGTGAAGGACGACCGCCGCCGCCGCCGCCGCGAGGAGCCCGCGCCGGGCCACCGTGGCGTGAGCGGGCAGATCGAGGCGACGGCCCAGCCAGAAGACCACCGGCAGGACCGCGGCCTGGAAGAGCGGCACCGCCTGCCAGCTCTGCGGCGTCGTCGGTGCCGCGGCGAAAACGACGACCGCGGCCGCAAAGCTCCAGAATGCATAGTCCTCGAGAAACCTGCGCGGTTCCGGAGCGGGCCTGCGCGCGAGGGCCGCCCGGACGCCGGCGGCGAAGCGACGGCGGAAAAAGTCGACGTTCGCGAGCAGCACGGCCAGCATCGTCGTCACGCCGGCGAGCGCGACCAGGCCCTTGGCGAGCGGCACCAGCAGTCGGTCGGCGCCGGCGCCCGCGAGGGCGGTGAAATCGAAGATGGCGCTCTGCTTGTTGATCAGCAGTGAGGGATAGCGCAGCCAGTAAGAGAGCCCCTTGACCCAGGGCTGAAACCAGACCAGGCCGCGAAACGGGAAGCCGCCGCCGGCGGCGACGATCGCCGGCTCCGCCACTGCCGCCTGCCACCACGGAATCAGCAGAAGGATCGTCGCGGCGGCGCCGGCGGCGACCCCTCCCCAATGGACCTTCACCGCCCCGCGCCACCAGAAAAGCAGCGAGGCGACGATGAGCAGCAGCATGGCCGGATGCAGTTGCGCTCCGACTCCGAGCGCCAGGATGTGCAGAAAGGAGGCGCCGAAACGCGGCCGCTCGCGCTGGTCGAAGGCCGTCACGAGATGCAACGCGCCGAAGAAGTAGAGGAAGTTCGGGTTCCACAGGAAGGCCGAGGCCTCGAGGCGCCAGGGATTCAACCAGTAGACCACCGCGAAGGCGGCGCGTTCCCACGGCGTCAGGACAGTGCGCAGGCGGCGATCGAGGAGCGCAAAGCCGGCGAGGTGCAGCAGCCAGATCAGTACCACCGGCGCGCGGTGATCCGTCCAGACGGCGAGCGGCGCCCCGACGAGCAGGCTGGTGGCGATTCCCGGACCGTCGCCGCCCGAAGACAACGGGTTGCCGTAGGGGATGAGATGGCCGCGTTCGGCCAGGAGCCAGCCCCGCGCCAGCAGGTTGAGTTGGTCACCGCCGGCCTGGGAGCGCGCGACCATCGACGCGGACAGGACGAGACCAAGCAGGACTGCCGCGCGCCAGAGTGAGTTCGGCCGAAGAATCGAGCTGTCCGACATCGAGAGGACCCCGGGTGCCTGCGTCGAGTGCGAGAGAGTGTCCGCTCCGGTCAGGCCGGAGCCGCAGACTGTTCGCACTCAGTCTTCATACGGCCTCGAGATGACGCAGGCGTTGATGCCCCCGACACCCATCGAGAGCTTGCCGGCCGCGCCCGGAGGCACCGGGCAGCCTTCATTGAAGGCGAAGCGCTCGTGTACCCGCGCGATCTCCGGATTGAGCTCGGTGCGCGCCAGGGCCGTGGGGAAGATCACCCCGCGCTGGTATCCCAGGTACTGCGCCGTGAGCTCCCAGCCGCCGCTCGCGCCCATACCGTGGCCGAAAGTCCCCTTGCGCGCTGTTACGAGGACGTCTTCGTGCAGGATCGAGCGCATGTTCTCGACCTCGAGGTAGTCGCCCGGAGTGGCGGTCGCGTGCAGGTCCCACGAGCCGATCTCCTCAGGCGCCACACCCGAGCTCGCCAGCGCCTGCAGGATGGCCGTCGTCGGCCCGGTCTTCGACGGAGTGATGATGTGCTCGGCGTCCGAGGAGACGCCGACTCCGAGCGGTTCCATCCCGACCGGCCGGAAACCCTTGGCCCGCAGGTAGTCGAGGTCGCCGACGATCCAGACCGCCGCGCCGCCGCCGACGTGTGTGCCGCGCAGCCC
>JAYTAM010000150.1:0-20398 GCA_043737505.1 Thermoanaerobaculia bacterium
GAACGCCGTCGCGACCTCTTTCTGCTGCTCAAGGAGGCGATCCACAACGTCGCCAAACACTCTCGCGCGCGACGGGTGGAGATCCGCTTCGCGGCCGCCGAGGGGGAGCTCAGCGTCGACATCGTCGACGACGGAGTCGGCTTCTCGCCAGAGGCGGCGCTACGGGACGGCGCCGGCAACGGCCTCTTGACGATGCGCCGGCGGGTGGAGGCGCAGCGGGGCTCGATGGAGCTCGAGAGCACCCGAGGCCGGGGCACCCGCCTCTCCGTCCGCCTGCCGCGCTGACCCGATCGAACCCCGCGCTGCATGTTCATGCGGGGAGAACCGGCATGCCTCCGGCATCGAAGGAAAGTCCCCCCGGATTGCGCATGATTGTGCGTCCCGCCGGCTCCCCCCGACACGTTACTTTGTCGTCGACGGCAAACGACAACCGGTTTCGTCAGCCGAGGGAGCTGAACATGAACCACTTCGACCCGCCTTCCGCCCGCCTTGCCGTTCTAGCCTTCCTCGCCCTCTTCGAAATGGCAGCGGGCGCGACACCCGCGAATGCGTCCACCTTTCTCGTCAACCGGGTCTACGACGCGGCGGATACCAACCTCGCCGACGGCGTCTGCGATGTCAGCCCATCCGCCGGTTCGCAGTGCACCCTCCGGGCGGCCACCCAGGAGGCGCGGATTTCGCTGGAGGGAGACACCATCGTGCTGCCTTACGGCACCATTACCCTGACGCTCGGAGCGCCCGACGAAGATCTCTCGGCCTCGGGCGATCTCGACCTCTGGGGAGACATCGTGATCACCGGACAGCTCTCGGGAGCGCGCACCGTGATCCGCGGCGAGGAGAACTGGGAGGACCGCATCTTCGAGACCCGCGGCCCGGGGGGGGACACGATACTTCTCCAGCGCGTGGTGATCGAAGGCGGCGAAACGGCCCAGGGTGGCGGGCTGCGTCTGATCGACGACGACGTCACCCTGATCGACTGCGAGGTGCGGGACAACCATGGCGAGGATGGCGGCGGGATCTACCTCGACTCCGGCCGGCTGGAGCTCGTCGCGACCTCAGTGCGAAGCAACAGCGCGTCGAGCAATGGCGGCGGCATCTTCGCCTGGTCGGACGCCGAGGTGGTCCTCGAGCGCAGCCTGGTAGCGCAGAACGCCTCGAATTCCGACGGGGGAGGTATCTACAGCCTGGCCGACGTCCAGGTGCGCAACAGCACGGTGAGCTCCAACCTCACCTACGGCGCGGGTGGCGGGCTCTACATCTGGGCAGGGACGCTCGACCTGCACAATGCGTCGATCGTCGGGAACGGCGCGAACCTCGACGGCGAGGGAACGGATCTGGGCGGTGGCATCCACATGTCGACCGGCACGGGCAGCTGGAAGAGCACCGTTGTGGCCAACAACCTCACGCTCGGTTTTCCGTCCAAAGCGGACTGCTCCATCGGACCGTCGGCGACCGTACAGACCGATCATCTGTTTCTCGAGGTTCCCTGCGAGGGCTATGAGGCCGGCACCGGCAATCAGACCGGCCTCGATCCAGGACTCGGCCCACTCGCCGAGGGCGGCGGTCCGACGCGGGGCCACCTTCCCGGCGCCGGAAGCCCCCTCATCGACTCCGGGAGCCCACTCGCCCCGGGAGGCGGAGGCGCGGCCTGTGAAACCGTGGACCAGCGCGGCGCTCCCCGGCCGGAGGATGGCGACGGCAGCGGCGGAGCGCGCTGCGACATCGGCGCCATGGAGGCCGGCGCAGAGCTGTTCTCGGACGGCTTCGAATCGGGTGGGACGGCGCTGTGGAGCTGAAGGCGGTGGACCTGCGAACGGAGCGCAATGAGATGATCGCCCGCGAAGAGATCATGCGAACTACCGGACAGGATATTGCCGTCGCCATCGTCGAGGACGATCGGCGCTACCGCGAGGGGCTGGTGATGCTGCTCGAGGGTACGCCCGGCTTCAGCCTCGTAGGGGCGTACGGTTCGATCGAAGAGGCGACCACCCGCCCGGCGAGCGCGCCCGACGTCCTGCTGGTCGACATCCAGCTGCCGGGTATTCGCGGCTCCGAGGGTGTCCAGGCGCTGAAGCGCCGCTGGCCCGGGGCGCAGGCACTGATGCTCACCGCGCTCGAAGACGAGGCGGCGCTCTTCCAGTCGCTCTGTCACGGTGCCGTCGGCTATCTCCTCAAGCGGACGCCGCCGGCGCGGCTGCTCGACGCGGTGATCGAGGCGCAGGGTGGTGGCTCGCCGATGTCCCCCGAGATCGCCCGGAAGCTGGTGCGCCTCTACCAGACGACGCCGGCGCCGACTCCGCTCGACGCCGATCTGACGGTCCAGGAACGCCGGCTGCTGGGCCTCCTCGCCGAGGGCCAGAGCTACCAGACCGCCGCCGATGCGTTGCGCGTCAGCATCAATACGGTGCGCGGCTACATCCGGACGATCTACGAAAAGCTGCAGGTGCACTCCAAAGCCGAAGCCGTCAGCAAGGCCCTTCGCGCCGGCCTGCTCTGATCTTCCGCCGCCGCCTCGCAAGGCGGCAGGCGATCTCGATTCCAACTGTTTCTTACCCGCTTCCGGAGGTTCCGCCATGCGTCTGTCCACGGCTTCGCTCTCACTCCTGCTGCTCTCGTCCGTTCTGCCGCCGGCGCTCTTCGCGGCTCTGACGGATACCGGAATGGACCGCTGCGACGACGGCGCCGGCGCCCTCGTGCCGTGCTCCGAAGTCAATACCGGCGACTTCGCCTCGCGCCCGCGGCAGGACGGGCGTTTCGGCCGCGACGCCGCGGCGATCGCCGGCACGCTGGTGAAAGTCGGCGCCGGTGTCGCCGGCTTCGACTACTCGAAGATCGCCAACGACGGCAGCCTCCTCCCCGCGGACGCGCCTCTCGGAGCCGGGGGCGGCGAGTGGGCGTGCACGCGCGACAACGTCACCGGCCTGCTCTGGGAGGTGAAGACGGCCACCCATTCCGATCTGCGCTCGTATCAGCACGGCTACACCTGGCACTCGACCGACGCGCTGACCAACGGCGGCGATTCCGGCGTGACCGGGAGCAACACCTGCTTCGGCACTCTTCCCGGAAACCTGTGCAACACCGCGGCCTTTCTCGAAGCCGTCAACAGCCTCACGCTCTGCGGATTCTCAGACTGGCGCCTGCCGAGTCTCGCCGAGCTGCACTCCGTGCTCTACTTCGGCGCCGTCGACCCGGGCATCGACTCCACCTTCTTTCCCAACACCGCGTCCACGACCCACTGGACCTCCTCGACCGACAGCTCGACGCCGGCAAACGCCTGGGTGGTCGACTTCTCGAACTCGATCGTCGACGTCTCGCCCAAGACTTCCAATCCGTTCGTGCGCCTGGTGCGCGGCGGCGTCGTCCCCGACCCGGGCGCCGCTCTCTGCGCCGCCGGCAATCCGAACCCCGACGTCCTGCCGGCGACGCCCGACAGCGATTTCACTCCGCACGGTGACGGCACGGTGACGCACCTTGCCACCGGGCTGATGTGGAAGGAGTGCGTCGAAGGGAAGAGCGGCGTCGACTGCGCCACCGGTACAGCCTCGTTCCTCGACTGGGCCGAGGCCCTGCAGTCGGCGGTGGCGGCGAACGCCGCCGCCTTCGGCGGACACGACGACTGGCGGCTGCCGAATCAGCAAGAGCTCCTGTCGATCGTCGAGACCTGTGGGCGCTTTCCGACGATCAACCAGAACGCATTTCCGGGGACGCCGAGCGTTGCGCTCTGGTCGTCGACCACCTACGCGCGCACCCCCGTCGCGGCGCACGAGATCGAATTCAACGATGGCAGTACCAACACGACCCACAAAGACGGGAACCTCCACGCCCGCCTCGTACGCGACGCCGGCGGCGCGGGCCCGACGCCGACAGATGTACCGACGCTGGGCGAGTGGGGGTTCGGACTCTTCGTTCTGCTGCTCTCGGTCTGCGGAGTCCTTCGCCTCAAGGTGAGCTCCACGTTCTGAACGTCAGACCCAAGCTCGAACGATAAGATCGAGACTCCATGTCCGACCCAAACCAGCGCACCAACCGCCTCGCCGCCGAGAGCTCCCCCTACCTCCTTCTCCACGCCCACAACCCCGTCGACTGGTACCCCTGGGGCCCGGAAGCACTGGCGAAGGCGAAGAAAGAGGACAAGCCGATCTTCCTCTCGGTCGGCTACTCGACCTGCTTCTGGTGCCACGTGATGGAGCGCGAGTCGTTTTCCGATCCGGCGATCGCCGCGCTGATGAACGAGGAGTTCGTCAACATCAAGGTGGACCGCGAGGAGCGCCTCGACCTCGACGAGATCTACATGCTGGCGACCCAGGTCCTGCACGGCCAGGGCGGCTGGCCGAATTCGGTCTTTCTGACGCCCGACCTGCTGCCGTTCTTCGCCGGCACCTACTTTCCGCCGATCGACAGCCGCGGCATGCCCGGCTTCCCGACCGTCCTGCGCTCGATGATCCACGCCTGGACGGAACGCCGCACCGACGTCCTGCAGCAGGGCGAAGAGCTGGGCGAAGCGATCCGGCGCCATCTGGCCGAGATCGAGCCGCAGACCGGCGAGCTCCCCGGCGCGGAGCCCGCCGAGCGCGCGCTCGCCGCGCTGCGCGAGAAGTTCGATCCCACCTGGGGCGGCTTCGGGGGCGCTCCGAAGTTTCCGACGCCGTCGAATCTCTTTCACCTGCTGGCGTTCGCCGAGGTGGCTCCAGCGCATCCCAAGTCGTCGGAGGCGGCCGATTTCAGCGCCATGATGCTCACCGCCACGCTCGACGCCATGCTGCGCGGCGGCATTTACGACCAGCTCGCCGGCGGCTTCCATCGCTACGCCACCGATCGCGAATGGAAGGTGCCGCACTTCGAGAAGATGCTCTACGACAATGGCCTCCTCCTCGAGGCCTTCGCCCGGGAGCACGCACGCTCCGGTAGCCAGGAGGCGGCGAGAATCGTGCGCGAGACGGCGGAGTTCCTGGTCCGGGAGATGACCCTCGACGCGGCCGAAGGCCGGCCGCAGAGCGGCGGCGCCTTCTGGAGCGCCATCGACGCCGAGACCGGCGGACGGGAAGGCGCCTACTACGTCTGGACTCGCGACGAGCTGGATCTCGCTCTCGGTGGCGAAGCCGCCACCTTCCTCGCCCCGATTCTCGGTTTCCAAGCCGAGCCGTTCTTCGAGGAGAACCGCTACGTTCTGCATCTGCCGCGGCCACTCGACGTCCATGCGAGGGAACGCCGCCTGAGTCGCGAGACGCTGCTCGCAGAGATCTCGCCTCTCCGAGTCAAACTCCTCGCGGTGCGCTCGCGCCGCCGGCGCCCAGCGACCGACGACAAGGTTCTGGCTGACTGGAACGGCACGGCGATCGCCGGTCTCGCCGTCGCCGGGCGCGCTCTCGCGGAACCGTCTTTCGTCGAACAGGCGCGCCGCGCCGCCGACTTCGTGCTCGCCAATCTGCGCACTTCCGACGGCACTTTCCTGCATTCCTGGCGACGCGGCAGCGGGCGCATCGCCGCCGGGCTCACCGACTACGCCTTCTTCGTGCGCGGCCTTCTGCGCCTGTACGACGCCTCGGGCGACCGGCGGTACCTCGACGAAGCGGTCCGGCTTACCGACGAGCAGGAGCGCCGTCTCGGCTCGCCGCGCGGCGGCTTCTTCAATACCGCCGAGGCCGAAGACCTCCTGGTGCGTGGCAAGGAGATCTTCGACGGCGCACTGCCGGCGGCGAACGGCGTCGCGGCGCACAATCTCCTCGACCTCTCGGCGGCGACCGGGGAAGTTCGATTTCTCACCCTGGCGGAGCGCACTCTGCGCGCCTTCGCGCCGCTCGTAGAGCGGCATCCCGAAGGGGCGAAGACGATGAGCCTGGCGTTTGCCCGGTTCTCGCGCCTCGAGCCGCGAGGCTCGTTTCACGCCGAAGGCTCGCTGCGCTCGGGGGACACCACCTCTGCCTCGGCACCGTTCTCGGTAAAGGGGGGTAGTGGCGGGCCCGACGATCTCGCCTTGGCGGCGCTTGAGGTGGTGCAGTTGGCGCTCCGCGCGGGCCTGCCCGACGGCGAGGGGCGAACTCCCTTCGTGCTCTCCGTTCTCGTGGCGGACGACTGGCATCTGGATGGAGACCTGCGCGTGGATGGCCTCGACCTGGAGGTCGATCCGGCGTCGCTGATCCTTCCGCACCCCGAATCCACTGGTGAGCCGGGATCCTCCCTTTACCGGTCCTTTTTTCGCGGCAAGGTCGTCATTGCCGGCCGCGCCCGAAGCGCGCCCGCCCCGACGGACGCGGCAGGCGAGCCCAGACTGAGAGTCCGCTACCAGGCGTGCGACGATCGGCGCTGCCTGGCACCCGCAGAGAAGATCATTCCGTTTCCGGGTTGAGAAACCACGCCCGCCCGCGCTGCATCGAAGTTGGAATGGAGAGGGAGATGCACCGATGACCTGGATGGAAGTTGCCACTTGGATGGTGCGCGGGCTCGGGCTCTATGCCGTGCTGGGTCTGATCTTCGGTGCCGCTTTCGTGAGCTGGGGCATCGGGCGCGTCGATTCGGGAGCGCGCGGCTCGGGCTGGGGATTCCGCCTGATCGTCCTGCCGGGCTCGGTGGCCCTCTGGCCGCTGCTGCTCTCGCGTTGGATGCGGGGCGGTCCGCCGCGAGTCGAAGCGAATGCCCATCGCCGGGCGGCGGAACGCCGGTGATCGGCGGCCTGCGCCGGGCGCACCGCTGGATCTGGCTCGCGCTCGCACTCCTGCTCCCGGCCATCTTCGTTCTCGCGCTGCGCGCGCGTACGGCGCCGCCGCTCGAGGTGCTGTCGCCCGCTCTCGCGCCGGCAGCCATGCCAGCGGACGACGCGCGATGAGCGCGGGCTATGTCGCGGTCGGTTGGTCGCCGAGGAAGCGGCGCTACGACGCCGTCGTCTTCGCCGCCTCGGCGCTCTATCTCGCGGTCTTCGTCGGCGTCGGGCTCTGGACTCGCCCCGAGATCACCGCCGAGACCCTGCTCATCCGCGGTTTCGGTACCCTCGCCCTCGCTCTCCTGCATGTCGTTCTCGCCATCGGACCGCTGGCTCGGCTCGACCGGCGCTTTCTTCCACTGCTGTGGAATCGCCGGCACCTGGGCGTCACGATGTTCGTTTTCGCGCTGGCGCATGGTGGCTTCGCGCTGTTCCAGTTTCACGCTCTCGGCGACCGCAACCCCCTGGTGAGTCTGTTGACCTCGAACACGCGGTGGGGGAGCGTGGCGCAGTTTCCGTTCCAGCAGCTGGGCGCCGCGGCGCTGGTGATTCTTTTCCTCATGGCGGCGACCAGCCACGACTTCTGGCTGACCCAGTTGACCGCGCCGGTCTGGAAGACGCTGCACATGGCGGTCTATCTCGCCTACGCGCTGCTGGTCGGGCACGTCGCTCTGGGGGTGGTACAGGACTCCGCGAGCAACCTGCCGCTCGCGGCCCTCGCCGCCGGGATGCTCACCCTCGCCGCACTGCATCTCGCGGCGGCGGCGAAAGGCCGTGCGCTCGATCGGGAAATGCAGGCGATCGAGCAGGACGGCTTCGTCTTCGCCTGCCGCGCCGGCGAGATCCGCGAAGGTCGCGCCCGTATCGTCTCGGTCGGCGGCGAGCGCGTGGCGATTTTCCGCTACGACGGCAAGCTCTCGGCAGTCTCGAACGTCTGTCAGCACCAGAACGGGCCGCTGGGCGAGGGACGGATTCTCGACGGCTGCATTACCTGTCCGTGGCACGGCTTCCAGTACCGTCCGGCGGACGGCGCGTCGCCGGCGCCGTTCACCGAACGCGTGCCGACGTTCCGGCTGCGCCTCGCGGACGGGGATCGGGTTTTCGTCGACCCCCGGCCGCTGGCGGCCGGAACCTTCGTCGAGCCTGTTCGGTTTGTAGGCGATTTAGAGAGAAGCAAAGGCTCGGTAGAAGAAAAAGGCAAAGGCAAAAGCTCGGTAAAGGGGGGTCTTGACGAGTTTTTTGTCGGTTACTTGCCCGTGCCGCGCGGTATCGCTCGCTTCGCGCGCGGGGTCGCAGGGGTGGCGCTGGTGGGATTTGCGGGGCTTGCGGCGGCACTCGCCAGCGCTCAGCGGCCACTCGGGCAAGGGGAGTTCGCCTGGGACACCGAAACGGAGTTTCGCGGCCGCCTGCAGACGACGCCGGTTCCGGGGCTGTGGATCGCGGCCAAGGACGGGGGCTCGAGTACCCCCTTTACTGGAGCTTTTTCGCCTCTCGTCGCAGAGGGCAAGCGCGGTCCGTCGGCGCGGCTGCTTTCCGGCGGAGATCGGGACGTGGCCCTCTCCGGTCACCGCATCGAGCGCTACGGCAAGCAGCTGATCGAGGTGACCGGCGAGAGTCCGGTGAGCGCGGGAGCGGTGGCGACTGCCGGCGTGGCGCCTCCGGCGCAGGTTGCGCTGGGACGCCAGCGCCTGCGCGGCGAGATCGTCGACTCGAAGTGCTACTTCGGGGTCATGAAACCGGGGCAGGGGAAGGCGCATCGCGATTGCGCCGTGCGATGCATCTCGGGCGGGGCGCCGCCGGCGTTCGTCGTCCGCGCTGCCGGACCCGCGGGCGAGGAGCGGACACTGATTCTGCTGCTGGTGGGGGCGGACGGCGGCTCGATCGCCGGGAGGATTCTCGACCTTGTGGCCGAGCCGGTGGAGATCGACGGCGAGGTCTCGCGGCTCGGCGATCAGTGGCTCCTTTCGACGGATCCAGAGACGATCCGTAGAATCGACGGGTGAAGAGGCTCTACCGTTCGATCCGGGCCGGCCTTCGGCTCGTCGCCGTCGCCCTCGTTACCCTGTTCTGCTACCTCGTGGCGCTCCTCGCTCGCGGCTGCGGCGTGGTTTCGCGGCACTTCGCGGTGCGCGGGCAGGGGTGGGCCTACCAGCTTTGGTCGCGAGTCCTCTGCGCGATCTTTGGCGTGCGCGTCACGGTGCGCGGCATCGCGCCCAAGCCGCCGTTCTTCCTGGTCTCGAACCACCTGAGCTACGTCGACATCCTGGTGCTCGGCACGCAGCTGCCCTGCGTCTTCGTCGCCAAGGCGGAGATCGACGGCTGGCCGATCTTCGGCGCCATCTGCCGTTCGGTGAACACGATCTTCATCGACCGCCGCACGAAGCGAAAGCTGCCGCAGATCCTGGCGCGGATCGACGAGTCGCTGGCCGCCGGGCAGGGCGTGGTGATCTTTCCCGAGGGGACCTCAGGGGCGGGGGACTGCGTGATGCCGTTCCGGTCGCCGCTGCTCGAGTTCGCGATGAGCTTTCCGGGCGGGGTCCATCACGCGACGATCGGTTACGAAGTGCCGGCGGGGGAGACGCCGGTGCACCTCGCCGTCGCCTGGTGGGGAGAGATGCCGCTCGGCGAGCATCTGCGTGAGTTTCTCTGGCTGCCGCGCGTCGACGCCGTGGTGCACTTCGGCGATGGGCCGCAGCATGGCGAGGATCGCAAAGTGCTCACCGCTCTGCTCCACGCCGCGGTCTCCGAGCGCTTCGAGCCGCTGGTCTCCACCGCCGAGGTCGAGCGCCTGATGCGGCTCAAAGCGGAGGACCCGCAGGCGCTGCCGCGGGTCCTCCGGAAGCCGATGGATCGTTTCAAGTAGAGCGCGTCGCCCTCAATCCTCGTCGAGCCGCGGGTTGCGCTCCCGCCGGTCCTCCTCGTCCTCCTCGTCCCGCCGGTCGGAGCTTCGGCGCCCGTCGCGCCCATCGCGATCCTCGCGGTCTTCAGCGGCCCCGGCGATTCGTGCGGCGCGGTCGATCGAGTGGGCGAGATCGACGGCGGAACGATTCCGGCCTCTCTCGCGATCGAGCTCGGCCGCTTCCCGGCGCAGCGCGCGCCAGCCGAAGTCGTCGGCCGCCGCGGTCTCCTTGAGCTTCTCGGCGAAGGCACCGGCGAGCGCTGCGTGGCGAAGGTTCGACGACGCCCCCTCCCATCCGCGCGCGAGATCGCGGGCTCGCAGATCGCGTGACTCCTCGATCACCCGCTTCTCCTCGACGCTCTTCCAGCGCAGGCGCAGGGTGGCGATCCGGTCGCTTCCTTCCACGCCGTCGCGCAGTCGGACCTCGTAGAGCGCCGTCGCCTGGTGGCCGGCGCCGAGCTCCCCGGCGTCGATGCGGTCGTTGCGGAAGTCGCGGTCGGCGACGTCGCGGTTCTCGTAACCCAGCAGGCGCCAGCGCACGACCGCCGCCGGATCGAACTCGACCTGGACCTTCGCCTCCTTCGCCACCGTCTCGAGGGTGCCGGTCAGGTTCTCGACGAAGACCTTGCGCGCCTCGGCGAGGGCGTCGACGTAATGGTAGGTGCCGTCGCCCTGATCGGCGAGCTGCTCCATCAGGGCGTCGTTGTAGTTGCCCATGCCGAAGCCGATGGTGGTGAGGGCGATGCCGCGCTGCGCCTCCTTGCCGATTCTGGCGAGAATCGACTCGGGTCCGGTGGCGCCGACGTTGGCGACGCCGTCGGAGCAGAGCAGGATCCGGTTGCTCGCCCCCTGCCGCCAGCCTTCGTCGGCGAGATCGTAGGCGAGCCGCAGCCCCTCTTCCACGTTGGTCGAACCCTCGGGTTGGAGCTCGGCGATTGCCCGTCGAATCTCCTCGAGATCGCGCGTGTGCCGGAGGAGAACCCGGCCGTTGGTGCCGTAGACGACCAGCCCGACGCGGTCCTCGGTACCGAGCTCGTCGAGCAGGAGGCCCAGCGCCCGCTTCACGAGGGCCAGCCGATTCTCCTGATTCATCGAACCCGAGACATCGACGACGAAGGTGAGGACGGCAGGCTTGCGGTCGCGGGCGTCGATCTCACGCGCCTTGACCGAGAACCGCAGCAGCCGGGTGCGCTCGCCGTAGTAGAACGAGGCCGGCGCCCCTTCGGCGACGAGCGAGAAGTCCCCTCGTCTCGGTGCCGGGTCGTCGTACTGCTGCGCGTTGACGAACTCCTCGACGCGGATCGCGGCGGGAGGCGGTAGGAGGCCGCGATCGAGGTAGCCGCGGCTCAGCGTGTAGGAACCGGTGTCGACGTCGAGGGCGAAGGTCGAGAGACGATCCTCGCGCGAGTCGACGAACCGGTGCGCCGGCGTCTCGCGGAAGATCATCGTGTCGGGGCCAGCCTCGGCCTCGGGGCGATTCGTGACGCCGAGTCGAGGTTCCGCGGCCTCGGCGAGCGCGCTGGTGGGACGCGGGCGCGGCAACTTCTCCAGTTGTTCCCGGGAGATCGAGCCTGCCGTATCGGCGGAAGCGGACTTCTGCTTCGGCTCTGGGCTATTGGGCCGCGCGGCGGCCTCGTTGCGGCCGCGAGCGGGCGCCGAAGTCGTCGGTGCAGGCGTGCCGCCGATCATGCCGCCGGCGACTCCGCCAGGGACCCCTCCGACGATACCTCCAGCGACGCCGCCCTCGACGCCTCCTTCGACGCCCACCTCATTTGCCGGCTCGGGAATCTCCTCCGGCACTGTGACGGGCTGAACCATTTGCGTGGCAGCAGATTGATCCCTTGCCGAAAAGCTTTCGGTAAAGGTGGTCGTGGTTTCCGGGTCGCCGGTGGGGGAAGGCTTGGCCCTCGCTGCCACCGGCGGCGGGGGCGGCGGGGGCGGCGGGTAGGGGGTTCGATTCTCGGGCGCGGCAGGCGCTTCGAACTCCTGCGCCTGGCGATCGAACTCCTTTCCCTGCCGGCTCTTCACCACCTGCCAGGCAACCGTCGAACCGACGGCGGCGAGGACGAAGGTGGCCGCGAGGCGGAGCGGCCAGCGGCTCGGAGCCTGGGTGGAGGTGCCGCTCTTGCCGGCCAGCGTGGCGGCGTCGGGGATGTCGGCCTTCAGCTTCTCGAGCAGGCCCTGGGGCGGCTCGGGGACGGGGAAATCGCGCATCGCGCGATCGAGCATCTTCCGATTGCTGTCGTTCGGATTCATCACTTTCCCTCCAGTGCAACTTGAATGGCGGCGAAGGCGCGGGCGAGTCGTTTGCGGACGCCGGGGGGCGTCATCCCTTCGAGCTTGGCGATCTCCGCGACCGGCACGTCGCCCCAGTAGTGGGCGGTGACGACCGAGCGGAGCTCTTCGGGCAGGGCCAGGACGGCGCGGCGGAGCCGTTCGCGGCTCTCGTGTACTTCGGCGACTTCGTCCGGGGGAGGGTCGTTGGCGACCGCCATTGCTTCGACGGCCGGCTCGAGCGGCACGATGCGGAATGGCCGCCGCCGCGAGTTGAGGAAGGTGTTGTAGGCGATCTTGTAGAGCCAGGTGGAAACCTGCGAAGCCTCGCGGAAACCGGCGAGCGACTGCCAGGCCTTGCGGTAGGTCTCCTGGGTCAGATCCGCCGCCTGGTCGGGATCGCCGCACATCCGCACCAGCGAACCGTAGACCCGGGCGTAGGTCGCCTCGACCAGCCTCTCCGCCGCCTCGCGGCTGCCCCGCTTCAACTCCTCCAGCAGCCGCCTTTCGGCCGCCGCTTCCGGGCGTTCCGGTTCCCCTGTGCCATCGTCCTCGTCCGCAAACGCTTCGTTCATCGGGTTCTCCCTCAAGGCGAGCGCCGGTTTCATGCTACTTGGACCCGGATGCCGCGAAGAAGGAAACTCGGGGACACGTCGGAGCGCCCGGAGGCGTCACCTGGCCGGGCGCTATGATGGATTCAATTTGAGTCGAGTCAGGACGCCAGGCGCCTAGGTCATGTGGCTAGGAGAGAAGAGAGGACATCTCTCCGACTGGCTTACCCAGTTGTGGGTGAAGCTGACGGGTCGGCGCGTTGCCTTGGACCAATTCCCCTGGCTTGATGGCCCCAGCGGCGCGACGACTGGGATCGGTCCCGACTACTACGAGCGCGTTGCGGACGCGCTGGCTCTAGAGGTAAGGGAAGGACCGGCGGGTCTCACGCCCTCCTTTCATCAGCTCGCCGGCCCTGAGTTCGAGCCGGCTCGAGTCGATTCGAGGATCGTTGCCTTCTACGAGAACACATCCCTCTATCGCATCGACACTTGGTCGCAATGGTGTGGTGCCTTCCGGCCGTTGGGTTGGCTTCTCGCCGTACTTTTCAGTCGGCGATTGCAGCAGCTCAACATTCCGCTCTCGCCTATGGATGGGAGCAAGGGGCTTCGTAGCCGAATCGTAGTTCTGGCTGAGCGGCTCACGGGAAGGGTCCAGCGCATCGGGTGGGTGCGAGAGCTGCGGTCCACTTCCCGCATCGCGTATGTCGGCGACTACTCGACTGTCATCGCGCCCGGGCACTCAGGTCCATGTGTTCGCGTTGTATTCCCCCTTCCGAATGGCAACGCCACAGTGGTACTTCGTCCCGAAGCGGTGTCCGATGGGTCGCTTCTCTTGCACTCTTCTGGGCATCGTTTCGGCGACCCAGGGTTCTACTTTGTCGTCCGCGATGGGCAGGTCGCGTGGGTGCGCTACCTAGCGACCATGCGGGAGTCGCTCCATGTCTATGTCGAAGGTTCTGAGCTTCACACGGATCACGTATTCAGGATATTTGGCCTGAAGTACCTTCAGCTTCACTATCGGATGATCCGCGAGGGTTCTGGAGAACTGCCGGGCAATTCTGCCGGCGATGGCAGCTCGGCCGCGACCTCGACGAACGCTCTCGCGGACCTCACTGTTGAGCAGGCCGTTCGCGAGTATCCCCCCTGAACTGAACAGGTGCCAGCCTCCCGGCCAGGGAGAGCCAGCCGGCGCCCAGACGCGCGCCGCGAGGCCTACAATGGAGTCTGCGGTGGCTTGCGGCCTGCAGGTTCCGGGGCAGGGCAGGGCCCCGCGGATTTGAGAGGTTCGATGCGATTCTCAGCCGTTGTCGTCATGGCAGGGATCTTCGTCTGGACCAGCGCCCCGCAGCCCGCGTCCGGCGAGACGATATATGCGGTGGCTTCAGGTCCAAGCGGGCACTTGCTGTTTCACTTCGACAGCGCCTCTCCGGGGGAGATCGAAGGCCTAGTCCCTTTAGGCGGCGACCTCGCCAACCTGGTTCAGCTGACGCTGGAGTTCGATCCGGTCACCCTGGACCTCTACGGGTTCGGCTACCCGGACTGTCCCATCACATGCCCGAGCTCCCCGATCTATCCCGCGAGCATCGACCGAGCGAGTGGCGAGACCGCGTTTCTCGACTGGCCCGACTTTCCCTCGGGCTCGATCGACCTGCGTGATTTCGACATTCTGGAGCCGACGCGGGAGATAAGACTCCTCGGACCCTATCGACGGAATTTCCGGTATTCCCTGGACAACTTGGAGGTGCACGTCGATCAGTTGATCGGCGGCCCCCAGTTCGGCGTCTTCCCTGCAGTCACCCACGCCCAGGTCTCCGGCGGTGACTTCGATACCCTGGCGATCCTCTACCGGCCTACGGTCGGCGAAGGGCCGTTCCTCGCGCGCATAGGAGGTCCGGGAGGAGAGCCTCCGGCATCCACCGGGGAAGTGACGGTACTTGGCCCGCTTGAGGTCGTGGGATACATCTACAGCTTCGATGTCTCGGCGGAGGGAACGGCCTATCTCCTGACGAGCAGCGACTCGGCCACTCGCCTGTATACCCTGAACCTCGAAAGTCGGGTCGCGACCGAGGTTGGGATCATCGGCGTTCCGTTGAACACCTGGGTCCGGTCCATTGCCGTCGCGCCGCCTGGTCTCTCAGGCAGCCCCGTTGAAGTTCCGACGCTTTCGTACGGTGGGCTATTCGCGGCCGGTGTCCTGCTGGCAGGCGCAGGGCTTTGGAGATTCCGACGTCGAGAGGGCTGAGTCGAAGCGAGAGATCTTCTTGAGAAGCCCGGCGAAGGCGCGCCCGGCGGCCTAGGGGTCGCTTCCAAGTCGGTGGATCGAGAGTGCTAGGTTCTGTCGAGGAGAGAGAAGCTTATGCCCGCATCGCGAGTCCTGAGCGGCGTTCTCCACAACCCTCCCGTCCCACAAATCGACGTCCAGTGACGGATCGACTCATGGGGGCCGCAGGGCAGATCTTCCGACTTCGAAACGCTCAGACGGCACCGGCTCTTCAACGGGCAGGATGGCTTGCCCTTCTTGGCCTCCTGTCAGCTGTGGCGCCGGCCTTCCCGGACTCCTGGTCCTTGCCGACGCGCGCAAGCTATCCGTCAGAGAGCGGAGCGTTTGTACTGGTCGTCTCGCCGAAAAAGCTCAGTAGCCAACTCGACTACTTCGAGGACAAGGTCGACGGCCGGGCGAACGCGGGGGGCGTGCCCGGGCTTCGCGAGAACGCGCCGCGCGCCGAGCTTTTCCAGGTGGGTCCGGATCGGCGCCGGAAGCGAATCTCGAAGTTCCCGCTAGTCAACGAGGTAGCTCCCGTTTCAGCCCTCGTTTCTGATGACGGCCGCTGGGTCGTGACCTTCGACAACTGGCACACCGTCGGACTTGGCGATTCGGTCATCGTGATTTATCGCTCCGACGGCAGCCTTGTCCGCTCCTTGTCCCTCGAAGAGCTACTGCTCGACGAGGATCTCGAGGAGCTCCCGCGATCGGTCTCCTCCAGGAGCTGGTCGAAGGGGATGCACATCGAGTCCGCCTCTGCCCGCCTCGTGCTCGAAATCTCCAGATGCGATCTGGCCTCCAACTGCCTCGAGAAGCCAGGAGTTCTCGAGATCGACCTGAGCGACGGCTCGCTCGTCGGGCCCAAGCGGCAACTCGTGCCTCGGGCCGTGGGGCGCGTCACCCTGTCGGAGCCCGCCCAGCAGGAGTGGCTGAGGGTGGGGCAGCGTTCCTCGTGTGGCGCAGGAACCGACGGTGTCGACGGCGAGTTGCACACCTTCGTCGCGTTCGACGACCTACGGCCCGTGGACCTCGGCCTCGAGACTCCGAAGTACACCATGCTCGGCTGGAAGGCCCGCATCCAGGGTACGGTTGTTCTTGATCTGGACGTCTCTCGGGACGGATCGGTCGACTGTGTGGAAATCGTCAGGGGCCTTCCCATGGGCCTCGCCGAATCCGCTCGATCGGCAGCGCTGGGATGGCAGTTGCGCGCTGGAGCGACGAAGGCGAGAACCCGCGTCGCCTTGAACTTTCGGCGTGGCGAGGAACCGGTTCCACTGAGCGAGGCCGCGAGAGAGTCTCCATGAACGAGCCTGCTGAATGACCGGGCGCGACACCGACGCGTGGTATCGAGAGGCTCTTGCTGAGCATCTTGAGTTCCTTCGTGGGGGCGATTTTGAATCGGCATTCCACGGACTGATCTGTCTCCCACCTGCCGTGGTGCCATATCTGATCTCTGCTTATGACGATGAGACCTCTCGAGGCATGCGAAGTGGGCTGCTGCGGATCATCTGGGAGTTCAGAACGCCGCTCGCCGTGCCGCTTCTGGAGGCAGCGCTGCGCGATCGCATCGACGATCGATGGAAGGACGCCCTCGACGGTCTGGTGACTCTGGCCTCCCCCTTAGCGATCGACGTCCTGGAGAGGGTCGTCGCGGACGCGCAGGCGCAACCGACGACCGACTCGAACTATGTGGGCTGGGTCCGGGAAGCATTGGAGCAGACGCGGGAGGCGTATGCGCATCCGCCTCTCGACGACGACGAGGAGCTCTCGGCCGACGCCGTCGTCGAGCTGCCGTTCGAGGACGTCCTCGATCTGCACGGCTTCCCACCGCGCGACGTGAGCGAGATCGTCCAGGGGTACCTCGACGATGCGTACGCCGCGGGTTTTTCCGCCGTGCGGATCGTCCACGGCCGTGGGATGGGGGTGCAACGCACGGCCGTACGGGCCCTCCTGGCGCGCGACGAGCGGGTCATCGAGTTCTACGATTCGCCGGAAAGCCAAGGCGGTCGCGGGGCCACCCTGGTTCAACTGCGTCGAGGGCAGGATGAGGCCCGGCGGTAACCCCGGCGTCGAACCTCCGTATTCCCGTCATGATCCATCTCGCGCTCGCTGCTCTCTGGTTTACGGTGGCGACGCCGGGGGCTTGAACTTCGATGAGGTGGCCTCGGCCAATCTGCTGCGTTCGCTCGACCTCCTTTTCGACGGCTGCTCGATCGACCGCGAATGTGCCGCGGCCATTCCCGACCTTCGCCGCACATTCTTCGACCTCGTGGCGGCAGCCGATCGCCAACCCCTGCAGCTGCAGCTGGAGAACGGGAGCCGGGATGTGCGGGGTGCGGAGATTGCGGCTGCGGTCTACGACGCGTTGCACGACGTCAAGGCCATTGCGTTCCTCCCGCGCTTCATCGCCGACGTCGCAGCTGGCCGGCACGACGAGCTCCGCCGCTACTTCGCTCCAGCGGAGGGAACCCCCTCCGTAGCTCTCGGGCTGCGCACTTCGGTCTGGTGTTCCGAGGAGATGCCGTTCGAAGATGTCGAGCGTGTGGCGCGACACATCGCTCCCGCGTTCGGCCTCGGCGGTCTGGACGAACGTGCTGCTTCGGTCGAGCTCTGCCGCGCCTGGAACGTGCCGCCCGCGGAGCCGATCGAGAACGAGGCGGTGAGAAGCGAGGTCCCCGCGCTCATATTCGCGGGCGAGTTCGACCCGGACACTCCGCCCGACTGGGGTAGGCAGCTCCTCGAATCGATGCCGCGCGCTTACTACGTCGAGGTCCGCGGCCAGAGCCACGGCGCAGGCCTCCATCCCTGCGGCCTCGCAATCACCCAGTCTTTTCTGCGAGCCCCGGACGCCCCGCCGCCCGTCGGGTGCGCGCTGCAGCTCCGCGGCCCCGACTTCGGCGCCAGCACGAGAAGGACACCCGCCGGGCGATCGGCGGGAAGCTCGAAGTCGGTCGATTTCACGGGGCGGACGCGCGAGGCCTCTCGGCTGGACAGCGCCCAGACGGAGCGGTAGGGTACGAGCCTCAAGTCCTCGGTACGCCTGAACGACGCATCCGCTTTCGAAGGAGGAGACGCGAAATGTCCACTCGATGCAGGCTTTCGACCCTGGCCGGCATGTTCGTGCTGGCAGCCCTGGCCAATTCCGCGGCCGACGCCCAGATCTGTACCCTCACGGCGGGCGGCGCCTCTTACTTGATTCCGGCGGCGTCGCACTATGACGCTACGCAGACCTCCAACCTGACCGGAGTAGGCACAGGGGACTACGTGTTCGAGGACGGCTGGTGGTTTCGGGTCTCTGGCGACACCCAGGAGTCCTTTTTTCCTGTTCCCACCACCACGACCTGCGCCGCCGCCGCCGGAACCATCACCTGGACGGACGTGAGCGCCCGCGGGCTGTTCAGCGCCTCCCACGCGCTGGCGCTGGCCAGCCCGGGCGCGGGCATGGGTGAGCTGATCCTCACCATGTCGATCACCAACCTGAGCGCCGTCAACCCGCTGGTGATCAGCCTGTTTCACGGCGTGGACTTCGACGTCAACGGAACGGCCGCCGGCGACACCACAACCCTTCTGAACCCGAACGATTATCTGCGCATTGTCGACTCGGTCGCAGGCGCCGCCGAATACCGGGCGTTCAACCCCAGCGCCAGTGCCTTCCTTGTCCGGCCGTTCGCCGCGGCGACCGACGTGTTTGGCCTCCTCGGGGACGCGCTGGTCACCAACTTCGACAATTCGGGGCTTCCTTCCGCCAACGTCGACTTCACCGGTGCCTTCCAGTGGGACCTCAACATCCCGGCGAGCGGCACCGCCTCCGTGAGCGTTGCGCTGAATGGGAACGCCCCGCCGACGACCCCCGTCGAGTTGCTCGAATTTTCGGTCGAATAATAGGCTTCGTCGCCACCGGGCATCGGCAGGTGAGTCCCTGCACCTCCTCCGGGGCACTCCGTCAGCGCGCGCAGCTGTCGGTGGGCCCACGCTTCGTTGGAACGGCCTTTGCGCTCACGCTGCTGATGTCTTCCGCTGTTCACCCCCAGCGTGCAGGGCAGACCTTTGTTCCAGAGGTCGCCTTTGCCGGGCGTTCTGAAGGCAAGGGCGAGCTGCGGCTTTTCCTGGGCAGGAAGCGCGCCTTCACCGTGGAAAGTCTCGGCACCCCTCAAGCCGATGGGCGGTTGCGGTTGGAGCAAACCGTGCGGTTCGAGGGCAAGCCGGTGCAGTCACGCACCTGGGTGATGTGGCAGACCGAACCGGGCCGCTACGCTGCAACGCTCACGGGAGCCGCTGGCCCAGTCGTCGGGCACACCGAAGGCGGCCGGCTGACCTTGCGCTACCCACTGAAGCGCTGGGGACTGGTGATGCATCAAACGCTCGATCTGTCGGACGACGGGAAGACTCTCCTGAATCGCGGCAGCATCCGCTTCCTGGGCATCTCGGTTGGTCAGCTGAGAGAAACGATCCACCTCTCACAGTAGAGAGAGGCGCAACCGGAAGTGGAGTGGGCCTCCTGGAAAAGGATGAACGGGAGGCTCGTCGAGCTGCTGGAGAAGATCCCCTGAGAAGAAACGCTCGATGAATGGAGAGGTGCGCAGATGAAGAGTCAGATCAAGGCAGCAGGCGAAGAGGCCTCGCGACTCATCAGCGGGAAGATTTCCGAGTTGGGCGACTGGCGCGGTGAAACTCTGGCGAAGATGCGCGCCCTCATTTGCGAGGCCGACCCGGAAGTCGTCGAGGAGTGGAAGTGGATGGGGACTCCGGTCTGGTCTCACAACGGAGGTATCTGCACGGGCGAGACGTACAAATCGACCGTCAAGCTGACGTTCTTCAAGGGCGCCTCTTTGAAGGATCCTGCGAGGCTGTTCAATTCGAGCCTGGACGGCAAGGTGCGGCGCGCAATCGACATTCATGAAGCTGATGCGATGGACGAGGATGCGTTCCAGGAGCTCATCTGCGCCGCCGTAGCGCTCAACCTCTCTTCCGGCAAGAAGGCCACGAAGCGCAAGTGAGCGTCGGCCGTCGACGGGCAAAGGTGGCGACCCCAGAACAGCCTCCAGATTCCCTACGAGGAGCCTCTACCCGAAGAGCTGGTGCGGAAAATCGCCGAATTCTGCGTCCAGGGCGTGCTCTCACGGGAAGACCGGGGCTTCTGGTAGTTGGGATGAAGGCATTGCAGTATCCTGTTGTCCAGCGGCTGGAGCTACAGGGGAAGCGCTGCAGCAGGCGAAGGAGAGATTCGCGAGATGCAATGCGTCCATTGCGCAGTTGAGCATCGGCTGGATGAGATCGAGCCGAGCTTTCGACTGCCCGACGAAGTCGTTTCCGTCGCCGAAGACGAGAGGGAGTTTCGCGTCGTGGCTGGCAGGGACCTCTGCTTCCTTCGCACCCTCGCCGATTCTCACCACCAGTACTTCCTTCGCGCCTTGATGCCCTTTCCTGTCTCGGGAGGCAGGGACTCGTGCAGGTGGGGAATCTGGGTGGAGGTCAGCGAGTTCGACTTCGCGGCCGCGAGAAAACTCTGGGACCAACCGGGGCAAGATCGCTACCCTCCTTTTCCCGGCAGGCTCGCCAATCAGATCTGGGGCTATCCGGACACGACCAGGCTCGCCGGCTCGGTACAGCTGGTGGGCCCCACCGAGATCCCGATCTTCACGCTCCGCGGCGGCGATCATCCACTTGCAGTGGAACAGCTCGACGGCGTTGCCGAAGAGACCCTCATGCGGTGG
>JAYTAM010000151.1:0-9016 GCA_043737505.1 Thermoanaerobaculia bacterium
CCGCTGAGAGCGGACTCCTCGCATTCCTCACCGGGCATCAGAGTGATCGATCACAATTGGTCTGGCGGGACCGGGCGGGGCGGCGCCAGGGCGAGCTCGGCGCGCCTGGGATCCTCTCGGGCTCCGGCGGCCTCGCACTCTCCCGCGACGGCCGCTGGGCGGCGGTTTCGCGCATTGAGGAGGGGGCGAGCGATGCCGACATCTGGATCTACGACCTCGCGCGCGGCACTGAGACCCGCCTCGCCCGGCCGGCGGACGATGACTACAGTCCCGCCTTCGCGGCCGACGGCAACTCTGTGATCTTCAGCTCGCGCGGAAGCCTGGACAACAAGTCGGTCCTACTGCGGCGGGATCTCGCGACCGGCGCGGAGACCGAGCTTCTCGCGCTCGCCGATCGGTCCCCCATGCCGATGTCGCTCTCGAGCGACGGCGCCTTGCTCGTCTACGATCTGGGCGACGAAGGGAAGATCGGCGAGTTCGACGTCATGGTCCGCCCTCTGGGTACTGGCGGCGCGGAGCGCGTCTTCGCCGGTTCGAAGGCGGACGACTCGTCGAGCCAGCTCTCGCCGGATGACCGCTGGATCGCCTGGGCTTCCGACGAATCGGGGCAGTACGAGGTCTACGTTGCTCCCTTCCCCGGACCCGGCGCGCGAGTCCAGGTCTCGCGCGCCGGAGGAGTGCAGCCGCGGTGGAATCCCGCAGGGGGCGAGCTCTTCTTCAAGACCCCTGACAACACGCTGACTGGGGTGCCCGTCGAAAGCACCACCGGCACCTTCTCGGTGGGTGCGCCCGTGCCGCTGTTCCAGATCGTCGAGTTTCTCGGCTGGACCTACGACGTCACCGCCGACGGACAACGCTTCCTGGTCCGCGAACCGCTCACCGAGGGCGAGGTCTCGCCGATCACCCTCGTGACGAATTGGACTTCGCTTCTCTCTCGTCCATGACGCTCTCCTCCGGCACCCGCCTTGGCCCCTACGAGATCACCGCCAAGCTGGGCGAAGGCGGGATGGGCGAGGTCTTTCGCGCCCGCGATACGAAGCTCGACCGCGAGGTGGCGATCAAGGTTCTGCCGGAGCGGCTGGCCGCCGATCCCGAGGCGCTGGCGCGCTTCGAACGCGAAGCGAAGGCGGTCGCCGCGCTTTCCCACCCCAACATTCTCGCCATCTTCGATTTCGGCAAGGTGGGAGAGACGGCCTACGCCGCGATGGAGCTGCTCGACGGCGAGACCCTGCGCGAGAGACTCGGCGCCGGCGCGCTGCCGGCTCGAAAGGCTCTGGAGACCGCGGCGCAGATGGCCGCCGGCCTTGCCGCCGCCCACGCCCGCGGCATCGTGCACCGGGACCTCAAACCCGACAATCTCTTCCTCACCCGCGACGGGCAGGTGAAGATCCTCGACTTCGGGCTCGCCCGGCAGGCCGAGATCCATGGGTCGAAGAGTCAGCTCCTCGCGGCGCCGACGCAGGGACCGGGCACCGAGCCGGGCGCGGTGCTCGGCACGGTCGGCTACATGGCTCCCGAGCAGGTGCGCGGAGAAACGGCCGACCATCGCTCGGACATCTTCTCCCTCGGCCTGGTGCTCTACGAGATGTTGACCGGCCGCCGCGCTTTCGCCCACGGCTCGGCGGTCGAGACGATGTCGGCGATCCAGCGTGAGGAGCCGGCCGAGATCGAGACCCTCGGCGAGAAGTTCTCGCCGGCGCTCGCACGACTCGTCCAGCACTGCCTCGAAAAGCGACCCGACGATCGTTTCCAGTCGGCGCGCGATCTGGCGTTCGACCTCCGGTCGCTGGCCTCGGGCAGTTCGTCGTCGGATCGGAGCGGTGGTCCTGCGGTCGCTCCGGTCGCGCCCGCAAGCCGCTCACGCCGCGGCCTGCTGACGGCCGCGCTGCTGATCGCCGGCGGCGTCGCCTCCGGCTGGATCGCTGCAAGCCTTCTGCGGAGCCCGGCGGAAACCGCCACTGCCGCCCTCCGTCCAACTTTTCGCCAGCTGACCAAGCTCCCAGGGGGTGAAGGCAAACCCAGCCTTGCGCCCGACGGCGAGAGCTTCGTGTTCGTCAAGCGCGACGGGGGTGACGCCGATCTCTTCCTGCAGCGGATCGATGGCGCGAAGGCGATCCCGCTCACCGCGGAGTGCGCCGAGAACGACATCGACCCGGCCTTCTCGCCGGACGGGCGGTCGATCGCCTACCGCTCCGATTGCGGCCAGGGGATCTACGTCATCGGAGCGACCGGCGAATCGCGGCGCCGGGTCGCCGAATTCGGCTACCAGCCCGCCTGGTCGCCGGACGGCCGGGAGCTCGCGGTGGTGACCGAGCGGCTGGAGTCGCCCACCTCGCGGAACTCGCGGAGCGAGCTCTGGGTGATCGACGTGGAGTCCGCGCGGAAACGGGCGATCAGCGACCACGATGCGATGGGTCCGACCTGGTCGCCGGACGGCAAGCGGATCGCATTCTGGGGCATGAAGTTCGGCACCTTTCAACGCGACTTGTGGAGCGTCGCCGCCGACGGCTCGACGAAGGGCGTGGGTGAAGTGCTCGCGCTCCTCGACGACGCTCCGCTCGACTGGTCGCCGGTCCACTCGCGCGACGGCCGCTGGCTCTACTTCGACTCGACCCGCGGGGGCACGATGAACCTCTGGCGCCTGCCGCTCGACCCGCGGACGGGGTCCCGGACGGGAGATCCGGAGCCGGTCACCGCGCCTTCGAGCTCGACCGGACCGGCGTCGATCTCGGCCGACGGGCGCCGGCTGGTCTTCGTCGATCGCAACGTCGACACGGCGGTCCTGCGCGCGTCGGTCGATCTCGATAACCTGCGGCTCGCCGGACCCGTGACCGAAGCGTTTCGCGGTTCGTTCGAGCTGCGGGAGCAGAAGCTCTCTCCGGACGGGGAGTGGATCCTCTTCGTCAACGAAGATTTGCCGCAGCAGATGCATCTGGTGCGCATCGACGGCACCGGTTACCGGCAGCTCACCTCGGGTGAGGATCGCAATCGCCAAGGGGCATTCTCGCCGGACGGCGCGAGAATCGTCTTCCAGACCTCACGCGACAGCGCCGGGCTCGCGGTTCTCGACCGCGAGGGCGGCGGCCGGACCCCGCTTCCCGATTCGGACCGGCACTCGACGGCGTCCTGGTCGGCGGACGGATCCACCATCGCCGCCTACCATAACGAGGAGGGGGCCTCTCTCTTCGATGTCCGCGGGGGCGTCGAAAACGCGCGGCGGACGAAACTGGAGCCAATCGCCGCGGGGGTACTGTTCTGGCCGATCGACTGGGCTGCCGACGACCGGATCATCGCCGGCCGCGCCACGCGTAAGGGCCAGACGGAAGAGGTCGTTTTGTACGACGTGAGGAACGGCGGCTACCGGAGCATCTCCGACTCGGGCGGAGCTTCCGAAGACTTCAACCTCGTTTTTCTCGACTCCCGGCGGATCGTCTACGGCATCGATCGCTCGACGCTCTGGATCCACGACGTTCAAGGCAGCGCGAAGAGGATGCTGTACGAGTCTCCGTCCGGGCGCTTCGTCGGCGGGGTCTCCGCGTCGGCCGATGGCCGCTGGCTCGCCTGGATCGAGCGCGCCGACGAGTCGGATATCTGGCTGATGACACTCGACGAGAAGGGCGAGTCCGGCGAAGGCGCAGCCAGGAGTCGCCCATGACGAAAGCGGCCGGAAGCCGGGAACCGCGAGTCGCCAGCGGTCGCGGTTGCGGGAATGTGTCACATGTAGCACAATGCCTCCATGCGTAGCGCGGGGATTCGGGAGGTACGACAGAACCTTTCGGCGCTCCTGCGCGAGGTGCGTATGGGGCGCGAAATCGTCATCACCGACCGCGGCGAACCGGTGGCCCGCCTGACTCCCCCTTCTGCGGGGTCGGTGCAGCCGTTTCCGGATCTGGCCGACTTCCGGCGTGGCGTACCGCGCATCGATCCACCTCTTTCGTCCGCAGTCGTCGAAGAGCGTGAAGACCGGCTCTGAACGGCCACCGGCTCCGACCGTGGTAGGGCCGCTCTACTGCGATGCGAGCGCGCTGGCAAAACTGTTCGCGCCCGAAGCGGGGAGCGACGAGCTGAACCGGCTGCTCGTCGGCCGCGACGACGTCCTGGTCTCCGATCTCGGGATGACCGAGGTGGTCTCGGCGTTGGCGCGCCGGGTCCGCGAGGGATCGCTGCCGGTGGCGACCGGGAAGCTCATCCATCGCCGGCTGCTCGCCCTCGCCGCGCAGGGCGCTTTTCGCCGCGTCGAGCTCCTCCCGGCGACCCACCGCGAGGCCGAAAGGCTCCTCCTCGCCTCCGGAAAAACGGCGCTGCGGGCGGCCGATGCCCTGCATCTGGCGCTCGCACTGGGCGCCGGGGCCGGCACCGTGCTGACCTACGATCGCGCGATGTCGCGCGCCGCGCTCGAGCAGAGCCTCGCGGTCTGGCCGGAAGGCCTCGCCGGATGATCGCGAGCGGCACGCGATGATCGGCACCCGCCTCGGCTCCTACGAGATCACCGCCAAGCTCGGCGAGGGCGGCATGGGCGAGGTCTATCGGGCGACCGACACCAAGCTCAAGCGCGAGGTCGCGATCAAGGTCCTGCCGGAGGCCTTCACCGAGGACAAGGACCGTCTGGCGAGATTCGAGCGCGAAGCGCAGCTCCTCGCGCAGCTCCACCATTCCAACATCGCCTCGATCTTCGGGCTCGAAGAGAGGGACGGCGTCAAGGCCCTCGTCATGGAGCTCGTGGAAGGCCCGACCCTCGCCGATCGCCTCGGATCGGGGCCGCTTTCCCTTACAGAAAGCTTTTCTTTCGCTCTGCAGATCGCGCAGGCGCTAGAAGAGGCGCACGACAAGGGGATCGTTCATCGCGATCTCAAGCCTCAGAACATAAAGGCTTCCAGTGAAGGAAAAGCCAAGGTCCTGGATTTCGGTCTGGCCAAGGCAATGGATGCCACCGGAGGATCCTCAGCAGCCGATCTCGCGCGCTCGCCGACGTTGATGAACTCGCCCACCTTGACCGCCGCGCACGGGACGCAGCTGGGCATGATCCTGGGCACTGCGGCCTACATGGCACCCGAGCAGGCGCGGGGGGCTGCGGTCGACAAGCGGGCCGACATCTGGGCGTTCGGCGTGGTGTTCTACGAGATGCTGACCGGCGAGCGCCTGTTCGAGGGCGACAGTGTCGTCGACACCTTGTCCGCCGTGATGCGCCAGGAGATCGATCTCGGCCGCCTGCCCGCCGGCACGCCGGTAGCGATCCGCCAGCTCCTGCGCCGCTGTCTCGAGCGCCATCCGAAGAACCGGTTGCGCGACATCGGAGAGGCGCGAGTCGTTCTCGAAGAGTTCGTGCAGGGTCGTGGCACCGACGACGCGCCTCGCGCGCCAGCGACGCGACCGTCGAAGGCGAAGGTCGCTGCTCTCGCGCTCGGCGCCGTCAGTGCGATCGCCGCGCTCGCCGCAGGTCTGGCGATCGGCCGCGCGTCGCGGAACGCGCCCGCCGCTTCGGCGGCGGGCGCGGGCGCGGCCTTCGACCATTTCAGCCGCATCACGTTCCAGTCCGGCCTCGAGTCGTCGCCAGCGATCTCTCCCGACGGCGAGTTCGTCGCCTACGAGGCGACTGATGGCGGCGACCTCGACATCTTTCTGCTGCGCGTCGGCGGGCAGCGGCCGATCAACCTGACCGAGGATTCGACGGTCGACGATCAGCATCCGGCCTTCTCCCCCGATGGCAGGAGGATCGCCTTCCGCTCCGAACGGGATGGCGGCGGTCTGTTCGTGATGGGGGCGACCGGCGAGTCGGTGCGGCGCCTGGCGAGCTTCGGCGACAACCCCTCCTGGTCCCCGGACGGGCGCGAGATCGTCGTCGCCACCGAGGGCGAATCGGATCCGCACGCTCGCGAGAAGCAGAGCGAGCTCTGGATCGTCCCGGCGGCCTCGGGCGAGCCACGGCGGATTTTTGCCGGCGACGCGGTGCAACCCTCCTGGTCGCCGGGCGGCCAGCGAATCGCCTACTGGGCCGTCGAGCTGGGGATCGGCAATCGCGACGTCTGGACGATCGGCGCTGACGGCAAGGAGCCCGTGCGCGTCACCGACGGGCCAAGCATCGACTGGAATCCGCTCTGGGCGCGCGACGGTGCCCATCTCTACTTCCTTTCCGACCGTGGCGGAGTGACCAATCCGTGGCGCGTCGCGATCGACCCCCGCTCGGGCGCCTTGCGCGGCGAGCCGCAGCCGATCGTGCTGCCGACGGCGTGGAGCGGACAGCTGTCGCTCGCCGCGAACGAGAGCCGGCTCCTCTACCGCACGAGCGAGATCACGGCGGAGATCCATCGCCAGCCGTTCGATTCCGCTGCGGGCCGGCCCACCGAGCCGATGGAGCGGGTGGTCGAGACGGCGATCCCGGCGATCGGCTTCGACCTCTCGGTCGCCGGCGAGTTCGTCTTCCGGACCGTCACCATGCAGGAGGACATCTATGTTCAGCAGAGCGACGGCAGCGGCCTGCGCAAGCTGACCGACGACGAGGCCAAGGACCGCAACCCGGTCTGGTCGCCCGACGGTCGGACCGTAGCGTTCTACTCCAACCGCGGCGGTTTCTACGAGATCTGGACCGTCGATCGAGACGGCAGCAACCTCAAAGCGCGGACGGCGACGGACCGCTCCAGGTCGATCTCACGCCCGGGAGCCCTTTTTCCGATCTGGTCCCCCGACGGTCGGTCGATCGTCTTCTCGTCGAACGACGATGTCGCGCGCTTCTCACCTCGGGAGGCGCCCGTTCCGACTTCCGAAATGGAGATCCTGCCGGTGGACCCAGGCGACGGGATGTTCGTGCTGCCGCTCTCCTGGTCGCCCGACGGCGCGCGCATCGCCGGCGTGCGGGTGGGACAGAACGGACAGCTACTGGGCGGCATCGTGATCTACGAGTTGGCGACGAAGGCGACCCGGTTTCTGCCACTGCCTCCGCCGACGCCGCCGAGCGGCAACATCTTTCCCACTCTGGCGTGGCTGCCAGACAGCCGGCGGGGTGTCCTCCGCTGGGGGACTCGGCTCCTCCTCGTCGATGTCTCCAGCGGAGAGTCCCAGCCGCTGCTCACGAATCTGCAGACCGAACGCGGCATCGCGCGCTTCAGTGGCGACGGACGCTGGCTGTACATGCTCGACTCGCGCAGTGAGGGCGACCTGTGGATGGCGAGCCGGCAGGCGGCGCCGGCGGCGCGCTAGATCCAGTCCGGAGGTAGCTCTTCTCAATCCGCGCCCGAAGCGGGAGAATGTCGCGTCGCCCGCAGCCGATCTCTCGATCGCGCCGGGCTCGGGGGCATCGCGATGGGTCCGCAAGGGGCGTCGAATCTTCACGCAGCGACCGGTGTAGCGATCGCCGGGCGTGAAGACATTCTGCGCACCCTCCTGAAAGCCGGCATCGCCGCCGTCCTGGGGACGCTCGCGCTCCTTGCCTGGTTCGAGGGCGGGCGCATCGTCTACTGGCCCTACGCCGCTCTGCTCGTGAGTCACGTCGGCGCCTGGTTTCTCCTGCGCGCGGGCAGTCTCCGTCTCGCGGTGCTCATCCACGCCACGGCTTACATCTCGACGATCCTGCTGGTGCTCTACATCTACGGTGGGCTGCGCTCACCGGCGACCTTCGTCCTCTCGCCGATCGTGCTTCTCGTCGGTCTCACCTGGAACGGGCGGGCCGCGACCGTCACCGCCGCGGCCTGCTCACTGGGCCTGCTCGGGCTGGTGGCGCTACGCACCTCCCAGGGACACTCGGAACGCGGACAGCTCACCTACTGGGTCGTCGCGACCGCCGTCCTGTTCCTCACCAGCGTGGTTCTCGGGGTCGCCCTGCGCGCGATCGGGCGCGCGCAGGCGCAGGCGCTCGGCGCCGAACGAGCGCGCTGGCTTCTCCAGGAACAGCTCCTGCGCTCGCAGCGTCTCGAGACGGTCGCCCGCCTCGCCGCGGGCGTCGCGCACGACTTCAACAACCTGCTGAATATCATCGTCGGTCAGGCTGGACTTCTCGCCCGCCATTCCGACGAGAAGGTCGCCGCACAGGCCGCTCAGATCGAGGGCGCGGCGTGGCGCGCCGCCGACCTGACGCAGAAGCTCCTGGCGGTCGGCCGGAACCGTTCCTTCGAAAGCCGCGAGCTCGAATTGAACGAGGTGGTGCGCGGGATCGAGCCCATCCTCCGGCGTAGCCTCGCCGGCTCCGATGCCTCTCAGGGCTCTAATGGCTCCCAGGCATCGGATGCCCCGGAAACGTCGGACCGGCTTCACTTCGACCTCGACGCCTCGCCGCTCCACGTCCGGGCCGATGCCGCGGGGCTCGAGCAGATCCTGATGAATCTGGTGCGCAACGCCGGCGACGCGACCCAGGGTGGCGGCGAGATTCGCGTCGTCACCCGACGCGCCGCAGTCGAAGAGGTTGCGCGCCTGGCAGAGTTCCCCAGCGGTGCGCAGGGGGCGATCCGGCTCGAGGTCATCGACACCGGCATCGGCATGAGTCCGGAGGTCCAGGCGCAACTGTTCGAGCCTTTCTTCAGCACCAAGGCAGCCGGTCACGGCACCGGCCTCGGCCTGGCCTCGGTCTACGGCATCGTGCAGCAGTGCGGCGGAGCGATCCAGGTCGAGAGCGCCGCTGGCCGCGGCGCTACCTTCCGCGTCTATCTCGAAGGCTCGCGGGCGCCGGGCGCCAACCGATAGACTGCACCCCAGATGTCCAACCCATCCGCAGGGCCGGCAGCCGTCAGGCTGAGCGTGATC
The DNA here is from genome assembly GCA_043737505.1 of Thermoanaerobaculia bacterium. Lineage (GTDB taxonomy): Bacteria > Acidobacteriota > Thermoanaerobaculia > Multivoradales > JAGPDF01 > JAGPDF01. The sequence continues at coordinate 8,731 of JAYTAM010000151.1, forward strand.
GTGCCGGTCTACAACGAGCGCTACCTGGTGCGCGACCTGCTGCGGCGCGTCCTGGCGGTCGAGGATCCGTGCATCGCCGAGCTCGAGGTGGTCGTCGTCGACGACGGCTCGACCGACGGCACGCGCGAAGTTCTTCGCGACCTGGCGGCCCGGGAAGCTCGCATTCACTACATAGAGCACCCGGTGAACCAAGGCAAGGGCGCTGCCGTCCGCACCGGTATCGCCGCCGCCACCGGCGACATCACCCTCTTCCAGGACGCCGACCTCGAATACGACCCCAGCGACT
>JAYTAM010000152.1:0-3938 GCA_043737505.1 Thermoanaerobaculia bacterium
GGCGACCTGACGACCGAAGCGACGATCCCGCCGGAGGCGATCGCGAGCGCCCAGCTGGTGGCGCGCCGCGGCGGTTCGATCGCCGGTCTGCCCATGGCGGCGCGGGTTTTCGCGCTGCTCGACACGGCGGTCGGTTTCGCGCCGCTGGTCGCCGACGGCGACGTGGTGGTGGCGGGGACGACCCTCGCACGGATCGAGGGCCCCGCCCGCGCCATCCTCACCGGGGAGCGGACAGCGCTCAACCTCCTCGGACATCTCTCCGGAGTCGCGACGGCGACGCGCGCGCTGGTGCACGCCGTCGCCGGCACCCACGCCGCCATCGTCTGCACGCGCAAGACCACCCCCGGCCTGCGGGCGCTGGAGAAGTACGCAGTGCGCTGCGGCGGCGGCGCCAACCATCGCTTCGGGCTCGATGATGCCGTGCTCATCAAGGACAACCACCTCGTCGCGGCCGGCGGTGTGCGGCCGGCGATCGAGCGCGCCCGGGCCGCCGTCGGGCACCTGGTCAAGATCGAGTGCGAAGTGCAGACGACCGCGCAGCTCGAAGAGGCCCTCGCCGCTCATGCCGACGTCATCCTGCTCGACAACATGACCCCTGCCGAGCTCGCCGATGCGGTGCGCAGAATCCGCGGACGGGCGATCTCTGAGGCCTCGGGCGGAATCACTCTCGAGACTGTCCGCGCGGTCGCCGAGAGTGGCGTGAATCTCATCTCCGTCGGCGCGATCACCCATTCGGCGCCGAACCTCGACGTGGCGCTCGACTTCGACGAGTAGCCGGCACGGAAGGTAGACTCAGGCTCGTGACCGAGAACCTCGTGCAGATCGGCGGCCTCTCCGGCTCCTCGACCACCTCGAGTCGTGCGGAGCGCCGGCCGGACGCGCCGGAACGGCGCCCCGAGTGGCTGCGCATCAAGCTGGCGACGCCGGCGAAGTACCATGAGGTCCGTCAGCTCGTCGACAGCCTGAACCTCAACACCGTCTGCAAGGAAGCCCGGTGCCCCAACATCTACGAGTGCTGGGGCGAGCACGGCACGGCGACCTTCATGATCCTGGGCGAGATCTGCACCCGGCGTTGCGGCTTTTGCGCCGTGACCTCGGGCCGGCCCAATCCGGGGGTCGACGCCGAAGAGCCGGCTCACGTCGCCGAGGCGGTCGCAGTCATGGGCCTCAAGCACGCGGTCGTCACCTCGGTCGATCGCGACGATCTTCCGGACGGCGGCGCCCGCCACTGGGCGGCGGTGATCCGCGCCATTCACCAACGCACTCCATCGTGCGCGGTCGAAGTCCTGACGCCCGATTTCCGCGGCGTCCCCGACGCTCTCGACATCGTCCTCGCAGCCGCGCCCGAGGTGTTCTCGCACAACACCGAAACGGTCCCGCGCCTCTACCGGGAAGCGCGGCCGGGCAGCCGATACGACCGGACGCTGGCGCTTCTCGCCGAGGCCTCGCGGCGGCGCGACGAGGGGAGCTACGGCGGGCGGGTGAAGACGGGCATCATGCTCGGCCTGGGCGAGAGGGCCGACGAAGTCCGCTCGACCCTCGCCGACATCCGCTCCGCCGGAGTGCAGGTGCTGACCCTGGGGCAGTACCTCCAGCCGACTCCGAAGCACCTGCCGGTCGACCGCTTCGTCCATCCGGACGAGTTCGCCGCCCACAAGGAGTACGCTCTCGAGCTCGGCTTCCTGCACTGCGAATCCGGGCCGCTGGTGCGCTCGTCGTATCACGCCCACGAGCACGTCCCGCCCGGACACGCCGCCCGCACGCCCGCCGGCTGACCGCGGACTGGCGGGTCGCGGCGGGGGAGCTGGCGACCTGTGCTAGCTTGCTTTCGAGTCAGCACCGACAGATCAAGGAGGCATTCCATGGGCACCCTTCGTTCGTCGTTCGGGCCGTGCGCGTCGCTTCCTGGATTGCGTGCCTTCGCCATCGCCACCGCCGGGCTCGGCCTGGCGACCATCGCCCACTCCCTACCCGTACAGATCGTCCCGATCGGCGGCGAAATTGCCGTCAGCCAGCCCGATGGCGACTATGAGAGCAGTAGCCATATCGCCGCCGACCGGCAGGGAGGCTGGGGCGTGACCTGGGCGGCCGTGAGCCTCGGATTCACGAACTCGACCGGCCGCCAGCGCCGCTTCGATCGAGACGGAGCTGCGGTGGCCTCGAGCCTTCGGGACCACGAGTTCGAGGCTGCCGACTTGGGCCTGGACGGCGTCGGAAACGGGGTCCTGGTCGGAATCCGGGACCGTCCGGAGCTCGCAGGCGCGGAGGTCGACGCCCAGTGCGTCGATGCGCTCGGGGCTCCTCGCGGCGCGCGCATGCGGGTTGATGTCGGCACGATCTCGGCGGCCTCGAGGTATCTCTCGAATGCGCGCGTGGCAACGGCGAGCGGCGGTACCAGCGTCGTCGTCTGGGAAGAGAGCCCGCGCGACTCCGCCATCCCCCCTAGCGTCTTCTTTCGCCGGCTCGCAGCGGACTGCACACCCAGCGGCAACGTCGGCTCGCTGGGTGCGGTCGGGGTGGTGGGCCGTCGCGAGCCGCACGTCGCGCTGCGCCCGGACGATGGATTCGTTCTGACCTTCCTGGAGGGCGAGCAGGTGGGCGATCTCCAGGTCGCGGCGCAACAGTTCGACGCCGTCGGCGCAGCGCTCGCGCCTTCGTTCATTGTTTCTCAGAGCGATTTTCGGCCGACCCTTCCACGCGTCGCTGTGGGTAGCGACGGAAAGTTCGCCGTCGTCTGGGGGGCCTACCTCGGTACCGGCGTAGCGGGGCGAGTCTTCGCCGCCGACGGCACCGCGCCGGGCGGCGAGCTCGCGCTGCGCCTGCCTCGCCCGCAGACTACCGGCGTCGTCGGCGTCGCCGCGGTCGCCGGGAGCTTCGTCGCCGGCTGGAATGAGACCGGTTTCGTCGAACAGGGGAGCGCGGTCTACGCCCGGGTCTTCGACGCCGCCGGCCCGTTGGGTGATGAGGTGTCGGTGGGTCGCGAGAGCGCCGACACCGATAACGTGCGCATCGTCGCGCTCGGCGGCAACGAGTTCCTCGTCGCCTGGGACGATTGGGCCGAAGGCACGCTGCCTCAGGACCTCGTCGCGCGCCGATTTCTGCTTCTCCCGGCCGGAACCGGATGCACGGAGAGCACCTCGGCCCTCTGCCTCGGCGCCGACCGCTTCCGCATCGAGGTCGAGTGGCGCGACTACCAGGGGCATCGCGGCAGCGGTCACGCCTATCCGCTGACCTCCGACTCGGGCCTCTTCTGGTTCTTCGCCGAGACCAACCTCGAGGTGCTGGTCAAGGTGGTGAACGCCTGTGCCGGATTCGGCCACCACTGGGTCTACGCCGCGGCGACGACGGACGTCGAGCACACCCTGACCGCGACCGACACCCAGACCGGACTGTCGCGCCGGTACTTCAACCCGCTCGGCCGGCGCTCGCCGGCGATCACCGACAGCGACGCCTTCGCCTGCCCCTGATCCGGACCCCTTGCGGAGAGCCGGGGGCGCTGCTCGCAGGGCATTTCAGGTGCGTCGCGAGACCACAGCCAAGCCAGAGACGATCAGGGCGAAGCCGGCAGCTTGAACCCAGCCGAACTGCTCGTGGAGAACAAATGCCGCGAGCAGTGCGGTCAGCACCGGCTGCAGGGTGGTGAAGGCCGCGGCGACCGACGCCGAGCTGCGCTGCACGGCCCAGATGTTGAGCGCGTAAGTGCCGACGGTCGGAAAGATACCGACGTAGAGAACGGCGAGCCAGGTGGCGCCCTGAACCGCCGGCCAATCGACCTCGGCCAGCGTCGGCAGGGCGACCAGCAGCGTCGCCGCTCCGCCGGTGGCGAAGGCGCCGGCGAGCACCGTCCTCCAGGGCATTCTCGCCAGCTGCGGTCGGAGCAGAACGAGATAAAAGGCGTAGCAGAGACAGTTGCCGGCGACCAGGAGATTCCCCAGTGC
>JAYTAM010000153.1:0-20359 GCA_043737505.1 Thermoanaerobaculia bacterium
AAGCTGTGGAGCAGCGAGCGCACCTGGGAGATCGTCGACGACACGATGCAGATCCGCGGTGGCCGAGGCTACGAGACCGCGCAGTCGCTCGCCGCCCGAGGCGAGAAGCCGATCGCCGTCGAACAGATCTTCCGCGACTACCGGATCAACCGGATCTTCGAGGGCTCGTCGGAGATCATGCACCTGTTCATGGCGCGCGAGGCGGTCGACAAACACCTCGAGGTCGCCGGCGACATCATCGACCCGGAAAAGCCCGTCGGCGCGAAGGCCAGGGCCTTCCTCCGCGCCGCCGGCTTCTACGCCTGGTGGTATCCCTCGCGCTGGCTCGGCTGGGGTCGTTTTCCGCGCTATGCCGGGTTCGGATCGCTGGCGACGCACCTGCGCTACGTCGACCGCACCTCGCGCAAGCTCGCGCGCCAGGTCTTCCACGGCATGAACGTGCATCAGGCCAGGCTCCAGTTCAAGCAGAGCTTCCTCTTCCGCCTGGTCGACATCGCCGACGAGCTGTTCGCCATGGCGGCGACGGTCGCGCGCGCCGAGGCGCTGCGGAAGGCGGGCGACGCGAGCGCCACAGAGGCGGCCAGCCTCGCCGATCTCTTCTGCCGCGGCAGCCGCCGCAAGGTGGAGAAGCTCTTCCACGACCTCTGGCACAACGACGACGTGCGGAAGTACGAAACCGGACTCGCAGTCCTCGACGGCAGACACGAGTGGCTGCACGACGGCACCCTGTCGATCGACGAGCACCATCGCGCCCTGGTCGAGAAGGTGGCGGTGGACGAGGGCGTTGGCGAACGGCTCCGGGTCGGCGTGGGTTGAGAGGGCGTTGAGAGCGGTCCTCCCTTTTCGTCCCGGGAGCGCCGGCGAGATCGCGGTCGGCGAAGTGCCGGTGGCCGCCCCGGGCCCAGGCGAGGTGCGGATCCGGGTCGCCGCCGCGGGCTTGAACCGCGCCGACCTGCTGCAGATGCGCGGGTTCTATCCGCCCCCTCCGGGGGCGAGCTCCATCCCCGGACTCGAATGCTCGGGGTTCGTCGAGGAGCTGGGCGAGGCGGTCGAAGGCGTTCACGTCGGCGACCGGGTCATGGCGCTCCTCGCCGGCGGCGGCCAGGCCGAGCAGGTGGTGGTGCCGCGCGGCCAGATTCTTCCCGTTCCGTCGAACCTCACGATTGAAGAGGCCGCGGCGATCCCCGAGGCCGCCCTGACCTCCTGGACCAACCTGGTGGTCGAGGGCGGCCTGGTCTCCGGCGAGACGGTTCTGGTGACCGGGGCGACCTCGGGGATCGGCACCTTCGCGGTGCAGATGATTCGTGAGCTGGGTGGCGTGGTCGTCGCCGCGGCGCGGTCCATCGATCGTTTGCAGCGTCTGCGCGACTTCGGCGTCGAGCACCTGATTGCGCTGGACGGCGATTATCCGCGGCGGGTGCGGGAGGCGAGCGGCGGCCGCGGTGTCGATCTCGTCCTCGACCTGGTGGCGGGCGAGTGGCTGGCGCCGACGCTCGACAGCATGGCGGAAGGCGGGCGCCTCGTCCTCGTCGGTCTCACCGCAGGGCGCGAGGCGAAGATCGACCTGACTTCGGTGTTGAAGCGTCGCCTGCGGATCATCGGTTCGGTGTTGCGGGCGAGGCCGCCGGCGGAGAAGGCGGACCTGATCCGCGGCTTCGCCGCCTTCGGCCTGCTGCGGCTCGCCGACGGCAGGCTGCGTCCGGTCGTCGACCGCCGATTCGAGCTCGAGGAGGCCGCTGCCGCCTATGCCTGCCTCGAGCACCAGCGGCCGTTGGGAAAGATCGTTCTCACTCTGCCGGCGATGCCGCCGATGCCGCCGATGGCGCCGATGGCGCCGATTGTCGAGCCCGGCGCCGCTCCCGGCTAGCCGCTCAGTTCGCCTTCGGTGCCGCTTTGGGCTGCAGCAGTTCGTCAATCGAGGACTGCGCCAGCGGGTGATAGCCAGGGCGGGCCTTGGCGTAGACCCTCTGCGCAAACTCGAGACCCTCCGGCGTCCGCGCCAGCGCTGCGTACAGAGGCCCGATGAACTTCCGCCGGCCGACCGAAAGCAGGAAACGCTCCAGAGCGGGATAGGCGGGACGGTAGCCGGCGGCGACGGAAAGCCGGAACCAGGCGGAGAGGATCTCGGCATTTCCGGAGTCGGTGAAGTGATAGGCCGCATCGAGGGCGCCCAGCCGCGCGCTGTCGGGGGCGCCCGGGAGATTGCGCAGGAAGTGCAGCCATTGCTGCGTCACCCAGCCCGCTGTCACAAGGTCGGCCGGTGAGCTTCCCTTGGCCAGCCGGGCGAGCTCGACGTCGACCTTGGCGAAGGCGGGCGACTTCGGATCGGCGATGCCTTTCGGCAGCCCGGGCCCGTAAATCCATTCCTGGAGCTGCGCCTTCTGTTCGGCCCCCGGAGTCGCGGCGAGAAGCTTGGCGCGCAACTCGTCGACAAAGCGCGCCGTGGTCATCGACTGGAAGGCATGGGCGCTGAAGTACCCGCTCAAGAATCGGTCCCAGGCCTCCCGGCCCACGATCTCCTCCATGTGGCGCAGGAAGAAATAGCCCTTGTCGTAGACGATGGCCCCCGGCGCATCGTCGGGATCCCGCCCGGCGAGGTTTCCGAAAAGCCAGGTGTCCCGGTTGTCGGCCCCTGCCTCGGCGATGTAACTTTCGAGGTCCCGCTTCGCCAGCTGCGCCTGCATCTCGGCGTAGTCCGCGCCGTAGACCGCCTCCATGATCCGCCCTTCGAAGTAGTTGGTGAACCCCTCGTTGAGCCAGAAGTCGTTCCAGGTCGCGTTGGTCACTAGGTTGCCCGACCAGGAGTGCGCGAGCTCGTGGGCCACCAGCGACACCAGCGAGCGGTCGCCGGCGAGAATCGTCGGCGTGGCGAAGGTCAGGCGCGGATTCTCCATGCCTCCGAACGGAAAACTCGGCGGCAGCACCAGCAGGTCGTAGCGTTCCCAGCGGTACGGGCCGTAGAGAGCTTCGGCAGCGACGATCATCTTCTCGGTGTCCGCGAGCTCCCAGGCGGCCTTTTCCGCCACCGAGGGCTCGGCGTAGACGCCGGAGCGAGCGCCGAGGCTGCGGAACTCGAGATCGCCGACGGCCAGAGCCAGGAGGTAAGAGGGGATCGGGTGTTTCATCTCGAAGCGGTAGATGCCGTCCGGATTCCTGGCCGTCGGATTCGTCGCCGACATGAGCGCCAGGAGGTCGCCGGGGACCCGGATCGTGGCGCTGTAGGTCATCCGGACGCCGGGGCTGTCCTGGCAGGGCACCCAGGTGCGGGCGAGGATCGCCTGCGACTGGGTGAACAGGAAGGGGCGCTTGCCGCCAGCGGTCTGTTCGGGGGAGAGCCACTGCAGGGCGGCGGCCTCGGGGCGGGTGCGGTAGTCGATGCGCACCGACAGCGTTTCGGGTCCGATGGGAATCGCCAGCTCCTGACCGAAGATCGGCACGGCGGGCGCGAGGGTGAACGGGGCGTCGGCCGAGCTCCCGTCGAGGTGGACGGCGGCGATCTCCAGGTCGCGGGTATCCAGGCGCAACGTCCGCGCCGCCGGATCGCGGCGCTCGAGCGTCAGAATGGCGCTGCCCTGAAGAGTCCGGCCGGCGAAATCGACCTTGAGGTCGAGATCGAGATGGCGGACGGCGACCTCGAGAGGCCGGCTGAACGAGTGCGGGTCCGGCGCCTCGGCCGGGCCGGAGGCGGCGGAGAGAGGAGCCAGTGCGGCGGAGAGCAGCAGCGCCGTGGCGCCCAGGAACTGTCGAGTCATCGTTTGTCGTCCTCGCTGGAGGTAAACGAAACCGCCTTCTGGCCGGTTTCGGCGGCGGGAGATAAGCTCAACCTCCGTGCCCAAGCGAATCATACCCGTCGCATCCGGCAAAGGTGGAGTCGGCAAGACGACGTTTTCGGTCAACTTCGCCCTGGCGCTATCGCGATTCGCGCCCACCGTGCTCGTCGATCTCGACACCGGCACCTCTTCGGTCCGCAGCTCGATCGCGGCTCCGGTGACCAAGGACCTCTACCACTTCCACCGCAAGGGCGCGGCGCTCGGCGATTGCATCACCCGCCTCGACGCCTCGTTCGACCGCAGCGGGCAGTACCGCAAATTCGGCTTCGTCGCCGGCCCGAAACACTTCATCGAAGATCTGGGGAACCCGAGCGCCGAGTTCCGGCGCCGGCTTTCGGAGGCGGTGAACGCCCTGCCGGTGGACTACGTCGTGCTCGACCTGCGTGCCGGCCTCGATGCCAATGTGCTCGACTTCCTGCCCTACACCAACTCCGGAATGCTGGTCGTCACGCCGAACCTGCCGCAGGCGACGCTCGCCGCTTCCGACATCGTCAAGGCGATCCTGTTCCGCACCCTGCGGCTGATCTTCGCCCCGACTTCGGAGGTCTTCAACCTGCCCGGACTCGCCGACGGGCGCGAGCTCATCCACGACCTTCTCGACCAGGCGGAGGACGTCTACGACGATCGGGTTCAGAACCTCGACGCCGTGCTGCGTGAGCTGCGGGAGCTCTTCGGCGACCAGCCGTTGATGCGCGTCCTCGAGTGGGTGATTACCGACTTCCGCATCCACTACGTGCTCAACATGTTCAACGGCGTCGAGGAGAGCGGGCGCTCGGCGATCGATCCGTTCGTGAGAAATATCGCGGAGAACGTCTCCGCCGGTCTCGAGATGACCCAGCTCGGCTGGATCGTGCAGGATCCGCGAGTTCACCGGGCCAACTGCGCCGGAGTTCCGCTGCTGCTCGACGCGGAGGTCGAGCGCGTGAAGCCGGCGACCGTCGACCCGGTCCTGGCGGAGCTCGAGGCGCTGCGCTCTTCGATGTTGGGAGTCGATCGGCGGGCTCCCTCGAGAGTGGCGGCGCCGCGCCGGGCCGCAACTCCCGAAGTCGACCTCGCCGGGATCGAGTCGCTGCTCGGCGAGCAGCTCGAATCGCTCAAGGCGATGTTCGCCGACCGCCGGCAGGACAGTGTGCAGCAGAATTTCACCTACGCCGTCTTCCGGGCCCTGAACATGATGGAACCGCCACGCCTGCCGACCGAGTTCGGCATGAGCCGCATCGCGCCGCCCGAGCGCCTGGTGACCTGGATCCTGCGCCGCATGGCGCTGACCTCGTCGCCGACTCCTCAGCTCGCGCGCTGACCCCGCCTCGGCGGGTTTGGTAGACTGTTCCGGTCGTGCCCCCCTCGAAGAGCCCCGAAAGCGTCGGACTGATCAGTCTCGGCTGCGCCAAGAACCGCGTCGACAGCGAAATCCTGCTCGGCGAGCTGGCGCGCCGGGGGCATGCGATCACGCCGGACATGGAGGGCGCCCAGACGGTCATCGTCAACACCTGCGCTTTCATCGACGATGCCAAGCGCGAATCGATCGACGCCATTCTCGAAGTGGCGGCGCGCAAGGGCAAGGGCGTAGGCAAGCTCCTGGTCGCCGGTTGCATGGTGAACCGTTTCGGACAGGAGCTCCAGCGCGACATTCCCGAGATCGACGGCTTCATCTCGCTCGACTCGCTGCTCGAGGTGGAGTCGATCGTCACTCTGGGCGGGGCAGCGCCGCCGCCTTCGCCGTCCCACATGGTCTTCGATCACACCGCGCCGCGCATGTTGACCACCCGCGGCTACGCTTACCTGAAGGTCGCCGAGGGTTGCAACAATCCGTGCACTTTCTGCGCGATTCCCCTTTGGCGGGGGCGTTTTCGCAGCCGCACGATCGAGAGCCTGGTGCACGAGGCACGCGACCTCGAAGCGCGGGGGATCGGCGAGCTCTGCCTCATCGCCCAGGATACGACGCGCTACGGCGAGGATCTGGAGTACGGCAAGCACGGACTGACTCGGCTGGCGGAGGCGCTCCTTGCGGCGACCGGATTCAAGTGGATCCGTTTTCTCTACGCCTATCCGACGACCCTCGACGAGGAGCTCCTCCAGCTCATGGGGCGGGAAGAGCGCCTGGTTTCGTACGTCGACATGCCGCTCCAGCACAGCCATCCGGCGATGCTGAAGGCGATGCGGCGCGGAGGCAGCCCGGAGCGTTACACCCGCCTGCTCGAACGCGCACGGGAGCTCGCGCCCGACATTTTTCTGCGGACGACGTTCATCGTCGGCTTTCCCGGCGAGACCGAAGAGCACTTCGAACACCTGCTCGACTTCGTGCGCCGGAACCCGTTCGATCATCTCGGCGCGTTCGTCTACAGCGCGGAGCCCGGTACGCCGGCGGCGGAGCTCGCCGATCCCGTCCCGGCGGCGATCGCCCGGCGGCGCCATCGGCGCCTGCTTGCGGCGCAGAAACCGATCGCTCTGGCGCGGCGCCGTGCCCTCGTCGGCCGGACCTTCGACGTGCTGGTCGAAGGCGTCTCCTCCGAGACCGAACACCTGCTCGAAGGCCGTCATCACGGCATGGCCCCGGACATCGACGGCCGCCTGTTGATCAACGACGGCTCCGCCCCGGCCGGTACCTTTGCCCGGGTGGAGATCACCGACGCTTTCGCCAGCGATCTGGTCGGCAGGATCGTCGGCCCGGTGAACACCCCCGGAGTCGAGATCGCGGCCTCGGTAGCCTGAGCGCGATGCAGGTCGTCGCCGACGCTCTCGCGCCGTGTGAGCTGCCCCACCCTGCGGTCGTCACGATCGGCAATTACGACGGTATCCACCGCGGCCAAAGCGCCGTTCTGGAGCGGGTGACGTCGCGGGCGCGCGAGCTCGGCCTGCCGGCGGCCCTGGTGACCTTCGAGCCCCACCCGCTGGCCGTTCTGGCGCCCGACCAGGCGCCGGCGACGCTCGTCACTCGGGAGCAGAAGAGCCGCCTGCTGGCGGCTTCCGGCATCGACCTGATGGCGGTCATCCCTTTCACTCCGGCCTTCGCCGCCACCCGGGCCGAGGCGTTCGTGCGCGAGTTCCTGTGCGCCCGGCTGGAGATGCGGGAGCTCTTCGTCGGACGCCAGTTCGCCTTCGGCAGGAATCGGGAAGGCGACCTGGGGCTCCTGACCCGGCTCGGCGACGAGCTCGGCTTCACCACCGTCGGACTCGACGAGGAGCGCTCGGGCGGGGAGCCGGTCTCCTCGACCCGGATCCGACGGGCTCTGGCGGGCGGGGAGGTCGGAGTGGCCTGGGAGCTTCTGGGGCGGCCGTACAGCCTGACCGGCCTCATCGTCGCCGGCGAACGCCTCGGGCGGCGCCTCGGCTGGCCGACTGCCAATCTCCAGCCGGAGGGTGAACTCATTCCATTACAAGGGGTTTACGCTTCGAGCATCGCCTTCTCCGGGGAGGGTGACCCGCCGCGGCAGTGGAGCGCGGTGACCAATATCGGGAGCCGGCCTACTGTGTCTGGCGACCGGCGGCTGACCGTGGAGACCCATATCCTCGATTTCGACCGCGAGGTCTACGGCGAACGGGTCGAACTTTTCTTCCACAAGCGGCTGCGGGATGAGATGCTGTTCCCGTCGGTCGAGGAGCTCTCGGCCCAGATCGGCCGGGACGTCGAAGGGAGCCGAGAATACTTTTCGCTTCTCCGGCGTTCTGATGGGGGTAGCCAGGTGGGCGACAGGCCCTGATCGCTCGGATGGCTTGGATGGCTTGGATGGCTTGGATGGCTCCGCGCCCGTGCAAGAGCAGTGTTGTTCAACAGAAAGGGACGAAAGCAATGGCGAGCAGCAAGATCGTGACGGTCGACCAGCAGAATTTCCAGTCCGCCGTCCTGCAGTCCGACAAGCCGGTTCTGATCGATTTCTGGGCCTCGTGGTGCGGCCCCTGCCGGATGGTGGCGCCGGTCCTCGACGAGCTCGCCGACGAGCTCGATGGAAAACTGCGCATCGCCAAGGTGAACGTCGACGAGAATCAGGAGCTCGCGATGCAGTTTCGCATCTCGAGCATCCCGGCGTTCGTCCTGTTCAAGAACGGCGAGGTCGTCGAGCGCGCCGCCGGCGCGATGCCGAAGGCGATGTTCAAGAATCTCGTCGCCGACCACATCTGACATCGACTTGACCGGCGATCGGGAGCGGCGCACCGCCGGCTTCGGCGCGCTTCTCGGAGCGCTCGATGCCAAAGCGCTCGTGCTGCTCTCGGCCGCCGGTGAGGACCCCGAGCGCTCTTTTTTCGTTCATCCGGCGAAACTCGGTGAGGCGCTGGTCGTGGTCGGGCCGGAGAAGGCGCCGCGGCTCGGCTACTTCACGCCGATGGAGCGCGACGAGGCCGCGGCGACCGGCCTCGAGCTCCTCTCTCCGGAGGAGCTGGACGTCGCCCGCTGGTCGCGCGACAGCCCGGAACCGGGCCCTTTCCACGCCAACGTCCTCGCCCAGGCCCTGCAGCGCTCGGGAGTCGCCCCAGGCCGCATCGCCCTCGCCGGCCGGCTGCCGTTCGGGCTGGCGCACGAGGTCCTCGAGGAGCTCCGTCGCGAGGGCTGGAGTTTCGTCTCGGCAGGCCCGGGCCTTCTCGCCATCCGCAAGAACAAGACCGAGGAGGAGCTGGCGGAGATCCGGAGTGTCGCCGCGGTCACCTGTCAGGCGATGCGGCATGTCGCCCGTCTGCTGGCTGCCGCCAGCCTGCGCATCGGCACGCTCGAGCTCGACGGCGAGGCGGTGAGCGTGGCGCGCCTCAAAGCCGAGATCGCACGCATCTTCGCCGGCGCCGGCCTGGAGCAGCCGCGGGGAAATATCGTCGCCCCTGGCGGCGAGGGCGGTGTGCCGCACAACTCCGGAGATCCCGCGCGGGCGCTCCGCGCCGGCGAAACGCTGGTCGTCGATCTCTTTCCGCGCCGTGGCCTGTTCGCCGACTGCACCCGCACGTTCTGCGTCGGCGAGCCGCCGCCGCGCATCGCCGCGGCCCATGCCGCGGTGCGCGATGCGCTCCGGCTCGCGCATGCCGGGGCGCGCCCGGGAGCGCGTGGCTGGGACCTCCAGGAGGCCGTCTGCGACGCGTTCACCGCTCGCGGCTACGCCACCCCTTTGTCCGCGCCCGGGACCCTGCACGGCTACGTGCACGGCCTCGGGCATGGCGTAGGCTACGAGCTGCACGAGTATCCGAGTTTCAAGCGCCAGGCGCAGGAAGAGGGGCTCCTCGCCGCCGGCGACGTGCTGACCCTCGAGCCCGGACTGTACGATCCGGATCCGGGCGAAGGTTACGGCATCCGTCTCGAGGATCTGGTCCATCTCGGCGAGGCGTCGGTGGAGCTCCTGACTCCCTTGCCCTACGAGCTGGACCCGCGCGCCTGGGATTGAATCTCTCGTTTCGCTGAAAGGGGCGGTATGCAGGATTTCGAGAAGTTGGGACTCTTCTATCTCGGCAGGCCGGTCGATCCGACGACCGGAAAGACGATGGACGAGCCGCTGCTCTACGATTCGCGCGATCTCGTGACCCATGCCGCATGCCTCGGGATGACCGGGAGCGGCAAGACCGGGCTGGGCATAGCCCTGCTCGAGGAGGCGGCGATCGACGGCGTGCCGGCGCTGGTGATCGATCCCAAAGGGGATCTCACCAATCTTCTGCTGACCTTTCCCGATCTCGCGCCGGCCGACTTCGAGCCCTGGGTACATGAGGAGGAGGCGCGGCGCAAGGGCCTCGACCTGCCCGCCCACGCCGCAGCAGAGGCGGCGAAGTGGAAGCAGGGCCTGGCCTCCTGGGGCCAGGACGGCGAGCGCATCCGCCGCCTCAAGGCGGCGGCGAACTTCCGCATCTTCACCCCGGGGAGCAACGCCGGCGAGCCGATATCGATTCTGGCGACGTTCGCGGCGCCGGCCGCCGAACTGGTGGAGGATGGCGAGCTTTTCGGCGATCGGGTGCAATCGACGGCGACGAGTCTCCTCGGCCTCGTCGGCATCTCCGGCGATCCGCTGCGCAGCCGCGAGCACATTCTGGTCTCGTCGCTGCTCGATCGCGCCTGGCGTGAGGGCAGAAGCTATGACCTGGCGCAGCTCATCGCCGATATTCAGAAGCCGCCGCTCGACAAGATCGGCGTGCTGCCGCTCGAGAGCTTCTTTCCGGCCAAGGAGCGCTTCGAGCTGGCGATGACGGTGAACGCGCTGCTGGCGGCGCCGGGCTTCGAGGTCTGGTTGAAAGGGACGCCGCTCGACGTGCAGCAGTTGCTCTATACCGGCGACGGCCGGCCGCAGATCGCGGTGCTCTCCATCGCCCATCTCTCGGACGCCGAGCGGATGTTCTTCGTCGCCTTGCTGCTCAACCAGACGATCGCCTGGATGCGGACGAGGCCGGGCACGAGCAGTCTGCGGGCCGTCCTCTACATGGACGAGATCTACGGTTACCTGCCGCCGACGGAGAACCCGCCGTCGAAGAAACCGATGCTGACGCTGCTCAAGCAGGCGCGCGCCTTCGGCCTCGGCGTCGTTCTCGCGACCCAGAATCCGGTGGATCTCGACTACAAGGCGCTGTCGAACATCGGCACCTGGCTGCTCGGGCGCCTGCAGACCGAGCGCGACCTGGCCCGGGTTCTCGACGGCCTCGAGGGCGTCGCCGGCGGCATCGACCGTCAGGAGATCTCCCGACTCATAGCCGGACTGGCCCAGCGCCGCTTCCTGATGCACAACGTGCACGAGGAAAAGCCGGTGCTGTTCGAGAGCCGCTGGGCAATGTCGTATCTCGCCGGCCCGCTCACCCGCGACCAGATTCGCAAGCTCAAGACCGTCGGCTCGGCCGGCGGCGTTTCTGCCAGCCCTGCCGGGAGCCCTGTCGCCGCGGCGCAGCCCGCAGGCACGGCGTCCACTCGGGCTTCCGGTCGGGAGGGCGGGGTCGGCGGCGGGCTGCCGATCCTTCCGGCGGAGATTCCGGTGCTCTTCCGGCGTCCGGCCGGCAAGTTCGTCGGCAGCGTCGCCGGCTACTCGGCGGCGATTCTCGGCCAGGGTCGAGTCCACTTCCAGAGCGCGGACGCCGGCTGGAGCTTCACCCGAGAAGTCGCACGAGCGCTGCCGATCGCTTCCGGCGAGGCGCTCCTGGTCGACTGGGCGGCGTCTGCCGCCATCCCCGCGGAGGAGCTCTCCGAGAGCCCTGCGACACCTGCCGGAGAGGCGGCCCGCTTCGCCAGCCTGCCACCCGAAGCGACGCGGGCAAAGAGTTTCGAGAGCTGGGCGAAATCGTTCAGGGACTACCTGTCGCGCGCCGAGGAGCTGACCGTCTACTCGAGCCGAGAGCTGGGGGAGAGCTCCTGCCCGGGGGAGAGTGAGGGGGCGTTTCGCGCCCGCCTGGCCGACCGTGCGCGCGAACGACGCGATGGCGAGATCGACAAGGTGAAGGCACGCTTTGCCGCGAGGTTCACCGCCCTGGACGAACGGAAGCGTCGCGCCGAGACCAAGGTTTCCGACCAGAAGTCGCAGGCGACGGCGCAGAAGATGTCTACCGCCGCCTCGGTCTTCGGTGCGGTCGCCGGGGCGCTCTTCGGCCGCCGGAAGCTCTCTTCGGCGACGCTCTCGCGCGCCGCCACCTCGGTGCGTTCGGCTTCGCGCTCGATGAAGGAGGCGCGCGATGTCGACCTCGCCGAAGAGGGCGTCGAAGCGGTCGGGGCCCGCATCGCCGAGCTCGACGCCGACCTCGCGGCAGCGGTGGCCGAGGTCGAGCGGCGCACCGACCCGCAGGCGATCGTCTTGACCTCGAAGGTACTCAAGCCCCGGAAAGCCGACATCGAGCTCACGCGCGTCGGCCTCGTCTGGCTGCCTCAGCCGCCCGACTGACACGGCCTTCGGGAACCGAAAGCATCGTCGCGCGTTGGTAGGGATAGTGAACGCGCTCGAGTCCGCCTTGTCCGCCGCCGAATCCGACCCCGCCCCGCTCGCCGACGCTCGGGCCATGGCGCTCGGACAGGAGGGCGACTGGACGGCGTTCGGCCAGTTGGTCGAGCGCCATCGCGATCGTCTGGTGCGCTACCTCGCGCGACTCGTCGGCGACCGCGACCGCGGTGAAGAGATCGCCCAGGAGGCCTTCGTCCGGCTCTGGCTCGCGGCCCGCCGCTATCGCGAGGAAGGGCGCTTCGAGGCCTACCTCTACTGCATCGGTACCCGTCTCGCACGCAGCAGCGAGCGCCGCCGTCGCGTCCGCCTTCACGCTCTCCTCTCGGGGCGGCTGGCGCGCTTCGGCTGGACCGGGAGCGCGCCCGGCGTCGAACCGGCCGAGGAGGCCGAAGCCGGCGAGAGGTTGCTGCGTGAAGAGGCCGAAGCGCAGTTGGCCCGCGCCGTCGCGGAGCTGCCGGTCGCCTTCCGGGCGCCCCTCCTTCTGGCGACGCTCGAAGAGCGGTCAGTGGCGGAGATCGCCGGTCTGCTGGGACTTCGCCCGGCGACCGTCAAGACCCGTCTGTTCCGCGCCCGTGAACGCCTGCGGGCGAGCCTCACTCCCTACTGGAAAGGAGTTCCCTCTTGAAACCGGACCGGGAAGTAGATCTCGTGCCGCCGGAGATGGCGAACGCCATCCGCGCGCTGCCTGCCGCCGTCGCCGGTCCCGGCTTCGGCGCCGCGGTGCTGTCGCGCGCGGCGGCCGCCGCGGCGCGGCGGAAGACCGTCCACCGACGCGGGTTTGCCGTCGCGGCGGCGCTTGGAGCCGTCGTCCTGGGCTTCGGGCTGACGAGCTACGAGGCGGCGCAGAATCGCGCCGCGCGCCGAACCGCGCTGGTCGACGAGCATCGCCGGCTGCAGAGCGACCTGGACGCCTTGCGCGAGCTCGCCGATCGCCGTCCGTTGATTCCGCTGGGCGGCGATGCCGCCACCGATCACTACCTCGACCTTTCGACCGTGCCGGCCGGCTCGGCCATCGCACCCGCCGTGACGCAAACAAGGAGATCCGGATGAATCGACGACGACTCGCGAAGTTCGCGCCCTGCGCGCTGATGGTCCTTTCCATGGGGACTCTGCCGGCGGGAGGCACCGCGCAAGTCGCTCCCGCCCCGGAGCCGCCGCCGGCACCGCGCGCGCCGCGCACCGCCATGGCGCCGCCAGCGCCGCCGGCCGCGCCCAGCGCGCCGAGAGCTCCGCGGGCACCGCGGCTCGCCGGCGGCTACCTGGGTGTGGAGCTCGTCGACCTCACGCCTGAGCTCCGCCAGCACTTCGGCGCTCCACGCGAGCTGGGCGTCATGGTCGGCCGCGTCGAGCCGGGGAGCCCGGCGGCGCGAGCCGGTCTCGAAGTGGCCGACGTCGTGCTCCGGATCGGCGATGAACCGGTCCACGACAGTTGGGGCTTCTCGGGCGAGGTGAGCTCGCGGCAGGCCGGGGAGGTGCTGGTCCTGAAGCTCGTCCGCGACGGCAGCGAGCGCGTGGTCGAGGCGAAGCTCGAACGGCGCGAACGGGCAGCGGTCGATGTCGGGCGGTGGATCTTTCCGCCGACGCCGCCGATTCCCGGAGTTCCGCCACTTGCTGCGGCGCCCGGAGTGACACCCCTGCCGGAGGTGGGACCGGCGCTCGAGCGCCTCGGGCGCCTGCTCGAAAGCGACGACTTCCAGGATCAGATACGCGCTTATCAGCAGCGTGTCGATGCCGAGGTGGAGAAGCGGATGCACGAGCTCGAGGCCCGATTGAAAGAGCTCGAGAGGCGCCTGCAGGATGGAGATCGTCGCCGCTAGATAAGCGGCGCCGGAATCAGCGGTCGACCCAGTAGTTCGGAGCCTCTTTGGTGATCACCACGTCGTGGGCGTGGCTCTCCTTGAGGCCCGCCGCCGTGACTCGCAGGAACTTGCCGCGCGTGCGCAGCTCGTCGATGGTGGCGCAGCCGCCGAGACCCATGCCGGCGCGCAGGCCGCCGGTGAGCTGGGGCAGCATCGAGTGGACGCTTCCCTTGTGCGGCACCATGCCCTCGATCCCTTCGGGGACGAGCTTCGAAAGGCTCGCTTCGCCTTCCTGGAAGTAGCGGTCAGCGCTGCCCCGAGCCATCGCCGAGAGCGAGCCCATGCCGCGATAGGCCTTGTAGGTCCGACCCTGATAGAGGATCGTCTCGCCCGGACTCTCTTCCGTACCGGCGAAGAGCGAGCCGATCATCAAGGCGCCTGCGCCGGCCGCGATCGCCTTGGTGAGGTCGCCGGAGAACTTGATGCCGCCGTCGGCGATGATCGGGATGTCGCGCTCGGCCGCGGCACGGGAGCACTGCTGGATGGCGGTGATCTGCGGTACGCCGGCGCCGGTGACGATGCGGGTGGTGCAGATCGAACCCGGCCCGATGCCGATCTTCACCGCGTCGGCGCCGTGGTCGATGGCGGCCCGCGTACCCTCGGCGGTGGCGACGTTGCCGACCATCAGGGCGACATCGGGAAACCGCTGCCGCAGCACGGTCGCGGCATCGAGAACTCCCTTGCTGTGGGCATGCGAGGAGTCGAGCACCAGGAGGTCGACCTTGGCGTCGACCAGCGCCGCGGCGCGCTCGAGATACTCGCCCGAGGCTCCCACCGCGCCGCCCACCCGCAGGCGGCCGAGCTCGTCCTTGCAGGCGCGCGGGTACTCGATCATCTTCTGGATGTCCTTGACGGTGATGAGACCCTTCAAGCCGCCGGCGCGATCGACCACCAGGAGCTTCTCGATCTTGTGCTTGTGGAGCAGCGCTTTGGCCTCGTCGAGTGTCGTTCCTTCGGGCACCGTGACGAGGTTCTCGCGGGTCATCAGGTCGGCGATGCGGCGGTTCAGGTTGCTTTCGAAGCGCAGGTCCCGGTTGGTGAGGATGCCGACCAGCCGCCCCTCTTCGTCGGTGACCGGTACGCCCGAGATCTTGAAGTGCGCCATCAGCTCGAGGGCCTCCGAGATCCGCTGCTCGGGCCGCATGGTCACCGGGTCGACGATCATCCCGGCCTCGCTGCGCTTCACCTTGTCGACCTCCGCCGCCTGCAGGTCGATCGACAGGTTCTTGTGAATGATCCCGAGACCGCCCTCCTGGGCGAGCGCGATCGCCAGGCGCGACTCCGTGACCGTGTCCATGGCGGCGGAGAGAATCGGGATATTGAGGTAGATCTCGCGGCACAGCCGGGTGCGCAGATCGACCTCGTTGGGATGCACGGTCGAATAGCCGGGCTCGATCAGGACGTCGTCGAAGGTCAGGGCGAGGGGCGGGGTGTGGGTTTCGCTCATGTTTTGGGTGGCAGGAGAGGGGAGGGAGGCCGCCGCGTCCGCCGCAAGTAAGATATCAAAGTCAGGCGGGCCCTAGAGCGCCGCCGAAAGGAGAAGGACAATGAAGAAGCACGGCGGACTTGCGAGTGCGATGAGTGGATTGGTGCTGGTCGTTGCGGTGGCGATGGCGGCCCCGGCGCGGGCCCAGGGCGAGGGCGAGAAGCCCATGACCCCCGAGCAGAAAGCGCAGATGGAGGCCTGGATGAAGGCGATGACCCCGGGTAAGCAGCACGCGGAAATGGCGACCAAGACCGGCGTCTGGGAAGGGACGGCCTCGATGTGGGACGCGCCGGGAGCTGCGCCTCAGGTCAGCCAGGCGCACTCGGAACGCAAGATGGGTCTGGGAGGAAGGGTCCTGATCGATCACTGGACGAGCACGATGATGGGCATGCCGTTCGAAGGCATGGGGATGAACGGCTACGACAACGCCAGCGGCAAGCACTGGTCCACCTGGACCGACAATTTCAGCACCGGAGTGATGACCAGCACCGGCAATTGCGACGCGGACCCGAAGCGCGGCTGCAGCTACAACAGCACGTACGTCGATCCGATGACCGGCAAGGAGAAGAAGAACCGCATCGTGGTGAGCTGGCCCGCCGCGGACCAGGAGCGCATGGAGATGTTCGATACCGCGAAGGACGGCAAGGAGTTCAGAACCATGGAGATCGTCCTCAAGCGCGTCAAGCCGTAACGCTCGCGCGGCTCCGGGCCGCGAAATGCAACGGTATGCGGCGCTGGCTGGAGCGGGTCGATCCGACCCCGATTCCAGTCAGCGCTTTTCTTGCCAGGCGGCGCGATTGGACTGGCCCACGGCGCTAGGCAGCGCCGCTGGTGGTGGCTCCGTGGCACTTCTTGTACTTCTTGCCGGAGCCGCAGGGGCAGGGGTCGTTGCGGCCTGCCTTGTCCTCGACGCGAACCGGCTGTGGCGCCGGAGGCGGCCCGGGGCGTCCCGGAGGACCTCCCGGAACGGCCGGCCGGACGGCCGTCGCCGGCGCTCCGGCGGGCGCAGGGGCGCCGGCGGAGACGCCCTGCGGAGCGGAGAAGACGAGCCGCTGCGGCGGCGCGGCGCGCTCACGCCGCAGGCGCTCCTCCTCCAGCTGCTGCTCCGAAACCGGCTCCATGCGGTAGAGGGTCTTGATGACGGTGTCCTCGACCCGCTCCTTGAGCGCCTGGAAGAGCTCGTAGCTCTCCTTCTTGTACTCTTGGAGCGGATCGCGCTGGCCGTACCCGCGCAGGCCGATCCCTTCCTTCAAATGGTCGAGTGCCAGCAGGTGATCTTTCCAGGCGAGATCGACGTAGCGCAGGAGAACGTCACGCTCGAGCATCCGGAGGAGCTCTGGTCCCAGGCGAGCCTCCTTGTCGAGATACTTGGCCTCCGCCATCGTCCAGACCTCTTCCAGGATATCGGCTGAGGTCATCTCCTCCAGCTTGATGCCGCGGGCGTACAGATCGATGTCGAAGTAGGCCAGGACGTCCTTGACCAGCTCGGAGAGCGTCCACTCTTCGGGTTCGGTCTTCTCCGGGCAGTGGGTGGCAACCAGCGTCTCGAGAATGTCCCTGGAGACGCCGAGAACGTAGTCGCGACCTTCCTTGCCGTCGAAGATGTCGCGCCGCAGCTTGTAGATCGCCTCGCGCTGCTTGTTCATCACGTCGTCGTACTCGAGGAGATGCTTGCGGGTCTCGAAGTTCCTGCCTTCGACCTGCTTCTGGGCGCGTTCGATCGCCCGCGAAACCATCGCGTGCTCGATCGCCTCGCCCTCTTCCATGCCCAGCTTGCCCATCAAACCCTGGATGCGCTCCGAGCCGAAGAGACGCATCAGGTCGTCCTCGAGCGACATGAAGAAGCGGGAGGAGCCCGGGTCGCCCTGGCGGCCGGCGCGGCCGCGCAGCTGGTTGTCGATACGCCGCGATTCGTGGCGCTCGGTGCCGATGATGTGCAGGCCACCCGCGGCGAGAACTTCGTCGCGCTCGCGGGCGCAGGTGACGAGGTACTGGTCATAGGCTGCCTGGTAGGCCTCGGGCTCGGTCGCCGGATCGGCCTCGGAGCGCGCCAGACCCTCGGGGTTTCCGCCGAGCAGGATGTCGGTGCCGCGGCCGGCCATGTTGGTGGCGATGGTGGCCGACCCCTTGCGCCCGGCCTGGGCGACGATCGAAGCTTCGCGTTCGTGATATTTGGCGTTCAGAACGACGTGCGGAATGCCCTTGCGCTTGAGCATCCCGGAGAGCATCTCGCTCTTCTCGATCGACAGCGTACCGACGAGCGTCGGTTGCCCGCGCTGGTGACAGTCCTCGATCTCCTCGACCGTGGCCTCCCACTTCTCGCGCGTGCTGCGGAAGACGAGGTCGGGACGATCGGCGCGCACCATGTCGCGGTTGGTCGGGATGACGACGACGTCGAGCTTGTAGATGTGCTCGAACTCGGAGGCCTCGGTCACCGCCGTGCCGGTCATGCCCGAGAGCTTCTTGTACATGCGGAAGAAGTTCTGGAAGGTAATCGTGGCGAGCGTCTGGTTCTCGCGCTCGATCTTGACGCCCTCTTTCGCCTCGACGGCCTGATGCAGGCCATCGGACCATCGGCGCCCGGGCATCATGCGGCCGGTGAACTCGTCGACGATCACCACCTGGCCGTCCTTGATCAGGTACTCGACATCGCGCCGGTAGAGATAGTGCGCGCGCAGGCCCTGGTTGATGCCATGGATCAGATCCATGTTCTCGATGTCGTAGAGGTTCTCGATTCCGAGGAGCTTTTCGACGTGCCCCACGCCCTGATCCGTGAGCGCCACAGTGTGCGCCTTTTCGTCCACCAGGAAGTCGCCGGTCGAGCTCTTGTTGCCGTCCTTGTCCGTGGTCTCCTCGCCGCGCTCGAGCTTGGGAATGACCTTGTCGATCTGGTAGTACTTGTCGACCGACTCCTCGGACGGGCCGGAGATGATGAGCGGCGTGCGAGCCTCGTCGATGAGGATCGAGTCGACTTCGTCGACCACGGCGAAGAAGTGCCCGCGCTGGACCATCGCCGCGAGGTCGAACTTCATGTTGTCGCGCAGGTAGTCGAAACCGAGCTCGTTGTTGGTGCAGTAGGTAATGTCGCAGAGGTAGGCGGCGCGGCGGTTCTGGTCCGAGACGTCGTGCTGGACGATACCGACCGTGAGGCCGAGGAACTGATGAATGCGGCCCATCCATTCAGCGTCGCGTCGTGCCAGGTAGTCGTTGACGGTGACGATGTGCACGCCCTTGCCGGCGAGCGCGTTGAGGTAGCTGGGCAGCGTGGCGACGAGGGTTTTGCCCTCGCCGGTCCGCATCTCGGCGATCTTTCCCTGGTGGAGCACCATTCCGCCGATGAGCTGGACGTCGTAGTGCCGCATCCCGAGCACCCGGCGGGCCGCTTCGCGGACGACGGCGAAGGCGGGGACGAGGATGTCGTCGAGGGTCTTGCCGGCGGCGAGCTCGAGGCGGAACTCCGCCGTCTTGGAGCGCAGCGCCTCGTCGGAAAGCGAAAGCATCGCCGGTTCGAGGGCGTTGATCGAGGCGACCATCGGCAGCAGGCGCTTGACGTCGCGCTCGTGTTTGTTGCCGAAAACCTTCGTGATGACTCTGTTCAGCATGCGGTGATTTTCATCCGGAGAAGGCGCCGTCGCGGAGCGCGAGGGCGAATCCGGATTCTAGCAGAGCGGTCCGGGTGGCCCGGACCGAATCGACTCAGAGCGCGCCGTCGGCGCGATCGAGGATGTAGGCCAGCGGATTCGTCGGCTCGCCGTTCAACTGCACCTCGTAGTGCAGGTGGTAGCCGGTCGAGCGGCCGGAGTTGCCGACCAGGCCGACGATGGCGCCGCGCTCGATGCGCTGGCCGGGCGTCACGTTGATGCGGGAAAGATGGCCGTAAACCGTCGTGATGCCGAAACCGTGGGCGACGAATACCGCCCGACCGAGGCCGCCGTACTGCTCGGTCTTGGTCACCACGCCATCGGCGCTGGACTTCACCGGCTTGCCCGGAGGAGCCGAGATGTCGACTCCCGAATGGTAGGCGCGCTGACCGGTGATCGGGTCGCGACGATAGCCGAAGGTGCTGGTATAGATACCGCGGACCGGGGCGATCGAAGGGGTGGAGGAGATCAGCCGAAGATTGTCGGAGAGGCGCGATTCGACCTGCTGGAGAGTCTGGTTGAGGAACTCCGAACGCCCTTCGACCGCGGCGAGCTGAGCCTCGGCGGCGTCCTCCAGGCTCTCTGTCGGCAGGGGCCCGCCGACGCCGGCTTCGGAGCTCGCACCGAGATTCTCGAGCCCGGCGACGATGGCAAGTTTGCGCGTGCGATCCTCGGAGTCGGACAGGCGGGACTGCAGGCCGTCCAGGCGGTTCTCGAACGACTGGTTGGTCAGACGAAGCGTCTCGTTCTCGTCCTGAAGCCGGGCGAGCTCGCCACGGTTGACGCGTGACGAGAAGGCCGACCAGCTGGAGTAGGCGGCGGCGAGGGTGAAGAGCCCGACGACGGCTGCGAGGGCGAGGAGCTGGAGCTGGCTCATCCGCCACTTGCGGAAGCGCGATCCTTCGTTGCGAACCAGAATCAGCGTGTAATGTCTCGAGTGCATGCGATTCTCGTCTCTAGGAAATGGAGCCGGATCGGCGACCAACAGCTGAGCGCTTAATCCGGAGAATTGTATCGGCTGAACCGTTCCTGTCAACCGCAGTTCAAGAAAATGGTTGTTTAGCATTTATCCGACCTTTACTTTCCGAGCCTGCGATCGAGGGATCGGTACTGAATGGCCTCGGCGAGGTGCGCCGGTTCGATGCGCTCCGCAGCTGCGAGGTCGGCAATCGTCCGCGCGACCTTGAGCACCCGGTGCAGCGCCCTGGCCGAGAGCCCGAGGCGTTCGAAAGCGGCGTCGAGGAGAGCCTGTCCCGCCGGTGCGACGGGACATTCGCGGTAGATCGCCGCCGCGGAGAGGCTTGCATTGACCGGACTCGGATCCCCGGCGTCAAAGCGATGACGCTGCCGCTCCCGCGCGGCGAGGACCCGGGCTGCGAGGTCGGCCGAGCTCTGCTGCGGCCGCTCGCGGAGCTCCTGCAGGCGGATCGCCGGGACGTCCACGTGCAGGTCGATGCGGTCGAGGAGAGGTCCCGAGACGCGTGCGCGGTAGCGCTCGATCGCCGGCAGCGGACAGCGGCATGCCCGCCGCGTATCGCCCAGATGGCCGCAGGGGCAGGGATTCATCGCCGCCAGCAGGGTGAAGCGGGCGGGGAACTGCAGCCAGGCGCGCGCCCGCACGACGGTTACCTGACCCTCCTCGAGCGGTTGTCGGAGCGCCTCG
>JAYTAM010000154.1:0-3918 GCA_043737505.1 Thermoanaerobaculia bacterium
GCACACCGTGCTCGCGGTTTTCCTGCTCCTCGGCGCCGCTGCGGGACCCGGCAGTGCGCAGACCGGAGGAACGCCTCCGGCGCCCTGCACCGCCGCGGAGCATCGACAGTTCGACTTCTGGCTGGGCGAATGGCAGGTGGAGGTGCCGGGAAAGCCGTCGAACAAGAGCCGCATCACGAAGCTCTTCGGCGCCTGCGGTATCCGCGAGGAGTATTGGGCAGGTGGCGGCCAGTACGAGGGTTCGAGCTTCAACATGTACGACGCCCCCCGCAAGCTCTGGCATCAGACCTGGGTCGACAACCAGGGCGGACTGCTGGCTCTCGAAGGCGGCATGCGCGGCGCCAGCATGGTGCTCGAAGGCAAGCAGCCCGGGCCACAGGGCGGCGAGCAGACGAGCCGGATCACCTGGACGCCCAACCCCGACGGCACGGTCCGCCAGCACTGGGAGATCTCGAGCGACGGCGGGAAGAGCTGGACGAGCGCCTTCGACGGGCTCTATCGGAAGTCGAAGCCGGCGGCCGCGCCGGCCAAGCCTTAGCGCGGATTCGGCAGAGAGTCGCTCCGCCCGCTGCGATCCCGGCGTTCGACGGTGAGTGCGGCGGCGAGCAGCAGGCCGGCGACCAGCGACGCCGCGACGAGAAGCATCCGGAACGCGGTCTGGATTCCCGGCACAACCTCCTCGGCGAGCAGGGCGGTGAGGCTGCGATAGCCGATCGAGCCCGGGACCAGCATGAGAATGCCCGGCACCAGCGGAATCGAGCTCGGCAGGCGGCGCAGGCGCCCGTACACGCCGCTGGCGAGTCCAACGGTCAGGGCGCCGGCGAACATGCCCACCTCGGGCTCGAGCATCTCGGCGCCCCACCTGCCGGCGAAGTAGCCCATCGCGCCGATGAGGACGATCCAGGGGATCTCGGTGCGCGGCGCGCGCAATAGCACCGATAGGCCTAGCGGAGCGAGCAGAAGCGCCGAGAGTTGGAGCCAGGTGGGTGGACCTAGCGCAACCGCCGCGGCCGCCGTAGCTGCTGCCGGGCCGGCTGCAGCGCTATAGCCAGTCGACGCGACCAGGGCGCCGAGAGTCGCTGAGGCCAGGCGGCCACCGATCGCGACGCCGAGGCCGATCATGAGGAATGTCACCAGCGCGCCGGCGAACCTCGCGGTACCGGAAGAGAGGTGGCGTGCCGCGAGCTCCGAAAGCGCAATGGTGAGCGAGTACCCCGGCAGGAGGACGATCAGACCCGCAACCGTGGCGATGTAGACCGAGAGCGGCGGCGCAACCTGCGCGACCACCGCCGCAGTGAAGGCGGCGAAGGCGGCTGCGGCCGGCTCGAAGAGGCGCTCCGTCGCCGGCCGGCTCTCGGCGAGGAAGGCGAACAGGCCGGTCACCAGGCCGACGAAGCCGGCGACGGCGACCTCGCGCAG
The DNA here is from genome assembly GCA_043737505.1 of Thermoanaerobaculia bacterium. GTDB lineage: Bacteria > Acidobacteriota > Thermoanaerobaculia > Multivoradales > JAGPDF01 > JAGPDF01. The sequence goes on from JAYTAM010000154.1 coordinate 1,420, forward strand.
GGAGCCGCCGAGAAAGACGGCACTGGTGGCGGACGCGAGACCCCAGCAGAGATAGGTGAGCTTTCGACTGTAGCGGCGCGGCCGGCGCGCGATGTCGGAGATCTCGGCGCTCGCAGCCTCGGGAGTCGTTCGGCCGTCCCGCACACGGTCCAGCAAGGCCTCGAGGTCGGCCAGCCGGCCGAGGTCGATACCGGCCGGATTGACGCGCTCGAGATGGGTGCGTTGGGCTGTCCCCTCGCCGAACGAGATGAAGAGCGAGGTCGGAGTGGAGAAGAACTGTGCCGGCACCGCGAGGCGCTCCGCGACGCTGGCCAGGGCCGACTCGAGCTGCGGCGCGGAGAAGCCGGCCTCGTGCAGGGCACGGCCGAGGCGGATCAGGAAGACCTCCGCCGGCTGCTCAGGATGCGAAGTTGGCACTCGCGAAAGCTATCAGGTGGTAGCGCTAAGGCGTCGTGGACGACCACGAGCCGGTGTCGCGGACTTCGAAGTCGTCCGCGAAGAGTCCGTCGAACTCGTAGCAGCCGATGTCGGTCGAGGCGCCGACGCTCCGCCCGCGATGATCGAGATCGGCGAGCCGCACGCTCACGGCGCCGTTCGTTCCGCCGCCGATTGCGGTGGACGAGGCGCTCAAGTGATAGTCGCCGTTCGGCTCGTCGAGGAAGAGCGGGTCGCCACCGACGAAATTCGTCGTCTGGGAGACGTTGCCGCTGGTGCCCAGGTTGGACGTGTTGAACGCCAAAATCGAGTTCTGCAGAAGGATCTGCCCCGCGTTGGCCACCAGGAGAGCACCCACGGTGGGGTAGTCCGCGATCGTCAGGTGCCCGAGCGCGACGGTGGAGTTCGTGGTCACGTTGAGCCCGCCCGCGGCGCCGAAAGTGAGCTGCGAATCGTAGAGTGCCATGGTGCCGCCGAAGCCGTCCAGCACGACATCGTAGGTGGCGGAATCGGACGCGGCGCCGCCATTGAAGTCGATGAAGAGACGCTCGAGCACCAGCGCGGCTCCGGAGTTGCTGCCGGCCTTGAGCGCCGCGGCCTTGAGCGCCGCCCCGGTGCCGGTCGCCGAGTTGCTCACGAAGCGGCAATCGAAGAGCTGGGCACTCGAACCGTTGAATGCCGTCGAGCGGAACGCCCCGGTCGCACCCGCCGAAGCCGTGGAAACCGCGGAATTGCTCTGGAAGTTGCATCGCGCACAGGAAGCGATGCTGCCGCTCGAGTCCATGTCGAATCGGAGCGCTCCCCCCTCGACCGCGAAGCCCGAGGCGGATGCCGCGGAGTTGCTCAGGAAGGTCACGTCGCGAAAGTCGGCGTCGGCTCCGTTCGTGACGCCGACGTGCGCGGCGCCGCCCGAGGAGCCATTCGAGGCGTTGCCGAGAACGCCGTTCGAGATGAAAGCGCCGTTGTGCACGAAGAGGCTCGTGGCTCCCGACGACTGATAGTAGAGAGCACCGCCGGCTAGGGTCGCGTCATTCGAGAAGAATCGGAAATTGCGAATCTCCAGCGAGACCGCATGAGCCTCAATGGCGCCGCCGGTGAAAAACGGGCCCGGAGCCAGCCCGTTTTTGATCTCGAGGCCGTCGAGCGTGAAGGAGCCACCGCCCTGGAGATAGAGGAAATTGCCGGCGTTGGCGAGATCGATGGAGACGTTGAACGGATTGAGAGTCTGGCTCTGGAGCGTGAGGCTGCCGGCCGCGGTAAGGAACTCCCCGCCCGAGAACGGGTAGGTTCCGGTCGGCAGGTTGATGGTATCCGCAGTACCGCCCGAGGGGCAGGTATCGACCGCGAGGTTGGTGTCCGCGGCGCGCAGGGCTTCCCGCAGTGTGCAGTTGCCGTTGTTCACGGCGTCGTCCGCGAACGTCGTGATGGTGTAACTCGTGGCGTCGACTCTCGTCGCGAGCAGAAAGAGGAGGACAGCGCGCGAGAATCGGCCTGCGGGTAACCGGCGAGTCGGAAGGTTGAGCATTGCGACGGACTCCTAGTGACGGGCGCCCTCGCCCTTGAGCGAGGAGAGGATGCCCTGGACGACCTGCTTGGCGTCACCGAAAACCATCAGGGTGTTGTCCATGAAGTAGAGCTGGTTGTCGATGCCGGCGAAGCCGGGATTCTTCGAGCGTTTGATGGCGAGGCAGGTTCGCGCCTTGTCGGCGTCGATGATCGGCATGCCGTAGATCGGGCTCTTCTCGTCCGAGCGCGCCGCGGGATTGACCACGTCGTTGGCACCGATCACCAGCACGACGTCCACCTGCGGCATATCCGGGTTCACGTCTTCCATCTCGGCGAGGCAGTCGTAGGGGAGGTTCGCCTCGGCGAGCAGGACGTTCATATGCCCGGGCATGCGGCCGGCGACCGGATGGACGGCGAACTTGACGTCGATCCCCTTGGCGGTCAGGACGTCGTAGAGATCCTTCACCCGGTGCTGCGCCTGCGACACCGCCATGCCGTAGCCCGGCACGATGACCACCTTGCTGGCGTTCTCCAGGATGAGCGCCGCATCCTCGGTGG
>JAYTAM010000155.1:0-8911 GCA_043737505.1 Thermoanaerobaculia bacterium
TCCGGCCGCTCGGCGACCTCTCCCCAGCGCTCGTCGCGATGAGCTTCGGGGACGGAATCGAGGCACGGGGGCTCACCGACTCGTTCATCTGCAGGTTCGAGGTCGCGACCGACGGCGCCGGCGCGATCACCCAATGGCACATCGTCCTGCGGCGATCGCCCTACCTGCCCGGAGATCCCCAGCATTCGATCGACAGCTCGGGCAACGTCGGGATCATCAACGGCCTCGACTTCGTCGGCACCGGGCCAGCTGGAGCGGGCCCATGCGACGGAATCGCTCTCACGCCGGGGGCGAACAGCCTTGCGCAGGGAAGCTGGGGTTCCGACCAACCTCTGCCCTCGGACCCGGCGGTCTACACCTACAGCGGAGCTCCCTACACCACGGCGACCCCACCCTACGTCGTGGGCGGCGCGCTCGCCGGCAGCGTGACGTTTGCGAATCCACTGCCCGCCTTCCTGCCGCTCACCGACGTCACGCCGGCGCTCATGGGTTTTTCGTTCTCCGACGGAGTCGAAAGCCGCACCTTTGGCAACTCGTTCTTCTGCAGCTTCGCGGTGGCGACCGACGGCGCCGGAGAGATCACCCGCTGGCAGATCTCGCTCCGGCGCTCGCCCTACAATCCCGGCGATCCGCATCACTCGATCGCTACCCAGGGCGCGGTGGGGTTTCCGAGCGGCAACGACTTCGTCGGCACGGGCGTCGCCGGGCCGGGGGCCTGCGATGGCATGGCTCTCGCCCCGGGGGCTGCGAGCTCGGCGCAGGGCAGCTGGAGCTCGAGCCTGCCGCTACCTCCCGATCCGACCACCTATACCTACGTGGGAGACCCTTACGCCACCGCCGACCCGCCTTACGGCCCGGGCGGATCCCTGCAGGGATCGCTCACCCTCGCCGGGCCTCTGCCGGCGTTTCTACCGCTCACCGACGTGACCTCGGCGATCATCGCTTTCGCCTTCGATGACGGCATCGAAACGCGCACCCTACCGAGCTCGTTCCTGTGCAATTTCGAGGTCGCGACCGACGGCACCGGCAACATCACCGCCTGGCGCATCGCCTTGCGACGATCGCCGTACACTCCTGGAGATCCGCAGCACTCGATCACGAGCTCCGGCCAGCCCGGTGTGATCGAGGGCATCGACATCGTGGGCACGGGCACCGCGCCGCCCGGCCCCTGTGACGGCATCTCCCTCGCTCCGATGGCGGCCTCCGGCGCGCAAGGCACCTGGCAGACCGATCATCCAATGCCCTCCGCGCCGACGCTCTACCGCTACACCGGGGATCCCTACGCGACGGCAAGCTCTCCCTACGCCCTCGGCGGCAACCTGGCCGGCTCGCTGATGCTCTCCAACCCGCTGCCGCCCTTCCTGCCGCTCACCGACATCACGCCGGCGATCGTCGGCTTCTCCTTCGCGGATGAGGTCGAGACGCGCCAGCTCGCCGACTCTTTCCTGTGCTCGTTCGAAGTTGCGACCGACGGCGCCGGCTGGATCACCCAGTGGCAGATCGGTCTGCGCGAGTCGCCCTACAACCCGGGCAACCCGCAACACTCGATCCACAGTCAGGGGCTGGCGGAGCCGTTCGGCGGTGCCGACCTCGTCGGCAGCGGCTTGGCCGCCGCCGACCCGTGCGGCATCGTGAGCCTCGATCCGTTCGCCTCGACCTTCACTCGCGGCACCTGGACGCAGGAGGGCGGAGGCTCGATCGTCGAGGTCCCGGCGCTCGACGGAATCGGCCTGGGCACCTTCGCCCTGGCGCTCGCTGGTGCAGCCGGCCTCTCGCTGCGTCGACGGCGCGAGCCGCGCTGACATCCGGACACGCGGACACGCGGACACGCGGAGAGACCGATCGCTAGCCGACGGTGTTCGTCCAGGCGAAGGTGTTGCCGCGCTCGAAGCCGTCGACGAACAGATGGGGACAGGCCGTCGGAACGTACTCCACCGCACCGATGTCGTTGACCACGCCCCCTTGAGGACGAAATACGGTGCGCTGGTCCATGAACGCGTTGCCGCCCCCCAGCGTGATACCGGCGTTGATCGCCGGACTGGCGGGGTCGAGGTCGTGGGTGCGGGTGAGCTCTCCCGAGGTGCCGGGAACGCAGGTGAAGCCCAGCGGCCTCAGAAGCGCATCGGTCGACGGGTGGTTTCCGTTGGTCGCGAACTCACCGCACGTCGTGCCTTGCCAGAGGCTCGCAGCGATGTCGGGGAGCGCGGTCGTGATGTCGCATTCGGCGCCACTCGCGGTCGCCGCATTCGCCGACAGAATGACGTTGCGCAGGTGAAGGGTGGGGCCCGAGGAGGCGAGTCCGCCGCCGACGTCCGCCTGATTCCAGGCGATCGTCGTGAAGCGCAGGGTGGTCGACCCCTCGGAGTGCAGGCCGCCCCCCGAGCCGGCGGCGAGGTTCCCCGACACGGTCGCGTTCTCCAGCAACAGAGTCCCGAGGTTGGCGATGCCGCCGCCTCGAGCGTCGACCGCATCGGCCTCGTTGTTCGACAGCGTGACCTGCCGCTGCACCGACGAGGTGCCGGCAGAGAGGAAGAGGCCGCCCCCTTCGGCGGCGACGTTGCGGCCGACGGTGACGTAGTTGAGAGCGACGGCGGAACTGTTCCGCAGGTTCATGCCACCGCCTGCGCCGACGGCACTGTTCATGACTACCTGACTTTGATCGATGAAACCCGAGCAGCCGGAGACGTCCAGCCCCCCACCCTCGCCACCGGCGGCGTTGCCGTCGATCGACGTCTGTATGACCGCCAGCTGGTTGCAACCCGCGATGGCGACCGCGCCGCCCTCAGTGCCGGCTGCGTTGCCATGCAGCAGAACGAGGGAGAGATCCAGGCGGCCGCCCGTGAGATGAATGGCCCCGCCCGCTCCCACCGCTTCGTTGTCGGCGATCCGGCTGTTGAAGGCGTGGACGACGGCGCCGGTGGCGTGGATCGCGCCGCCGTCCGTCGTCGAGCGGTTGCCGATCAGCTCCGTCTGAAAGAGGTGGACCTCGCTGGTGGAGGCGAGAAGGATGGCGCCGCCGCCGGCCGCCTGGCCGTCCCGGAGTGTCAACTCGCGCAGCGTCGCCACGGCGCCGGCGGAAACCGTCAGGTGGCGCGTCGTCCCGCCTCCCGAAAGAGTCACCAGACGATCGCCGTCGAGCGTCACCGTCGCCGAGAGCGTCTTGGCGCCCGAGAGCGCGATCGTCACCGGGTCGGCGCCGCAGGAGAATGTGATCGTGCCGCCGCCACTGTTGGCGGTCGCGACGGCGCTGTCGAGAGCCGCCTCGTCGCAGCTGGCTGCGCTGCCACTGCCGACCACCGCGTCGGCGGCGCGAAGGGGGACCGGCGCAGCCAGAAGAATCAAGGATAGCGGCAGTACAAGCATGGGAACAGTTCGAATGGTCAACGTCAGCCTCCGGTTCCGGGTATGTTCTCGATCGGCTGCGGCTCTGAGCCGCCTGTAAACTCAAACGGAACTTTCGGGCAAAGACCGGACACGGGCGGGAATGCAGAAGTTCAGGCTGCACGCGCCCGCAGTGGTATAAGAGATCGATGACAAGACATTCCGATGGCTGACGACGTCGATCTCGCCATCGTCGGCGCCGGTGCCGCCGGGTTGATGGCCGCGATTCAGGCGGCGCGTCGCTCTCCGGGGATCCGAATTCTGCTCCTCGACGGCGCCCGCTCCCTGGGCGCGAAGATCCTCGTCGCCGGCGGCGGGCGCTGCAACGTGACGCACTTCGAGGTCTCGGCTGCCGACTTCGCCGGCGCGTCGCAGAATTCGATCGCAAAAGTTCTGCGTGAGCTGCCGGTGCCGCAGACGGTCGACTTCTTTCGCGACATCGGCGTCGAGTTGAAGCGCGAGGCCACCGGCAAGCTCTTCCCGGCGACCGACAAGGCGCGCACCGTCCTCGAAGCCCTGTTGCGCGAGGCGCGCGATGCCGGCGTCCAGCTCCTCTACCCGCGCCGGGTGCGCTCGATCGCGCGCGCGGCAGGGGGCTTCGCGCTCTCCGGCGATTGGGGCGACGTCACGGCGCGAAGAGCGATTCTGGCCGCCGGGGGCCAGGCGCTGCCGAAGAGCGGCTCGGACGGCTCCGGATATCTCCTGGCGCGCGCCCTCGGCCATAGCACCACGGCGACCATCTTTCCGTCGCTCGTGCCGCTCGTCGTGCCCGAGGAGCACTGGCTGCGCACCGTCCAGGGAATCGCCGTCCCGGCGCGCATCGAAGTTCGCGGCGCCGGCGGAAAGCGGCTCGCCGCCTTTGCCGGCGACCTGCTCTGCACTCACTTCGGCCTCTCGGGTCCGGTCGTCCTCGACGCCAGCCGCCACTTCCTCGCCGCACGTCAAGCCGACCCGCAGGCGCGCTTCGTCGTCGCCTTCCTCCCGCAAGCGACGGCGGAGAACCTCACGCTCGAGCTCTCGCTACTCGCCCGTAGAAGCCTCGGACGCTGGCTGGCCGAGAAGCTGCCCGACCGGCTCGCCGACGCCCTTCTGCTTTCCGCCGGCCTGGATCCTTCCGCCAACGCGCTGCGGCTCAAACGCGAAGAGCGCCAGGCGCTCCTCAAGGCGCTTCTCGAGCAGGAGATTCCGATCCTCGGCGACCGCGGCTTCGTGCACGCAGAAGCGACCGCCGGCGGAATCCCGCTCGATCAGGTCCGCCTCGAGACGATGGAGTCTCGTCCCTGCCCGGGTCTGCACCTCTGCGGCGAGGTCCTCGACGTCGACGGGCGCATCGGCGGCTTCAACTTCCAGTGGGCCTGGGCGAGCGGCACGGTCGCCGGGCGAGCGGCCGCGGCAGCGCTGCGCGCGGGCTGAGGCGGAGAGACCGTCCGGCGCCGCCGCGCGAGGAGACCCCCGGCACAGGACATGCAAAACTCGCCGCCATGAATCGCTCGCTCTTCTGCCGACAACTGGCGCTCGCTGTGGCGGCGCTAGTGCTCAACTCCTGCCTCTCCGTCCAGACGCGCCATCGCCCGATGTCGGGCGCCCCTGGCAGCGGCGCTGGCGGCGCTGCCGACGCTGCCGGCGACATGGGCGGCATCGCCCTTCAGGTCTTCGCCGACGACGACGCGCAACAGGCCGGAACACCGGGACCGCGCGGCCTCTTCATCGAGCTCGATCGCAGGGAGGGCAAACGCTTCGTGCCGGTCTTCCGCTCGCTCGAGCCGGCCTGGAGTGTCATGGGCCTGCCGCCCGGGGAGTACCGGCTGCGCTTCCCCGCACGGCTCGACGACCAAGGCCATGCCGTTCCCTTGGACGAGGAGGCGCGCACGGTCCAGGTGCTCGCCGGCGAAGTCACCGAAGTCGACACGGTTCTCGAACATGTCGACAAGGGCCTGATCGTCGCCGGCGTCATCGCCGCCGTGGCGCTGGCGATCTTTCTCGACACCCACGACCTTCCGCTGCCTCCGCTACCGTCGATCCCCCCGCCGCCGGGCGTTCTCGATGCCGTGTTCTGGATCTCGCTCGATGCAGCGGCTTCGCCGATCTACGGCCCTGGCGGCTGGGTCTCCGCCGGTCCGGAGCGGATCCCGGTCGTCACCTCGCATTTCCCTCCCGACGGTGCGCGCGTAGCGGCCGACCGGGTGCGCATCACCTTCGCGCTCTCGGCTCCGCTCGACGCCCATACCTTGAAGTCCGGAGGTATTACCGTGCTCGGTGAAACGAGCGGCCTGCTCCCCGGCCAGACGACCTACGACGGCGATCGCTGGTGGCTGGTCTGGGAAGGCGACGCCGACCTGCCGCGGGACGAGACGCTGCACGTGACCCTGTCCGAAGAGGCGATCGAGGATGGGAGCGGCCACCGGCTCACCGCCCCGGTCAGCTTCGGCTTCACCACCGCGCCCTAGCCCGGCACGTCCGCTTACTTCGCGATCGACTCGATCCGGAGCAAGGGAATTTCGACCGAGGTGGCGCGCCGCAGGTCGACGCGGGCGCGGATGCCCCAGAAGTTGTCGAGCAGCGGGTCCATCAGCGTCTGTTGAACCTCCCACTGCTTGTCGCCGACCGGCCGGATCTGTGTCCAATGGTGGCGGCGGCTCTCCGGCGAGGTGATGAGGTCGGTGTACTCCTCGAAGAACGGCGCCAGCGCCGCTTCGAGACGGCCGGCGTCCCACTCGCCGGCAGCGGGTTCGCCGTCGGCAGGCCGCAGCTCGTGCGCGATGCGCTCGGCGGCCTCCTCCCAGTTGCGACCGGCGAGCGCGTGGACGAACAGGTGCATTTCCGAGCGCACCCGGGCCGCAAACACCTTCGGATTCTCGACCAGCTCGCGCACCCAGATCGCCTCGACCGCCTTCTCGCGCTCCTCGCGCTTCCTCAGCAGGAGCTCGGGGTGGAGCATGCTCTCCCACTCCTCGAGCAGGCTCGTGTCGGTGAGCTCGATCGTGGTGCGGAAGAAGCCGAGGACGTCCTCGACCGCTTCGGTCTTGGCGACGATGGGCACGTTCTGCTGCAGGGTGCGGTAGAGCTGGGAGAGATAGCGCAGGAGAACGCCCTCGCTGCGCTCGAGGCCGTAGGCCTTCACGTAGTCGTTGAACGAGGCGTAGTTCTCCCACATCTCGCGGCCGATCGACTTCGGCTCGATCTCGCGGTCGCCCACCCAGGGATGCATGCGAGCGAAGCGGTCGAAGTTTCCGAACAGCCATTCGGCGAGCGGCTTGGGATAGGAGATCCCCTCGAGCTTCTCCATCCGCTCCTCGTACTGGACCCCCTGCGACTTCATCTCGGCGAGCGCCGCCTGCTTCGCCCGGTCGGTCTGCTTGCGCAGGACGATCTCGGGGTTCTCGAGCACCGACTCGACGAGGGTCAGGAGGTCGCCGACGTAGGTCGGGTGTTCGGCCTCGAGGAGCGGCACCATCTCGACCAGAAAGAGCGACAGCGCGTGGTAGAGCGAGAAGTCGAATTGCAGATCGGGGTTGACGATCACCCAGTAGTAAGGAGTCCGCGAATCGCGCTGGAGGACCAGGATGCGCGCCCGCACCAGCGAGCGCACCAGGACGGCGGCGTGCTTCAGGTGGCGTTTCTTCGCCGAGTCCTCTTCGTGGCTGCCGGCAATGAGCTCGCGCAGCGAGGCGAAGTTCTTGCGATTCGGGTCGTTCGCCTCCTCGTCGCGCTGCAGGAGGTTCAACACCATGCCGTGGGTGATGCGGAAGCGCGACTTGAGAGTCTCGGGCGCCTTCTGGATCAGGCGCTCGAAGGTCTCCTTCGTCCAGGTGACTTCGCCCTTGCCCGAACCCCGGGGTCCCCGCGCCCCTTTGAGCGCCGCGCGCTGGGGTTGCGAGGGCGTAGGACCCTTCTTCCCCTTCTTCCCCTTGGCCGCCGCGCGCTTGCGCTCGATCGCCTCCTCGGGCGCCTGCGCCACCACCCAGCCGCGGTCGTCGAAGCCCTTGCGCCCGGCGCGGCCGGCGATCTGCTTGAAGTCGCGCACCGAGAGAATCTGCACCTTCTCGCCGTCGTATTTCGCGAGCTTGGAGAAAACGACGGTGCGGATCGGGATGTTCACCCCGACGCCGAGCGTGTCGGTGCCACAGATGACCTTCAGCATCCCCTTCTGCGACAGCTGCTCGACCAGGAGCCGGTACTTGGGCAGCAGGCCGGCGTGATGGACGCCGATGCCGAAGGTCAGGAAGCGCCGGATCTCCTTGCCGTACGGAGTGTCGAAGCGGAAGTCGCCGAGCTCGGCGCGGATCGCCTCCCGTTCGTCGCGCGAGGTCATCCCCATCGAGGTGAGCGACTGCGCGAGCTCGGCGCATTCCCGCTGGGTGAAGTTGACGACGTAGACCGGCGCTCGCTGGAGCTCGAGGAGAGTCTCGATCGTCTCGTGGAGCGGCGTCTCCTGATACTCGAAGTCGAGCGGCACCGGCCGCACGGCCGAGGTCACGTTGGCGACCGGGACGCCGGTCGCGCGTTCGAGGCGCTCGGCGATCGGCGTCATGTCGCCGAGCGTGGCCGACATGAGGAGGAAGCGGGTCTTCGGCAGAGTGATGAGCGGCACCTGCCAGGCCCAGCCGCGCTCGGAGTCCGAGTAGTAGTGGAACTCGTCGAGCACGGCGTAGGGAGCATCCAGCTGATCGCCGGAGCGCAGCGCCATGTTGGCGAGCACCTCCGAGGTGCAACAGAGGATCTTCGCCTGCGGATTGATCGAGGCGTCGCCGGTCAACATGCCGACGTTGGCGGCGCCGAAATCGTCGCAGAGGGCGAAGAACTTCTCCGACGCGAGCGCTTTGATCGGGCTGGTGTAGAAGGAGATCCGGCCCTCGGCAAGCGCCTTGAAATGCATGCCGAGCGCGACCATCGACTTGCCCGAACCGGTCGGCGTGTTGAGGATCACGTGCTTGCCGGAGAAGACCTCGAGCAGGGCCTCCTCCTGATGGGCATAGAGGGTGAATCCGGCGTCGGCCGCCCAGGTGACGAAGCGGTCGAGGAGCTCCTCCGCGGAGGCGCCGGGATGCGCCGGGAGGCGCTCGGACAGTAGGGGTCGTACGGACATTGCGCCATTCTTTCACCTCCACCCCGTCCCCTGGCGGCTGGTGCTCCGAAGCGGGCGTAGAATTCGCATTCAGTCGCAGGCAACCCAGCGTCGGATTCAAAGCAGGGTCAAGGAGAACGGCGATGAAATGGCAAGGCGAGCGGCAGAGCGGCAGGATGGAAGACCGGCGCGGTATGACACCGGCGCGCGGAGGAATGGCGATCGGCGGCGGCGCTGCCCTCCTCGTCCTGCTTTTTGCACTTTTTACCGGGCAAGATCCGCAGCAGCTGCTCGACGTCATCGGCGGGGGACAGGCGACGGTCGATCCGAACGCCCCCCAGGCTCCCACCGGCGCGCCCAGTGACGAACAGGGGCAGTTCGCGGCCACCGTGCTCGCCTCGACCGAAGACGCCTGGACCGAGATCTTCCGCGCCCAGGGCCAGAGCTATCGCGCCCCGACCCTGG
>JAYTAM010000156.1:0-8900 GCA_043737505.1 Thermoanaerobaculia bacterium
GGCGATCCCGCCGATCGAGCGCGAAAGCGAGATCGTGCGTTGGCTCTACGACCGTGGGGTCGAGAGCCTGGACCGGGACCTGGGCCGCTTCTTCGACGACCTGAAGCGCGCCGGCCTGTGGGACGAGAGCCTCGTCGTCGTCACCGGCGACCACGGCGAAGCGTTCGGCGAGCACGGCTACTTCCTGCACACCACGCCGCACGAGGAGACGCTGCGAGTGCCTCTGCTGGTGAAGTGGCCGGCGGCGTTGGGCGGTACTGGAGCCGGCGTGACGACGAACCGGTTCTCGACCGCCCTCGACCTCGCGCCGACGATCCTCGCCCACTTCGGCCTTCCCGCCGACGACCTTCCCGGGCACGACCTCGCCAAGCCTCCCGGCCGTGGCGCGCGGCTGATGATCTCCAAGGACGCCGTGCGCGTCGACGACCTCAAGCTCGTCTTGGCGACCCCCGAGTTCCCGCGCGCCCTCTACGATCTGGCGTCGGATCCGGGTGAGCTCGTCGATCTTTTGCCGGGGCGCGAGGCGGATGCGCTGCGGCTCGAGGAGATTCGCCGGTTGGCGCTCGAAGCGGCTCGCCGTCGCATGACCGCGCCCGTACCGGGAGTGGTGGAGGCGCAGCCGTTCACTCCGGAAGAGGTCGAGCGGTTGCGGTCTCTGGGGTATCTGTAAAAAAACTCGTGACAGTTACCGGTTTCTCTGACGCCCAGGTTCGGGGGCGCGGCACGGGACACAGAGAAACCGGTAACTGTCACGAGTTTTTTTGACTTGGAGCAGGCGGTTGACGTAATCTAGGCGTACATCACGAGGGCCCAGGAACTCACTGGGCACGGCAACCTGGGGAAGACACCCAAGGTGCCAGCCGGCGGAAGGTCGCCGGGATGCGGCCGCGAAAGCGGCAACGAAGTGTCTGAAGCGAAAGACGCCTCGTGATGATGATCACGGGCGTTTTTTGTTTTTGGAGCGTATATGACCGAGCCGACCACCATGGGCGCGCCGACACCGCCGGCGGTGCCCGCCCTTGCCGATACCGAAGCGCGGACGGCAGCTCTCCTCGAGGCCCTCGACGAGCGCATTCTCGTCCTCGACGGCGCCACCGGCACCGCGCTTCAGGGCTTCGACCTGACGGCCGAGGACTTCGGCGGCGCAGCCCTCGAAGGCTGCAACGAGAATCTCTGCATCACCCGGCCGGAGGTCGTCCGCGGTCTTTCGCGCTTCTACCTCGCGGCCGGCGCCGACATCGTCGAGACCAACTCGTTCGGCTCGACGCCGCTGGTCCTGGGCGAGTACGGTCTCAGCGACAAGGCGTTCGAGATCAGCCGGCTCTCGGCGGCGCTCGCACGCGAGGCCTGCGCCGAGTTCGATCAGCCCGGGCGGATGCGCTTCGTCTGCGGCGCTATGGGGCCGACGACGCGGGCGATCTCGGTCACCGGCGGCATCACCTTCGAGGAGCTGTCGGAGAACTTCCGCGTGCAGGCGCTCGGCCTTATGGCCGGCGGCGCCGACTACCTGCTGGTCGAGACCTGCCAGGACACGCGCAACATCAAGGCCGCCCTCATCGGCATCGAAGAGGCGTTCGACGCCTCGGGCTGGCGAATTCCGGTGGCGGTCTCGGTGACCATCGAGGCGACCGGAACGATGCTCGCCGGGCAGGACGCCGAGGCGCTCGCGGTGTCGCTGCTGCACGCCGACCTGCTCTACGTCGGATTGAACTGCGCTACCGGCCCGGCGCTCATGGCCGACCACCTGCGCACCCTGTCGACGCTCTGCCGCACGCGCGTCGCCTGCGTCCCCAATGCCGGTCTACCGGATGAGGACGGGAAGTACCGCGAAGGGCCGGAGGTCTTCCGCGATGTTTTCGGTCGCTTCCTCGGCGAGGGCTGGCTGAACCTCGTCGGCGGCTGCTGCGGCACCACCGACAAACATGTGGCGGTGCTGGTCGAAGTGGCCGCCAGCCACCGCCCGCGCGCGATCCCGCACCACCAGCATGCGCTCGTCTCGGGCATCGAAGCGGTCGAGCTCGAGGTCAGCAATCGCCCGCTGCTGGTCGGCGAGCGCACCAACGTCCTCGGCTCGCGCGCCTTCAAGCAGATCGTCGCCACCGGTGACTTCGAGGCCGCCGCCGAAGTCGGGCGGGCGCAGCTCAAAGCGGGCGCGCAGGTCCTCGACGTCTGTCTGCAGGACCCCGACCGCGACGAGCTCGCCGATGTCGAAGGCTTGCTTGAGAAGCTGGTACGGGTCGTCAAGGCGCCGCTGATGATCGACACCACCGACGCCAAGGTCATGGAGCGCGCGCTCACCTGGTGCCAGGGCAAGTCGATCCTCAACTCGATCAACCTCGAGGACGGCCTCGCCCGTTTCGACAAGGTCGTGCCGCTCGGGAGGAAGTTCGGCGCCGCCTTCGTCGTCGGCCTGATCGACGAGCAGGGGATGGCGGTGACCGTCGAACGCAAGCTCGAAGTCGCCCGCCGCAGCTACCAGATCCTGACCGAGGAGATGGGCGTCGCGCCGGAGGACATCTGGTGGGATCCGCTGGTCTTTCCCTGCGGCACCGGTGACGAGGCCTATCTCGGCAGTGCTTCGGCGACGATCGCCGGCGTGCACGCGGTCAAGGCGGAGTTCCCGCTCACCAAGACGATTCTCGGCGTCTCCAACGTCAGCTTCGGCCTGCCGGCCTCGGGGCGCGAAGTGCTCAACTCGGTCTTCCTCTACCGCGCGACGATCGCCGGTCTCGACGCCGCGATCGTCAATACCGAGCGGCTGGCGCGCTTCGCCGAGATTCCGGAGGACGACCGCCTCCTCGCCGAGGCGCTGATCGATCTCGAGCTCGGCGACAAGGCGGCGGGCGAGGCGGCGGTCGCCGCGTTCACCGAGCACTTCCGCCTGCGCAGCGGGCAGAGCGGCAAGCGGAGCGACGAGAGCCGCGCCGCCCTGCCGCTCGAAGAGCGTCTCTCCCGCGCCATTGTCGAAGGCAGCAAGGTCGGCCTCGAGGCCGATCTACAGACGGCGCTGGGGCAGGAGCGCTACGCCGATCCGCTGGCGATCATCAACGGACCGCTGATGGCCGGGATGAGCGAGGTCGGGCGGCTGTTCAACGACAACAAGCTGATCGTCGCCGAGGTGCTGCAGTCGGCCGAGGTGATGAAGGCGGCGGTGAACTTCCTCGAGCCGCACATGGAAAAGACCGACTCCTCCTCGCGCGGCAAGGTCCTGCTCGCGACGGTGAAGGGGGACGTGCACGACATCGGCAAGAACCTGGTCGACATCGTGCTGTCAAACAACGGCTTCGCGGTGGTGAACCTGGGAATCAAGGTCCCTTCGGAGCAGCTGATTCAGGCGGTCGAACAGCACCGGCCCGACATCATCGGGCTCTCGGGGCTGCTGGTGAAGAGCGCGCAGCAGATGGTGGTGACGGCGGGCGACCTCTCCGCGGTGGGTATCGACACGCCGCTGCTGGTCGGCGGCGCCGCGCTCACCCGGCGCTTCACCCACCGCAAGATCGCCGCGGCGTACGGCGGCGTCTGCACTTACGCCAAGGACGCCATGCACGGCCTCAAGCTCGTCGAGCGGCTGATGGATCCGGCGAGCCGCCCGGCGCTCGAGCAGGAGATCGGCGCTCTGCTCGAACAGGACAATGTCGAAGTTGCCGCGGCGTCCGCCGCGGGGACCGACGAGGCCGCCGCACCGCGCAAATCGGCGGTGCGCCGCGACCTTCCTGCGCCGCCGCCGCCCGACCTCCTGCGGCATGCGGTGACCCTGGACCTCGATGCGGTCTGGGAAGAGCTCAATCCGCAGATGCTCTAC
Source organism: Thermoanaerobaculia bacterium (assembly GCA_043737505.1). GTDB lineage: Bacteria > Acidobacteriota > Thermoanaerobaculia > Multivoradales > JAGPDF01 > JAGPDF01. The sequence continues at coordinate 3,803 of JAYTAM010000156.1, forward strand.
GGCAAGCACCTCGGCATGCGCGGCGTGGTGCGCAAGCTCGCCGAGGAGGGCGATGCGAAGTACCGCAAGCTCGAGGCGGTGGTGAACGAGTTGAAGGCGGTCGCCCGCGACGGCGGCATGCAGGCGAAGGCGGTCTGGCAGTTCTTCCCGGCGCGCTCGGCGGGCAACACGCTGACGCTGCTCGATCCGGTGAGCGGCTCTGTCGTCGCCTCGTGGGAGCTGCCGCGGCAGGAGGGCGTGGACGGGCTGGCGATTTCCGACTACGTCCTCGACTCGGATCACGTGGCGCTCTTTGTCACCACCGCCGGCGCCGGTGTGCGCGAGCGCGTCGAGCAGTTCAAACATGCGGGCGAGTACCTGAAGAGCCACACCTTCGCCGCGCTGGCGCTCGAGACCGCCGAGGCGGCGGCCGAGTGGCTGCACCGCAAGCTCCGCACGGAGTGGGGCTTTCCGGATCCGCCGGAGACCACGCCGCAGGACCGCTTCTCGGCGCGCTATCGCGGGAAGCGCTACAGCTTCGGCTATCCGGCCTGCCCCGACCTCGGCGGTCAGCGCCCGCTGTTCGCCGCGCTCCGCCCGGAAGAGATCGGCGTCGAGCTCACCGAGGGGGACATGATGGACCCCGAGGCGAGCGTCTCCGCCCTCGTCTTCCACCACCCGGACGCGCGCTACTTCGGGGTTTGATTCGGCGTCCAGGTCGATCTCCCCTCGACGCGGAGTCGGCGGCAGGACTATGCTCCGGCATCACCCGAGGAGCTCGCATGGCATTGCGACTGACCTGCCCGAACTGCGGTTCGCGCCCGTACACCGAGTTCTGGTTCGGTGGCGAGTTCGAAGTGCATGCCGGTGCCGTCGAACTGCCTGCCATCGCCTCCGAGGCGAGCCGGGAAGCCGCACTCGAGGCCGACTTCGCGCGCGTCTGGCTGCGGCGGAACAGCTCAGGCCGGCAGAGCGAGCGCTGGTTTCACCACGCCGGCTGCCGCCGCTGGCACACGGCGATACGCGACACGCTGACCAATGAGCTCCATGAGTCCGGTTGACGACGGCGGAAAGACGGGCAGTTTCCTCTTCGAGGGCCGGAAGGTCGAGTCGACCGCCGCGGATACGGTCGCTTCGGCGCTCTATCGCACCGGTGTGCGCACCTTCTCGCGCTCGTTCAAGTACCACCGTCCGCGCGGGCTCTACTGCCTGACCGGCGACTGTCCGAACTGCCTGATGACGGTCGACGGCGAACCGGCGGTGCGCACCTGCTGCACGCCGGCAGCCGGGGTGCGCAAAGTGTCGCGCGGCAGCGGCTGGCCCACGGCCGGAGTCGACGCGCAGGCGATCCTCTGGTTCTTCCGCCGCTTCCTGCCGGTCGGTTTCTACTACAAGACGATGATCCGGCCGCGCTGGCTCTGGCCGCTCGCCGAGAAAGTGATCCGTCGCATCGCCGGGCTCGGACCGGTGGCGCGGAACCTGCCAGTGGTGAACCGCGAGCGCCTGAATCACCATCCGGAGCTTCTGGTCGTGGGCGGCGGCGTCGCCGGCCTGGCGGCGGCCTGCGCCGCGGCCGAGCGCGGCGAGAGTGTGGTGCTGGCCGACGAGGGAACGATCGGCGAAGGGATTCCCCCCGGTCCGACGAGGAGCCGGGTGGACGCACTCCGGGCCCAGCTCCTGCGGCACCCGGCGGTGACCGTGCTCGAACGGGCGCTCGCCATCGGCCTCTATCAAGGGCCGCTGGTGCCGATCGCCAGCCAGGACCGTCTGCACCTCGTGCACCCGGCGCGGGTCGTCGTCGCGACCGGAGCGGTGGAGCGCCACGCCGTCTTTCCCGGCAGCGACCTGCCGGGAGTCTGGCTGGCGCGCGGCGCCGCGCGCCTCGCCGGGGTCCCCCGGCTCTCGCCGGGAAAGCGGCTCGTCGTCGTCGCGACCACCGATGAGGCGATGGATCACTTCGACACCCTCCGCGCCCAGGCGGCGCGGGAGCGCGACTGCAAAGTAGTGGCGGTCGTTGCCCCGCGCACGCTGGCGGCACGCGTCCCGGTCGGCGTCGAGGTGTTGTACGACGGCACGGTCGTCGCCGCCCTCGGTCGGCGATTCGGTAGTGGAGGAGGGAGCGGGGGCGGCGGCCGGCTGCGCGCGGTGGTGGTGGAGACCGGCGGCGGCCGGCGGACCCTATCCTGTGACGCACTGGTGCTGGCGCTCGGTCTCGAGCCGCGCAACGGCCTGCTGCGCCAGGCGCACCCGGGGATTGCCGAGCCGGTGCAAGGGGCGGGCGAAGCCGTGCTGCCGGGCTGCACCGTGGCGGAGGCGGAGGCGAGCGGCATCGCCGCGGCGTCGCCGGACTCGACGATCGCGGTCGCTGGCGCCTTCGCGGGCACCTCTGCACTGCGGGCGGTGGAGCGACCTCTGCCGGCGGTCGCTGCGAAGGGATTCGTCTGCCTCTGTGAAGACGTCGAGGCGGGCGAGCTCGCCCAGGCGTGGCGCGAAGGCTACCGTTCGACCGAGCTCCTCAAGCGCTACACCACGGTGACCATGGGCGCCTGCCAGGGGGCGCTCTGTCAGTCGCATCTGCGCGCCTTCGTCGCGGCATCGGGAGGGGTGAGCGCGGTGACCATCGCCAGCCGGCCGACTGTCGCCCGTCCGCCGGCGCGACCGGTGCGACTCGAGGATCTCGCGGCCGGAATGCGGGTGCCGCTCGAATATCACACGGCGCTGCACGCGCGACACCTCGCGCTGGGCGCGAACATGGAATGGACGGGCTTCTGGAAGCGGCCGTCGAACTACGGTGACGTCGAGAGCGAGTATCGGGCGGTGCGCGAGAACGTAAGCCTCATGGACGTCTCGACGCTCGGCAAGTATCAGGTCGCCGGCCCCGACGCGGTGGCATTTCTCGAGCGTCTCTATCCCTGCCGGGTCGCCGACCTCGAGGCGGGCCGCAGCCGCTACGCCCTGCTCCTCAACGAGGCCGGGTACATCTTCGACGACGGCCTGGTCTGCGCGCTCAGCGAGGACGGCTTCTACATCACCTTCACTTCGTCAGGAGCCGATGCCGCCGAGTCGTGGCTGCGCGAGTGGGCGGAGAGCTGGAAGCTCGACGTCCAGATCGCCAACCTCACCTGGTCGCGGAGCGCCATCCATGTCGCCGGCCCGCGCACCCGGGAGCTGCTGGCGAAGCTGACCGGCGATCCGATCGACGCCGCGGCGCTGCCCTACGGCGGTCACCGCGATCTCCGCGTCGCCGGCGTCGCCTGCCGCGCCATCCGGGTCGGCTTCGTCGGCGAGCTCTCGATCGAGCTCCATCACCCGACGCGGCAGAGCCCGCTGCTCTGGGACGCGCTGACGGAGGGCGGCGCCGGGATGGGTCTGCGGCCGCACGGACTGGACGCGCTGAAGCTCCTGCGGCTGGAGAAGGGGCACTTCATCGTCGGTCTCGACACCGACTTCGACAGCACGCCGGCCAAGGTTGGCGCCTCCTGGGCGGTCAAGATGGAGAAGCCCGACTTCGTCGGCCGCAGCGCACTCGAGCGGATGTCGAAGATCCCGCGCGAGCGCTCGCTTCTGGCCGTCACCTTCGACGCGACGCGTGCGCCGGAGGAGGGCGCGCAACTCTTCGTCGGCGGCGAGCACGTCGGCCACCTCACCTCGTCGCGCTATTCGCCGGTCCTGGGGAAAGGGGTGGCGCTCGGTTGGGTACGCCATCCGGCGGCGTCGCCGCCGCTCGCGATCACCGCGCGCGATACGCGCGGCGAGCTCCCGGGGGTTGTGCAGCACGGGCCGTTCTACGACCCGCGGGGCGAGCGTCTCCGTGCTTGAGGTCGGCCGCCATGCCGCCGGGATCGTCGAATGCCATGCGAACCCGCGGGCGCTCGACGCGCTGACGATGCCCACGGGAGTGCATCTCTGCCGGGTAGCGCCGGACGAACTGCTGCTGCTCATGGCGCCGCCCCGGCTCGAGGAGATTCTGCGCCGCGCCACGGCGCATCTCGCGGTGGTCGACCCGGGCGGGCTGGTGGTCGATCAGAGCGACGGCTGGACGATCTTCGGCCTGCCGGGCGAAGAGGGAGCTCTGGCGCTCCGCCAGCTGGCGGCGATGCCGCTCCCGGAGCGCCGCCCCGCCTTTCTTCAGGGGGCGGTCGCCGGCGGCCCGGCGAAGCTCCTCCTGCTACCGGGGATCGTCTACCTCCTGGTGCCGTTCGCCTTGCGCGATCATCTCGAGCGCCGTCTGCGCGAGGTCTGTGCGCCCACCTCCGTGCGGATCGATGGCGCGGAGTCGCCGTTCCCGGGCTCGACACCGTGAGCTCGTCCACCTCGCCGCGGGTCTACCTCGAGGAGCGTCCGCTGCAGGCGAGCTACGACGTGGTGATCATCGGCGGCGGTGGCCACGGTCTCGCGACCGCCTACTATCTGGCGCGCGAGCACGGGGTGAAGCGGGTGGCGGTTCTCGAGCGCTCCTACATCGGCTCCGGTGGCACCGGGCGGAACACCACGGTCCTGCGCGCCAACTACAAGACGCCCGAGACCATCCGCTTCTACAAGGCGAGCTTCGACCTCTACCGCACGCTCGCCGAGGAGCTCGACTTCCACCTCCTGCGCTCGGAGCGCGGGCTCCTCTGGCTCGCCCACTCCGAGGCGCAGATCATCAATCAGCGCGAACGGGCGCTGCAGAACCAGACCTACGGCGTCGACACCGTCTACCTCGACGCGCCCGGGGTGGCGGCGGTCTGTCCGCAGCTCGACATGACCTGCGGCGGCGTGCGGCCGATCCTCGGCGCGGCCTATCACCCGCCGGGCTCGATCATCCGCCACGATGGAGTCGTGTGGGGATACGCCTCGGCGGCCCAGCGCCTCGGTGTCGAAGTGCATCAGGGGGTTGAGGTCACCGGGCTGCGGATCGACAAGGGCCGCTGCGCGGGGGTGCTCACGAACCGGGGCGAGATCGCCGCCGGCGCGGTGCTCTCGGCGGTCGGCGGCTATGTCACCCGCATCGCCGACATGGCGGGCCTCCAACTCCCGATCGTCACCCATCCGCTGCAGGCGTTCGTCACCCAGGCCTACAAGCCGGTGCTCGACCGCGTCGTGGCGTCCGCCGACCTGCACATCTACGTTTCGCAGA
>JAYTAM010000157.1:0-3889 GCA_043737505.1 Thermoanaerobaculia bacterium
CGACCTTCAGCAAGCCGGCGATTCCGGCGGCGCTCTCTAGATGCCCGATGTTCGTCTTCACCGACCCGATCGGCAACGGCTCCGGCCGATTCGCAAAGACGGACTGTAGCGCCTGCACCTCGATCGGATCGCCGAGCGGCGTTCCCGTGCCGTGCGCTTCGACATAGTCGATCTCCTCGGGAGCGACGCCCGCGCGCGCCAGCGCGCTCCGGATCACCCTTGCCTGCGCCGGGCCGTTCGGCACGGTCAGGCCACCGCTGCGCCCATCGTGATTGACCGCCGTTCCGCGGATCACCGCCAGGATCGGGTCGCCGGCGGCGAGTGCGTCGGAGAGGCGTTCCAGCACCACGACGCCGCACCCTTCTCCGCGCACGTAGCCGTCGGCGCCGTCGTCGAACGCCTTGCACCGCGAATCGGGCGAGAGCGCGCCGGTCGTGGCGAGACTGACGTGCCCTTCCGGCGCGAGGATGAGATTCACGCCGGCCGCCAGGGCCAGACTGCACTCGCCGGCAAGAAGGCTCTGTACCGCGAGATGCACGGCCACGAGCGACGACGAGCAGGCGGTGTCGACCGCCATCGCCGGTCCCTGCAGCCCGAGGAGATAGGCGATCCTCCCCGCGGTCAGCGCAGGCGCCGTACCGGTGTAGGAGTAGGCGTCGATGCGCTCCAGATCGCCGCTGTGAAAGTGCGCCAGCGCGTAGTCGCTGTTGCTGATGCCGACGAAGACGCCGGCATCCGATCCCGCCAGCGACGTGCTGCTCTTGCCGGCGCGCTCCAGCGCTTCCCAGCAGACCTCCAGCAGCAGCCGCGCCTGCGGATCGAGCGACTCGGCCTCGAGAGCGGAGATCCCGAAAAACGCGCTATCGAATCCCGCGACGTCCGTCAGAAAGCCAGCGCGCGGAAGAGTCGACGCGGATGCGCCATCCGAACGGCCTGCCGGCAACGGGCCGATTGCGTCGATCCCATCGTTTAATACGCGCCACAGCTCCGCGGGCGAATCGGCGCCGCCGGGAAAGCGGCAGCCGATGCCGACGATCGCCACCGGCTCGTCGGACAAACGTCTCTCCGAAAGCTCTGCCGCGAGATCGCCGCTCACGAGAAAGTCGGCGAGGGCGGCGATCGTCGGGTGGTCGAACGTGAGTGAGGTCCGAAGCTGCCGGCCCAATCGCCGGCCAACGCGGGCCTGGAACTCGACGACGCGGCTCGAGTCCAATCCCTGCTCGAAAAGAGACTGCGTGATGTCCACCTCGCCGATGCCGAGGACGGCGCGCGCTTCGTCCTGCAGGAGCAGCAGGAGATCGTTGCGCGTTTCTCCCGCGGCGTGCGGCGGGGGCGCGTCGAGAAGAGCGAGCGCGGCAACGACATCGTCGAGCTCTCCTGCCAGGAAACGCTCGGCGAGCTTGTATCGCTGCGCCTTGCCGCTCGACGTCTTCGGCATCGACGCCACCGGCACGACGTGGTCGACGAGCCATCCTCCGCGGCGCAGCAAGTGCTCGCGGAGCGCTCGCGCAAGAGGCGCGAAGGCCGCGGGATTCTTCTTCGTATAGACGAAGATGACGAGCAACTCCTGCTGCCGCTTCGGATCGACGATGCCGCACGCGACGACCTTGCCGAGCTCCAATCCTTCCAGCTCCTCGGCGACGCGCTCCAGGTCCTGCGGGTAGTAATTGAAGCCCCCCTGGATGATGACTTCCTTCTCGCGGCCGGTGATGACCAGACGCCCGTCGGAGAGGAATCCGAGGTCGCCCGTGCGCATCCAGCCGTCGGGTGTGAAGAGGCCGCGCGTCGCTTCAGCGTTGCGGTGATAGCCAGGCGTGAGGCTGTCGGCGGAGAGTTCGATCGCGCCGACGCTTCGCTCGCCGAGGACGACGCCGTTCTCGTCGACGATCCGCAACGACACCCCTTCGATCGGTGGCCCTAGGTCGACCAGCGTCACACCGCTGGCCGGAAGCAGCGGGTCGCGGATGCGATCGCCGACGTTCAGCGCCGTCCGTTCCACGTGATGCGCCCGGAGCCCCTCGCCGTCCGCCGCGATGCTGACCGCGAGCGTCGCCTCGGCCAGACCGTAGCCGGGCGCCATCGCTCCCGGCTTCAAGCCCCGAGGCTCCAGCAACCGGAGGAACTCGCCGCAGAGCGACGCGGAGATCGGCTCCGCGCCGTTGACCAGCAGACGCACCGGCGAGAGGTCCCACTCCGCCGCTCCCGCCGACGCGAAGAGCTTCAGAAAATGTTTGAGACCGAAGTTGTTCGTGCTCAGCACCGTCGCGCGATGCTCGCTCGCCTTCGCCAGCCAGAGCGAAGGCCGCCAGACGAACAGGCGCGTCGGCATCAGGCACTGATTGGCACCGCAGAACAGCGGCATCAGATGCCAACCGATGAGTCCCATGTCGTGCGTGAGCGGGAACCAGCTCAGAAACGTGTCGCGCTCGTCGAAGCGCGCGCTGGCGGCGAAGCTCCGTAGCTGCGCGACGAGGTTCTCGTGCGTGAGGACGACGCCTTTCGGCTCGCCGGTCGAGCCGGAGGAGAACTGGATGAACGCCACGTCGTCCGGCCCAATCGGATCGAGCGGACCATCGTCGCTCTCCTCTGCCACGAGTTCGTCGAACTGCGTCGAGCGGTCGCGGATCTCTGTCGGCAGCGCGGCGGCGCGCCGATCGCTGAGCAGGTGCGGCCGCTCGAGGATGTTCCAGATGCGCTGTAGCTTGAGACGCTGCTCGTCATTGCCCGCCGGTTGAAGCGGCACCGGCACGAGTTTGCCGAGCAGGCAGGCCCAAAAGGCGACCACGAAGCGCTCCGGCGCTTCGAGGTCGAGCACGATCTCCTGCCCGCGGCCGAGGCCTCGCCGCCGCAGTGCCGAGAGCAGAGCACGCGCGCGGCGATGGAGATCGGCGTAAGAGCAGAACGTCTCCTCCGAGGCAGACGAAATGAACCGGATGCCCGACTCAACTGGCCGACCGACGAGAAGATCGGTTAGTGCTCGGAATGGTTCGCCAGCCATGACCTTTGACCCTGCCCTCTCTCTCCGACCCGCAAAGGCAGGCTACGCCCCGCACGGGTGCGAGACCCCGTTAGACCTCTCTTCGTCGTCGAGCTTTCGCTGACCTCTCTACTGCCTACCGCTGGAGCGCTCTAGCTTCGCCCGCTCCGCTCATGGACCTCCACCACCGGCCCCTCGAGTTTCGGGGCGGTGATGAAGAGGATGAGCAGCGCCATAAAGGGAGAAATCAAGAGCGACAAGATGAACCAGCCCACGAAACCGAGGCGCCGGAACCTGCCGTAGTAGGCAGCGCACAAGCTGAGACCGACCCAGATCACTACAGGCAACATGGCTATTCCTCTCTTTTGTGTTACTACCTCGCCGCTTCCGCCTCGGCCCGACGCCGGGCCGTGTGCCGTTCGAAATACGAACGCATCCGTCCCGGATGAAACGACAGCAGCGAGCCGCCGGTTTCGAAGTGATCGATGAACGCGCAGCCGGCGGCGTACGTCGTCGTCGCCGCAACCGCCGGTGTGAAGGCCATCGCGCCGAGCGCGCCCACAAACGGCACGAGCTTGGCCGCGCTGCTCATCACCAGCACCGGCACCGTTCCGCCGATGGTCGCGGTGACGGCCGTCTTGCCGAGGTTGTCGCGGAACTCGACTCCATAGAGCGCGCAGAGTTCCTTCACCATCCGGACCTGGATGCCGATGATCACAGCGAAATCGATGAACGGAATGGGAACGAGGCCGGTAATGGCCGCCCACTTCGCGTGTTTCGCTACGATGAGGTTCGCGTCGCGTAGCCGCGGGGGAAGTTCTGAGGCAGGGGCGTCGGTGACGGGTTGAGTCATGTGCTTTTCCTCTCCTTCTTTGGACGGTGGGTGGACGAGTTTTTTTGACGGCGCGGGCG
>JAYTAM010000158.1:0-3885 GCA_043737505.1 Thermoanaerobaculia bacterium
CCGCGCCTGCTCAGGCGCCATGTAGGCCGCGGTGCCGAGGATCATGCCGAGCTGCGTGCCGTGCGCGGCAGTCAGGGTGGGCGAGTTCATCAACGTCGGCGACCGGGCGAGCTCGGCTGCTGAGGATCCACCGGTGGCATCCATCGCCTTGGCCAGACCGAAGTCCAGGACCTTGGTTTTTCCCTCGCTGGATGCTTTTATATTTTGAGGTTTGAGATCGCGATGAACGATCCCCTTGTCGTGCGCCTCTTCCAGCGCTTGCGCGATCTGCAGCGCGAAGGAAAGGCTTTCAGTAAAGGAAAGAGGCCCGGATTCGAGGCGCTCGGCGAGCGTTGGGCCTTCCACGAGCTCCATGACGAGCGCGCGCGTTCCACCGGATTCCTCGAGTCCGAAGATCGAGGCGATGTTGGGGTGGTGGAGCTGCGCGAGGACCTGCGCCTCGCGCTCGAATCTCGCCAGGCGCTCCTTGTCGGCGATGAACGCCGCCGGCAAGACCTTGATCGCGACTTCGCGCTTGAGCCGGGAGTCGGTGGCGCGGTAGACCTCTCCCATGCCGCCCTCGCCGAGCTTGGCGGTGATTTCGTAAGGGCCGAGCCGGGAGCCGATCATCGAGACTCGAGACTAACGCACCGTCTCGGGGGGTGTCGGTACGAGAGTCAACGCGAACGCGCGGGCGAGGGGTTCGAAATGCCGGCGGTCTGCCGTGGCGATGCGCTTCACGCCGGTGGTTTCGGCGAGGGCCACGAGCGCGCAGTCGACGAAGCCGAGGTCGAGCTCCCCGAACTGGTCGTCGATCTCCCGGATGCGAGCCACCTTCTCCTGCGGGATATCGACCAGCAGGTAGCTCGCCTCGACGAGTCCGCGGTAGAACTGCTGTCGAGCGGCTCGCCCGAGCCGCGTACCGAGCAGGTGATCGACTTCGGGCACGACCAGCGAGGGCAGGAGGAGGCCGCCGAGCTCGGCGGTGATCACTTGCACCGCCGCCTGGTGCCACCTGTCGCTACGGTCGTAGTAGGCGTAGAGAATCCCGGTGTCGAGGAGAACCGCCATTCAGTATCCCGCTCAGTACCCCACTCAGTGAGCCGCCCCGAAGCCGGTCTCGGTGAGGACCTCCTCGCTGCGCTCCGCAGTGTCGGATCGACCGCTGGCGAACTCACCGGCACCTGGGGGATGGGCCAGTCGCGAGCGGACGATGTACTCGCGTACGGCTTCGCGAATCAGCTCCGCCATCGGCTGATTTCGCCGCAGCGTCTCGGCCTTGAGCAGCGCCTCGAGCTCGGGATCGAAATAGATGGTCGTTCTCTTCACATGGTGATGTTAACATAAGCATCAATCAGGTAGGCGCTGGCTCTCGCCCCGATCCCAGCCCGAGAGCACGAGGATCGGCTGGATATCTTCGCCCGAGCGGCGATTGAGGAAAAATCGCTGGCCGTCCGGGGAGACGTCGAACTGGCGGTCGGTGACATCCTCGACATGCGCGTCGAAGAGCACGCGTGGCGGCAGGATGCGGAGCGGGGAGCCGGGCTCGACCGCAGCCGACAGCAGCATGCCGCGCTCGTCGATGAAGAAGAGCTCGCGGCCGTCGGGGCCCCAGACCGGCTGGCAGCCGCCCTGGTTCGAAACCTGGGTCGCGCTGTCGGAGCCATCCAGCCGGCGGGCGAAGACCTCAAGCCTTTGCGTGGCATCGGAGCAGTAGGCGATCCAGACTCCGTCCGGAGAGATCGCGGCGGCGAGCTCTCCCCCGGGATCCGAGAAGAGTTTCTGGTGCGCACCGCCGTCCAGCGGAGCCCGCCAGAGCTCGCTCTCTCCGCTCGCCCCGATTTGCTCGAAAACGGCTGCGCTGCCGTCGGGAGTAAAGAAGTCCGGCAGCATGTAGAAGTCGGAATCGAACCAGAGCTGCGCGTCGCCGGGCCGGTCGGGCGAGGCGAAGAACATCGCGTACGCCTTCCCCTTGTGAGTCGTCGAGAAGGCGAGCTGCTTGCCGTCGGGCGACCAGATGGCGAGCTGCTCCTCGCCGGCCTCAAACGTCAGCCTTGTGCCCAGCCCACGATCGAAGTCGTGCACCCAGATGTCGCCGTTGGGGGCGCCGACCTCGTAGCGGGAGATCGCCACGCGGCGGCCGTCCGGTGCGAGCCGCGGCGCGTACCACCACGCCTTGCCGTTGTCGGGGAGCGACTGCAGCTCCTTTCCCTGGCGATCGAACCAGCCGGGGAAGGTGATGCTCCGCGTGTCCTGGCGGAGGGCGAGAAGGCCCGCTCGAGAAACCGAGAACGAGCGATGGGCCGAGACCGCAATCCCGCCGGCGAGCGTTACCCGGATCGGCTCAGGATCGCCGACGAGCTCTTCCTTGTCGGGGTCGAGCGTCTGAGCGACGAGCTGATCGCCACGCACGTAGAGCAGGCGATCGCGGGGCCCGGGGAACGCCATCGAATGGGAGTCGCCGAGCGTCTTGACCTCGGTCGAGCCGAGCCGGCCGAGGAGGAGCTTTCCCGGCTCGAGGCCGCTGCCGGCCGATCCGTAGAAGACGAACCGCCGTCCGTCCGGCAGGAACTGGGGAAATCGGTAGGTACCGAGCTCACCGTTCGCGGGCGGCTCGACCGCCGTGGTCACCTCTCCGCCGCGCGCCGAGACCTGACGCAGGGCGCCGCGAAAGGTGGGCGCGAAGAGGATCGTGTCGTCCGCGCCCCAGCTGCCGCCGCGGACATCGGACGAGGCTCCGGTTCGGGCGATGGCGCGCGGCGTGCCGACGAGATCGGTGACCTTTACCTGCGCGCCGGCGAAGAAGCCGAGCCGTTTGCCGTCGGGGGCCCAGAACGGAAAGCGCGCGCCGCCGGTCCCCGGCAGGAGGCGGGCATCGTACGAATCGAGCCGGCGGAGCCAGAGGCCGACGGTCGAGTCCGGGCTGCGCGCAACGTAGACGATCTGGGAGCCATCCGGAGAGATCGCGAGGCCCGGGAGGCTGACCGCGTTCGTGGGCGGCCCGATCTCCAGACGAAAGGGCGGCGTCGCCACCCCGATCGCGGCCTCGGGCCCGGCCCACGGCCGCCAGAGGGCGACGAGCGCGACGACCGCAGCGACCGCAGCCGTGAGGCCGAGTGCGGCGACCAGGTAAGGCAGCTTCGAAGAGTGCGTGGCTGCAGCAGCGCCGCCCGCGGCGGGCTCGTCCATCTCGCCCCGACCCGCGAGGACCTCTTCGATCACGATGCGTGCGTCGGCGATGTCGTGCAGCCGGTTCTTGGCGTTGCGTTCGAGACAGCGGCGCAGGAGCTGGCGGATGGAGCTCGGCGTTTCTGCCGGCAAGCGACCGAGATCGATGTCGGCCCGGATCACCGCCGCGAGCGTGTCGCCGACGCTCTCGCCGGCGAAGAGCGACCCGCCGACGAGCATCTCGTAGAGCACGACGCCAAAGGCCCAGATGTCGGCGCGCTTGTCGACCGCCTGTCCCTTTGCCTGCTCCGGAGCCATGTAGGCCGCCGTCCCGAGGATCATGCCGAGCTGCGTGCCGTGCGCGGCAGTCAAGGTGGGCGAGTTCATCAACGTCGGCGAGCGCGCGAGATCCGCAGCCGAGGAGCCAGCAGTGGCATCCATCGCCTTGGCCAGACCGAAGTCCAGGACCTTGGCTTTTCCTTCACTGGAAGCTTTTATGTTTTGTGGTTTGAGATCGCGATGAACGATCCCCTTGTCGTGCGCCTCTTCGAGCGCCTGCGCGATCTGCAGCGCGAAGGAAAGGCTTTCAGTAAAGGTAAGAGGCCCGGATTCGAGGCGCTCGGCGAGCGTCGGGCCTTCTACGAGCTCCATGACGAGGGCTTTGACGCCGCCGCTCTCCTCGAGTCCAAAGATCGAGGCGATGTTGGGGTGGTGGAGCTGCGCCAGGAGCTGCGCCTC
>JAYTAM010000159.1:0-3883 GCA_043737505.1 Thermoanaerobaculia bacterium
CTCCAGCTCGCCGACCTCGTCCGCGACGACGAGGAGAGAAAGCGCCTTCGGCAGGAGATCGAGAAGATGGACCTCTCGCGCCTCAACGAGCGCGAACGATTTCTCATCGAGCTGGCCCGCGGCAAGCACGAGGAGGAGCAGAAGATTTCAGCGCGCTTCCTCGCCAGCCACCCGCAGGATCCGTGGGCGCTGTCGGTGGCCGCCGGCCAGGCCTGGTCGGCCGAGGACTGGACGGCAGCTGCAGCGCTCTATGCGCGCCTCCTCGATGTTGATCCGAACTGGGTGCTGGCGCGCAACAATCTGGGGTACATGGCGATGGCCCAGGCGCGCTTCGCCGACGCCGAGGAGCAGTTCCGAACCTACGCCTACGTCGCGCCCGATCAGGCGAATCCTCACGACTCGCTGGGCGAGCTCCTGTCGCTCGTCGGCAGATACGCCGAGGCGCGCTCGGAGCTCGAACGGGCGCTGGCGATCCGGCCGGACTTCTGCGCCTCGTACGAACACCTCTTCGGGATAGCGGTCTTCGAAGGTCGGCCAGAGGAGATGCCGCCGGTGATTGCGCGGGTGGGGGAGAACTGCCCGCCGAAGATGAAAGAGGCGCTGGTCTGCGAGCACCGGTTCTTCGCCGCCTTCATCGGCGGGGACTTCGACGCCCCCTGGCGCGACGGCTTCGCCAGCTGCGCCGGCAAGGCCGGAAATCGTGGCCCGCTGTTCCATCGCATGGCGCTGCTGGCCGGGAAGGGAGAGGAAGCGGCGGCGGAGGAGGCGGCGCTCGCGCGGTCGGTCCTCGAGAGTCAGAAGGCGGGCTACGGAAAGGGTAGGGCCAGGATGATCGAGGCGGAGTCTCTGCACGCCCGTGGCGTGCGCAAGCTCGCCGAAGGCGATGCGTCGGCGGCGGTCGCGCTCTTCCGGGAGGCCGACGAGCGAGCCTCGTATTGGGGCGTCGGAGAGGGACGATTGAAGCTGTTCAACCTGCTCAATCTGGCGCTGGCGCTGGAACGCGCCGGTGCGCCGCAGGAGGCCGAAGCCGCGCTCGCCAAGGTGCGGGCGGTGAATCCCCCCTTCGCCTCGACCTATCCGGCGATCGCCGAAAGGAGCCCTGCCCGGCTCTGAGAGGCGCCTCGCAGAGGTAGACTCCGAGTCGCATCCCATCCTCGGAGGAGCCTTCCATGAAGCTCGATCGCCGCCGCCTCCTCGCCTCACTCGCCACCGGTTCTGCCGCCGCGATCCTGCCGTGGAGAGCTGCCCCGGCGCTGGGTTCGCCCGCGGCGGAGCCCGTCCCCACCCGGTCGAGCGACCCCCGCCCATCGCTCGTCGATGGACGCGGCGAGATCCTGTGGGAGCGCGTGCGGGCGGAATTCGACCTCGCACCCGACTGGATCCACCTCGGCTGCTTCTTTCTCGCCTCGCATCCATGGACGGTGCGGGCGGCCATCGAGCGCTATCGACGCGCCATCGACGAAAACCCGCTGTCGATCGAAGTGCTCTTCGATCCAGCGCACGGTGACGGCAACCCGGCGACGAAGAGCCGCCTGGCGCTCGCCGGCTACCTGGGCGCCAAGCGCGAGGAGATCGCCCTCACCCCCAACGCGACCACCGGCCTGGCACTGCTCTACAACGGCCTGCGCATCCGCGCCGATCAGGAGATCCTGACCACCGAGCACGATCACTATGTGCACCACGAGTCGATCCGCTACTCGGCCGAGCGCTCGGGCGCTGCGGTGCGCTACCTCGCCTTGCACGACGGCTCCTCGAGAGCCTCCAGCGACGAAATGGTCGACCGCTTGCGACGGGCGATCCGGCCGAACACCCGCGTCGTCGGAATCACCTGGGTGCATTCTTCGACCGGCCTGAAGCTGCCGGTCCGGGCGATGGCCGAGGTGGTGGCGAGCGCCAATTCAGGGCGTGCCGAGGCGGATCGCTGCCTGCTGGTGGTCGATGGCGTGCACGGGTTCGGGGTCGAGAACGTCGATGCGGCCAGCCTCGGCGCCGATTTCTTCGTCGCCTCCACCCACAAATGGATGTTCGCACCGCGCGGAACCGCGCTGATCTGGGGCCGGAGCGATGCCTGGCCGGCGATCCGCCCGACCGTACCGAACTTCGACCCCGACGGAGGAGCGGCTTTCGGGGCCTGGATGGAGCGGGCCCCGCTGCCTCCGACCCGGGCCGCTTTCGTCTCGCCGGGCGGCTTCATCGCCTACGAGCACCAGTTCGCCATTGCCGATGCGATCGCCTTCCACCGCGCCATCGGCCGGTCGCGGATCACTTCGCGGATTCACGAGCTGAATGGCAGCATCAGCCGCGGGTTGGCGCGGATTTCCGGAGTGACCGTGCACACGCCTGTCGAAACGGCGCTCTCCGCGGGCATTGTCTGCTTCGAGGTCGCCGGCCATACTCCGGACGCGGTCGTGGCGAAGCTCGCCGTGCGGAAGATTCACGCCACAACCTCGCCCTACAAGCTCTCCTACGCCCGCCTCTCCGCCGGAATCATGAACGTGCCGGGGGAGATCGACAGCGCGCTCTCCGCCGTTCGCGACATCGCCCGCACGTAGCCCCCGAAAAGGAACGGCCGACCCCTCGCGGGATCGGCCGTCTCTTACGTCCTCGACTTCCGCCTGGTCTGCGGGCGGCGCCGGTCGGCAGGGTCAGGGAACGGTATTGCTCCAGGCCGAGCTGTTGCCGCTTTCGAAGCCGTCGATGAACGGCATCGAACCGGAGAGGGTGATGTTCACGCACCACTGCGTGAGGGTACCGACGTCCTGCCCCGCATCGTCGAAGATGAAGAGTTGCCAGCCGCCGGGCAGCGTCGCCGCGCCGAAGGTGCCGAGGAAGGTCGCCGCGCCGGTCGGTGCGGCGCTGCTGTAGGGGCCGGCAGGGGCCGGTGCGGGGAAAGTTCCCGACGCCTCGGCATCCGACGGCCGGAACGATCCGGCGGCGAGCGGTCCGGAGTCAGGCACGATGGTCGCCGCGCCATCGGCGAGACTGAAACTCAGGCCCGACACGTCGCCGCTGCCGCCTACGTCGGACATGAAGATCATCTTCTGGCCGCTCGGGGAGACGAGCAGCATGTCGAGGTCGTCCGGGAAAGTATGGGTGAAACCGCTGAACGAGAGGTCGATGCCGACGATGCTGCCTGCGCCGGAGGAGACGGTGGCGACGGACGGGTAGGGCGAGGCCACGGCGGAGTCGTTCAAAGTCACCGGACCGCTACAGGCGGTGAGGATGTTGGCCGTGGTGAAGGTGAACGCGCCACTCGGAGTCGAGGCGCAGCTGTTGGTGGCGGTGATGCGCCAGTTGTAGAGCGTCGAGGGGGTGAGCGTCGCGGTCACCTGGTGGCTCGAACCGGAGACGGTCGCCGAGTAGTCGACGGTGGTGAACGTCGGGTCGTCGGAAACCTCGACGAAGTAGCTCGTCACGCCCGCGATCGCCGTCCAGGAGAGAGTCGGCTGGGTGAGGACGCCGATCTCGCCGTTCGCCGGCGAGGTGAGCGACGCCGGCGGAGGAGCCGCCAGCGCGAGGTTCAAGGTCACCTGTACCGTCTTGGGGCCGGTCGTGGAGCTCGTCGAGACGACAATCGTCGAAGTTCCTGCGGTGCCACCGGAGGTGTTGCCGATGGTCAGCGTGCTGGTGTTGGGCGGCGTGACCGGGTCGAGGCTGAAGTTGGCGGTCGTCGTGCCCGGGTTTCCGCTGACGGAGAGGTCCACCGGATCGATGAAGCCGCCGAAGTTGCCGATATTGACCGTGAAGACCGCATTGGCGGGCGCGCAGACTGAGAGGGTCGGCGGCGTCACCGAAAGGGTGTAGTCCGAGGTAAGCACCGAGTAGGTATCGGTATAGGTGTCGAGGGCGGTGGTGGTGTTGGGATTGTCGCCCGTACTGTTCG
>JAYTAM010000160.1:0-8830 GCA_043737505.1 Thermoanaerobaculia bacterium
AAAAAATCCGATCGACTGGGGTCCCGACCGAGCACCGAGACGATCGCGCGAACGCCGCCGACCCCCGTCGAACACGCGAGCCTGAAAAAACGAGGGACACACCGCAAATCTCGCGATGTGTCCCTGTAGATCGACGAGCTGTGAAGGAAACGGCTCAGCGCTTCTTCGCAAACCCCATGACCACCCAGCTCCCCGACCGCTCGTCCTTGCGCAGCTTGAGCAGGCCGTTGCGTTCGGCGTCCTGCAAGAGCTCCGAGAAGGTCGAGTAGCCGTAGTAGCCCTCGTTGAACGACGGCTTCTTGCGCTTCATCGTCTGCTTGATCATCGAGCCCCAGAGCACGTCCTTGTTCTCACGCTGCAGAGCGAGGATCGACTCGGTGAGCATTTGGAAGACCTCGGACTTCTTCTTGGTCAGGCCGGTGAGCGCCGGGCCCTTCTGCTGGTCGCGCCAGACGTCCTCGTAGAAGATGAACTCGTCGCAGTTGTCGATCAGCAGGTTCGACGAGGAGTTCTTGACGCCGATGCCGATGACGTACTTGTTGTTCTCCTTCAGCTTCGACACCAGCGGCGAGAAGTCGGAGTCGCCCGAGAGCAGCACGAAGGTGTCGAGATGCTCCTTCGAGTACGACAGGTCCATCGCGTCGACGACCATCTTGATGTCGGCCGAATTCTTGCCGGTGTAACGCCGCTGCGGGATGTCGATGAGCTCGATCGCCGCCTCGTGGAAGGGGATCTTGAACTCGCTGTAGCGCTCCCAGTCGGCGTAGGCGCGCTTGACGATGATCTTGCCCTTCTCGACCAGGCGCTCGAGCACCAAATTGATGTCGAACTTCTTGCTCTCCGAGTCGCGCACGCCGAGCGCCACGTTCTCGAGGTCGCAGAACAGGGCGATCTTGCGCTCCTCTTCCTGCGCCTGACGCTGGGAGGAGACGGCCACTGGCATCGACATGATGAGCTGCCGCGCCAGATCCTCGTCGTCGTCCTCCTCGTCCTCTTCTTCCCACTCGCGCGGCGATTCCTTGGCACCGGCCGGGCGGGCCTCGCCCTCGCCGACGGTCGCAGGCGCGGCGGCGACGCCACCGCGGCTCCGTCCACGGCCACCACGCCGACGCCGGCGGCGGCCGGAACGTTCGGCGGTTTCGCCGCCGTCGGAGGCGTCGGCGGCATCGGCGGCATCGGCGGCGTCCGGCGCATCGGCAAGGTCACTGCCGTCGGCGGCGTCGGACTCATCCGTCGGCTCGGCGGCAGGGTGGGCATAGGGTCGATCCACCGTTTCGGCAGCTTCGGCGTCGAAGGCCCGCCGCGGCGCGAAGAAACCGGCCGTTTCGCGGACCGGTGCGGCACCTTCCTCGCCCTGCGACTCCTCGGCGGCACGCGCTTCGGCGGCCGCAGCTTCGGCCGCCTCGGCCGCATCGAGGGCGGACTGCTCGAGAATCGCGCGCCCGCCTACCAGATCGGCGATCGAAGGCACACCTTCCTCTGCCGGCGGCTCGCCCTGTTTCTGGTCCCGGCGCTCGCGCGGGGTCTCGGGCTCATCGGACTCTTCTCCCGGCGGACGCAACCACCAGGGGCTCAAATCACTTCTCCAGACGACGGACGGTTTGATTTCACGGCGACTCCTTGCACGTTTGGACTGGTTCTCTGAAGCCCGAGGGCGCGAGCGGCGAAGGGCTGCGCCTCACTGCGGGACCGGAACGGATTCCAGTCTAGCACCCGGTGTCGACCAGGTCGCGCGTCGGACCCGGGCTCTCCACCTCCCGCGCTCACGGACCTTCCCGGCGAGCTCCGGGCACCCCGTCCGGGGCTCCGTTTCGCTTGCGCGGGGGGGGTCTTCGGCGTACGATCCCGGCACTTTCCGATTCCTGTTTCTTTCCGGGAGACCGCAATGGCCGAGGAGCAAGACAAGAACTTCCAGCCCTACGTTCCGGCAACGACGATCATGCCGGAGTTCACCCTCAAGGCGATCCTCCTGGGATCGGTCTTCGGGCTGATCTTCGGCGCCGCCACGGTCTATCTGGCGCTCACCGCCGGCCTGACGGTCTCGGCGTCGATCCCGATCGCGGTCCTCGCCATCGGCGTCTTCAAGTACATCGGCAAGTCGACGATCCTCGAGAACAACATCGTGCAGACGATCGGCTCGGCCGGCGAATCGATCGCCGCCGGCGTCGCCTTCACCATCCCGGCGCTCATCTTCCTCTCGAACGGCGAGTCGTACTTCAACTACTTCAACATTTTCACGCTGTCCCTGGTCGGCGGCATCCTGGGCGTCCTGTTCATGATTCCGCTGCGGCGCGCGCTCATCGTCAAGGAGCACGGCATCCTGCCGTACCCGGAGGGCACCGCCTGCGCCGACGTGCTGGTCGCCGGCGAGAAGGGCGGCTCGCTCGCCAAGATGGTGTTCAAGGGCCTCGGGATCGCCACCCTCTACAAGGTGTCGATGGAGATCCTCGGGCTGTGGAAGGCGACCCCCGTCTACTCGGCGGCGCGCGACTCCGCCTTCCCCCGCGCCACGGTCAACTGCGACATCACGCCGGAGTATCTGGGTGTCGGCTACATCATCGGCCCGCGTATCGCCGGCGTCCTGGTGGCCGGCGGAATCCTCTCGCAGCTCGTCCTGGTGCCGCTGATCGCCATCCTCGGCGACACCATGGCGAGCGCACTCCCGCCGGGCACGATCCCGATCGGCGAGATGAACTTCAATCAGATCCGCCTCTCCTACGTGCGCTTCATCGGCGCCGGCGCGGTCGCTGCGGCCGGTCTCATCACCCTGATCAAGACCCTGCCGACGATCGCCGCCGCCTTCCGCGAGAGCTTCAAGAGCCTGCGCGAGAAGAAGGGCGCCGGCGGGCCGGTGCCGCGCACCGAGCAGGATCTGCCGATCACCTGGGTGATCTTCGGCTCGCTGATTCTGGTCGCCGTCATCGCCTTCCTGCCGCAGCTCCCCGGCGACGGCTTCGGCGCCAAGCTCCTGATGGGCATCCTGGTGGTCATCTTCGGCTTCTTCTTCGTCACCGTCTCCTCGCGCATCGTCGGCATCATCGGCACTTCGTCGAACCCGGTCTCCGGCATGACAATCGCTACGCTGATGGGAACCTGCCTGCTCTTCGTCGCCCTCGGCTGGACCGGCGACGCCTACCAGGCGGTCGCGCTCTGCGTCGGGGCGATGGTCTGCATCGCCGCTTCGAACGCCGGCAATACGTCGCAGGACCTGAAGACCGGTTACCTCATCGGCGCCACGCCCAAGTTCCAGCAGTTCGGACTGATCATCGGCGTCATCGTCTCGGTCTTCGCCGTCGGCGGCACCATCATGCTGATCGACAACGCCCAGGTCGCCGAGCCGATCGTTCCGGGTCACGCCATCGGCTCCTCCGACTATCCGGCGCCGCAGGCGAACCTCATGGCGACGATCATCCGCGGGCTGCTGGCGCAGGACCTGCCGTGGGGCCTGGTTTTCGCCGGCATGGCGATCGCGGTGGTAATCGAGCTCTGCGGCATCAAGTCGCTGTCGTTCGCCGTCGGTCTCTACCTGCCGCTCTCGACCACCATGCCGATCGCCATCGGCGGCATGCTGCGCGGCCTGATGGATCGCAAGTCGGGCAAGGGCCACGACGAGTCGGAGATCTCTTCGGGCATGCTCTACGCCACCGGCCTGGTTGCCGGCGGCGCGCTCACCGGGGTGCTGATCGCCGGCCTGCAGGGGGTACGCACCGCTCCCGGCCGGAGCCTCGCCCAGGACATCCTGGACAAGGTCGGCATCCACGGTTGGGAGAGCTACGGCGCGACCGCCGACATCATCAGCATCGTGATGTTCGCCGGCCTCTGCGCCCTGCTCCTCCGGGCGGCGCAGAAGAAGCTCGCCTGATCCGGGGACGCCCCCGAACTCGCCTAGCGGCCGGCCGCCCTCGACGGGGCGAGCCGGCCGTTTCGTTTCAGGGCACGCTCGCCGACCAGCGAGACGGATTGCCGGTCTCGAAGCCGTCCCAGAAGATGGTGACGACATTTGCGAAACAGTAGAGGTGCTGCGCAACGTCGCAGGCCTCTGGGGAGTTCATATAGGTTGTCCAGAACCCCCGTATGTCCTGGGTAAGGCCGCGCTGCCCCTCGTCGCTGCTGGCGTCGCTGGTCCAGTTGGAACAGTTCTCGGGCGCTCTTTCGCCCTGGGAAAAGCTACCCGTCCAGGCGTAGTGCCCGCGGTAGGCACCGGTCTCGTCGAGAGCGATCGGGGTTTCGAGCGCATAGGAGCTGATGCCCGGCTCGACGAGCCCGCTCTTCGTGGCAGAGAGCTGCACGCCGTCGAGACGCTTGAAGGGCCCGTCGGTCGTCACCCGGTCGATCGCATCGACGCCGTCGTCGGAGAGCCAGGCGACGAAGCTCTGCGGCGCGGGCAACCCGCCCGCCGCGGCACGGGCGCGGCAGATCGCGTCGCCCGCCGCGAGACCGGTCGCGGCACCGGCGTCGGGCCATGCTCCGAGGTCGCCCTGCCCGAGAACGGAAGTCAGGAAGACGAGCGCTCCCGGTCCTTCGAAGGCGGGGAGCGGCTCACCCGCTCCGGGCTCGAAGCAGTAGAGGCGCAACAGGAACGTCCCGCAGGCCGCGGCGCCGGTGTTGGTCCACCCGTAGGCGCCGGCGTGGAATGTGCCTCTGCCTCCGTTGCCGCCGGAAGCCGCCACCCAGCCGCTGCAGTTGCCGTCCGGATCGGCGGTTCCGTCGGTGGACGTACCGGTGTGCACTCCGTTCGCCGGCGCGAGGGTGACTCCCGTCTCGGAAACTCGGGGCACATGCAGCAGAGCGGCATGGTCGGTGAGCTCGGAGAGCGATCGCACGAACGGCGAACCGTCCACGAGTTCCCAGGGCCCTGCGTCGGGAAGCGAGTCCTCACCGCAGTTCTCCGACTTCTTCCCCGAGTAACCGGCGACGCGGCAGTAGGCGTCCTGCGTGTCCGTCGAAAGCCAGGCGCGATAGCTGGCGAAGTTCGGGAGAGTCGCGTCCTCGGCCAAGGTGCGGCAGATCTGATCGCCTGCGGCGAGCCCGCCGAACGGTGCAGCTTCGGGCCACATCGAGAGCTTCGCAGGTCCATACGCCGAGGTCAGGAACACCTTCTTCACCGCCGCGGCGCCGGGCGCCGCGACGGTGACGAGCCAGCCGAGGGCGAGAAGAGTAAAGCGGGCGAAGGGTGGCAGTGAGGATCGGGCGACGGCCATGATCGGTCTCCGGAGAGGTCTTGCCCTCCTAACCGACAGGTCGACGATTCAGGGGACAGGCCGGTCGGCGCGGACGTCGACCTCCACGACTTCGACATCCTTGCGGGCAAAACTGCGCTTGCGGAACCACCAGATGCCGAGGAGGTCGAGCGCCGGCCTCCACAGGAAGGCGACGAAGCCGTAGCTCGACTTTCCGCCCTGCCGCGGACGGTGGGAGACCGGCAGCTCGGCGAGGCGGAAGCCGCCGGCCTTCGCCAGCGCCGGCATGAATGAGTAGAGCGTCTTCAGCGGCAAGAGCACGGAAACGACCTCGCGCCGGAAGACCTTGAGCGCGCAGCCACTGTCCTGCATCCGGTCGTCGAGGAGCCGTCCGCGGATCGCGTTGGCGAAGCTGGACATCGCGCGGCGCAGGAAGGAGTCGCGCCTCCCGGTGCGAATTCCGACCACCATGTCGGCCGAGCCCAGTAGCGGGACGAGGACCGCGATGTCCGCCGGATCGTTCTGGCCGTCGCCGTCCATCGTCACCAGGAACCGGCCGCGCGCGTGGTGCAGTCCGACGCACAGGGCCGCCGCCTGCCCGCGGTTCTTCGGCAGACGCAGGTGGTGGCAGTTGGCCCGCGCAGCGGCCGCGGCGGCGAGGATGCCGCCGGTCGAGTCGCGGCTGCCGTCGTCGACCAGGATGAGCTCCCACGAGTCGCCGAGGGCGCTCATCGCCCCTTCGATCTCGGCGATGAGGTGCGCCGCGTTCTCGGCCTCGTTGTAGAACGGCACGACGACCGAGTAAACCGGCGCGGCTTCCGCGAGAGGAGGGCTCACTGCGGGACTTTACCCGCTCCGGCGACCTCGGGCTGGAGTGGCCTCTGCGGATTCACGCACGGTCCGAAGAGGAGGAGATCGCGCCCCACCTCGCTGCTCGTGCGGCCGGCGCGGCCGAGCTGAGCGCGGACGCGGAAATTCCACGGCCGGACGAGAAAGGCGCGGGGCGTCCGGCAGTCGGCAGCGGCACCGGCCAACCAGGCGTGCGAGCGCAACGAACCGCCCTTCTCCACCAGCCGGGCGTATCGGCGGAGGATGTAGTTGCTGCGCAGCGGCAGGCCGTCCAGCGATACCAGCACCACGGTTCGCCCGAGGTAGAACGGCAGCGACGCCGGCAGGGTGTTGACGGCGACGAGCTCGAGCCCCGCGACCTCGCGTTCGATCGCCCGCGCCAGGTCGCGGGCTGACCGCCTCTCACCCACTTTCGCCGCCACCGGAGCCGAAAAGAGGAGCAGGGCCACGGCCGGAGCGGTCAGCGCGACGGCCGCCCGCAGAATCGAGCGGGTCGACAAGGCGGCAAGGCCGGCGGCCAGGATCCAGGCGACGCCGAACCGGGTCGCCATCTGGGCGACCGCCGCCGGGGGTGCACCGCCGATCCGAGAGAGGAGCGCCGGCGCGGCGCCCATTCCCGCACTCAGTCCAATGCCCAGCAGCGCCACACCGAGCACCGCCCAGAGGGCCGCGGCGGCACGCACTCCCGGCAGTCGTTCGCCCGGCGCGGTTCCTTCCCAGGTCCATACGGAAAGCAGAACGAGCGCCGGCAGGAGCGGCAGGATGTAGTGCACCCGCTTCGAATGCATCAGCGAGAAGAGCATGAAGGGCACGACGAACCAGAGAACCAGAAAAATCACCTGGGTGTGGCGCGCACGCCAGGCGGCGACGACTCTCCGCCACGCGACCAGCGGGACCACCGACCAGGGCAGGCCTCCGACAAGAAAGATCGGCAGGTAGTAGGCGATCGGCGCGTCCCGCTTGAGCTCGTTGCTCGTCAGCCGGCTCCAGGTTTCGGTCACCAGCGCATAGTGAAGGAAGTCGGGATCGGCCCGGCTGACCACAAAGAGCCAGGGGACGACGACCGCGAGCAGAGCGAGCGGCGCCCCGCCCTCCACCAGCCGCCACGAACGCCGGCGCCAGAGGGCCCAGGGGAGCACCGCCGCCAGCGGCACCAGAAGCGCCACCGGCCCCTTGGTCAGCACTCCGAGGCCCATGGCCAGCCACGCGAGAAGCGCCCAGTGACGGAAGCCAGCGCGGCCTCCTTCACCCGTCGGCGGGCTCGCCGGTTCGCCCTCCACCGCGAGGAAGAACGCCAGGACGGCCGCCAGGATCCAGAACGTCAGCAGGGAGTCGAAGATGACGATCTGGGTATAGACCAGCAGCAGCGGCGTCGCCAGCGTCGCGAACCCGGCCAGGAGTGCCGACCGCAGACTCCACCAGCGACGCGCGAACAGCGCGATCGTGA
Source organism: Thermoanaerobaculia bacterium (assembly GCA_043737505.1). GTDB lineage: Bacteria > Acidobacteriota > Thermoanaerobaculia > Multivoradales > JAGPDF01 > JAGPDF01. The sequence continues at coordinate 7,477 of JAYTAM010000160.1, forward strand.
AAGCGAGCGCCAGCGCGCTCAGCACCCCCGGCAGGCGGGCCGCGAGCTCGTGCACGCCCAGCACCTTCATCGTCCACCCGCCGGCGGCGTAGTAGAGGAACGGCTTGTCGAGAAAGAGGAGGCCGTTCAGATGCGGCGCGAAGTAGTCGCCGGAGAGGCTCATCTCCCGCATCACCTCGGCGTTGCGGCCTTCGTCCGGCTCGAAGAGCGCCCGGCTCTCGAGCTGAAAGCCGATGGCGACCGCCAGCAGGAGGCCCCAGACGGCGAGCACGACACGATCTCCCACCGAGAGATCCGATCCGAAAGGGGCTTTCTTCTGCACGGGCGAAAACGATAGCGCACTCATCGCCTCTCGCCTTCCCGTAGACTTCCTGCCGCGCGATGAAACTTGCCCTCCTCGTCTCCGGCGCCTCCGGAATGCTGCTGCCGCGGCACCTGCTCGGCGCGCTGGCGATGCGCGACGATGTCGCCCGCCTGCATCTCGTGGTTTCGAAGGGCGCGAGCCAGGTGCTGTTTCATGAGCTCGGGCGCGACAAAACGGGCGCCGAGGCGCTGATCGAAGCGGCGGGGCTGCCGGCGGCCGCGAGAGCGAAGATCGTGGTGCACCGCGACAACGAGCTCGACGCGCCGATCTCCTCGGGCTCGTATCGCCTCTCCGGGACGCTCGTGCTGCCGTGCAGCTCGGGGACGCTCGGCGCGCTCGCCACCGGTTCCGCGGCGACGCTGGTGCACCGTGCCGGCGCGGTGGCGCTCAAGGAGCGCTGGCCGCTGGTACTGGGCTTTCGCGAGACGCCGTTCAACCTGGTGCAGGTCGAGAACCTGCGCACGCTGGTCTGGGCGGGCGCAGTGGTAGCGCCGCCGATTCCGGCCTTTTACCTCGGAGGCGAAACCTTCGAGCAGTTCCTCGATGCCTATGCACAGCGCCTGATGGACCACCTCGGGCTGCCCGGGGGAAACCCGGCGTTGCGCTGGCAGGGGCACGCGGACTGAACTCCGGCTCGCGCGCCCGCAAGCTCAACTCAAGGGACGATCACCCAACCGGCGCTCGTGCCGGCTTCGAAGGCGTGCAGGAAGATGTGATCGGCATCGATGATGCCGGTCGCGCCGCCGTTGTTGCCAGGATTCGGAATCGTCGGATCGAAATCGCCGGCGGAGTTGTCGGTGTCATCGGTGGGGCTGGTGCACTCGAGGGTCGAGGAGCCGCCGACCAGGGAGAGATCCCGCTGCACGGCGCTGCCGGCAGGCAGACCGACCCCGGCGTCGTAGGGGGTGCCGACGGTGGTGTCCGGCAAGTCGGAGAAGTTGCCCCAGGCAAAGCAGTCGATGTCGTCGCCGGGTTCGAAGCAGAGCTTGC
>JAYTAM010000161.1:0-3860 GCA_043737505.1 Thermoanaerobaculia bacterium
TCGCGCTCCTCGAGGCCGCCGAAGAAGCGCAGCTCGACGACCCGCGCCGGACGCGGGTGGAGAGTGGCGAGGCGCGAGAGGGCGCGGTCGATGTCGAGAATCTCCGCCGCCGGATCCGGCACGAGGTCCTCGAGTCCGGAGAGCGCCACGATGATCTCGGCCCCTCCGCGCTTGAGCGTCCCGCGGGCCCGCGCGCGATCGACCAGAACCCGCCGCATCGTCGTCGCAGCGATGGCGAGAAAGTGCCGCCGGTCCACCCAGTCCGTCCGCCGCTGGTCGATGAGGCGCAAGTAGGCCTCGTTGACCAGCGCCGTCGTCTGGAGCGTCGACCCGGCCCGCTCCCCCCGCACCTGCCGGCTGGCGATGAGGCGGAGCTCGCGGTAGAGCGCTTCGATGAGGCGGTCGCCGGAGGAAGCGTCGCCCGCGCGCCAGGCCTGCAGCAGCTCGGTCAAGTCGCCGGGCGTTCGCCCGCCGATGACCGTGTCCGTCACGTCTTCAGTCTGCTTTCTCACGGCGAGAGGCATTGTACCGGCCGGATCGTGCCCCGGCGCTGCTGCCAGCTCCAGCCTTCTACGGTACCGCTGCCGACCACTGCGCGGTCGTGCCGGAGGCGAGACCGTCGGCGAACAGCAGGCCGTCCCTCAGCTGCACGCGATCCGCCAGAATGTCGAACTCACCGCCGGCCTCGACCTTCTTCGCCACCAACCGGATCGAGACACTCGCGGCGCCCGCGGGGACGACGACCGCGGCCCACCCGCCGCTCCAGGCGTTGTTGCCGATCTGGGGCGTGAAGAATCCTCCGGCGACCGGAGGTCCCGAGCAGATCGTGTTGCCGTAGGCGTAGGCGATGGCATAGCCCACGCCGGTGGTCGCCTGACCGCTCGGCACCCGGATTGCGAGGTACAACAAGTGAGCTCCTGGGTTGACGGGAACGCACTGCAGCAGAACGGTCTCCGCGGTTCCTCCGGTCGGATTTATGGCGGTGAGTCGTGCCGAGCCGGTGCCGTTCGCGAGGGCGCTCTCCGCCGACCAATCCGCGAGTCCGGAGCCGGTATTCCAGTCCGCGAGGCTCGAGGCGAAGTCACCGTTCACGACCAGGTCGACCGATGCACGGGCCGCCGCAGAACTGCCCAAGTGCGCACTGGCCAGGATCAAGACGGTGATCTCGAGGGTGCAGTGGCGAAGTCGGTTCATGATTACTCCCTTCCTGGATGGAACTCAAGGCGTCGTCGACGACCAGTTCGACGTGCTCGCGGACTCGAAGCCGTCGGCGAAAAGCGGGCGGACCTCGTCGAATCCGAGATCCTGAACTCCGCCGGCGGCGCCCGGGCTGCCGTTCGGATTCGCCGCCAGATCGAAGCCTCGCGCTTCGCCGTCACCGTCGCCCTGGGTCGGCGTGTAGGCCGTGGCGTCGCAGTAGTCGACCGCCGGCGAGGCGGGGCGAAGCCGCAGGTCACCCGTCGTCGGGCTGACGAACAACGGATCGGCGACCGTCGATCGTGTGGCGCCAGGCGGCAGGTGCGCGACGTCCGAGACCACCAGGCAGTCGGCCTCGTCGAGGACGACGCCCGGGTCGAGGAAGATCGCGCCACTGGGATGGAAGAGGCTCGAATTCACGCTCGCGGTGCCACCTTGTTGCACCACCAACGGCCGCGCGGGCCCGCCCTGCAGGCCGTCGTTGTCCGATGCCGAGACGAACGCCATCTCCGCCCGCCCGCCGGAGCCCGCCTCGACCAGCCGATCGACGAAGTTGTCCCAGAACGAGACCGACTCGAGCAGCACCAGCGCGCCGTCGCCGGAGGCCCGCAGCGCCGAGCTGCCGACCGAGGGAAAGTCGTTGCTCTCGACATGCGTCTGGAACAGTCGCACGGTTCCGCCGAGGTCGGCCGCCGCGGCGACGCCGTCGCCGCCGCTGGTCGGATCGAGCGCGTTGCGCGACAGCTCCGAGCAGCGATTGCGGTTGCCGCAGCTTCCTGAAGGACGGTCCATGGTGATCATCGCCGCATTGGATGCGAACAGCCCGCCCCCCGACTCACCGGCTTCATTGAAAACCACCGCCGTGCCTTCCAGCCGCACGGAGGTGGTATTGCCGTCCGCGAAGACGGCGCCACCGCGGTCGATGGCGAGGTTGGAGAGCAGCTCGATGCCGGCGATTCCGCCCAGTCCCTGGAGGAACGTCCCTCCCTGGACGTAGATTCCGCCGCCGCGAAACGCCTCGTTGTCGGAGATCTCGCTGCCGCCGAGTAGCGAGAGGATGCAGCCGTCGGCCCAGATCCCACCGCCCAGCGCGGAGGTCGTGTTGCTCAGGATCCGGCCGGAGAGCTCGACGCCTGAGCCGTCGCAATGCAGCCCCGCACCGTCCACGCTGACATCCTGATCGTGGAGGATCGACGAGGCGTCGACGCTGAGGATCGCTCCGCCGGCGAGGGAGATGCCCCCGCCGGCGTTCGAACGCACCGCGACGTCCTCCAGCTCGACGTCGCAATCGCCCTCGACGGCGAGCCCGCGAACTCCGGAACCGCTGATCTCCAGGCGTCGGAAGGTCACGACCGAGGAGTCTCCGCCCGAAGCGTTCACCCGGAAGGCCGGGTTCCCGGGCGCGCCGTCGACTACGGTCCGGCCGGCCGGCGTCGCATCCGGGCAATCGTCGTAGCCGCCGGAGAGGGTAAGCGCCCCGGTCGTGGACGGATCCCAGTCGGTCAGCTGCACCTGCTGATTGTTGTAGGTCAGATTGCGCGCCAGGCGGATCTCGTCGGCGGCGGGTGTGAGGGCCGCGGTCAGGATCGCCGACGGCAGGTTGGGGTGAGTGCAGGCGCCGTCCGAACCGACGGTGTAGATCGCGGCCGGCAAGGGGCCCACGAGCGCGGCGATCGTCGAGGCCGCAGTGAGGGGTACGAGCCATCGTCTTCGCATGAGATCTCTCCCGCGGAGGGGGGATCCGGAGTCCCTCCGCCACAAGACAATCGAGAACGACGCCGAAAGGGAGACAGCGCGCCCCTGTCTCCCTTTCCGGGTGGATTCCGATACTCCAGCAGAGATGCCGCAGTCGGCGGCGTACTCCGCCTTCAAGGAGCAGCGAAATGCGATGGCTTCGAAACGGAGCATGGCTCGTCGGGACCTGCCTGCTCGTCGTCCCGGCGGCGGCGGATGAGGGAGACACGGGGTCGCCGATGGCGGGGTTGGACGAGGTCCAAGGAGAGCTCCGGGCGGCGCCGGAGGGCGGTTTCGTTTCGCCGTGGAATCTCGGCTATGCGGACTTCGTGCCGCAGTCGCAGGGCAGCGACGACTGCCTCTACGACGTTCCGTCGGAGGGCAACGGCGGTTTCGTGGCGGCCGATTCCCCGGGCGGGGTCTGCTGCCTGGTCGCCGGCGTCCGCTTGCCGGACGGCGCCACGGTGAGCTCGATCTTCTTCTACCTCCGCGACGCCAGCACGGACGACGTCACGCTCTCCCTGCGGCGCAAGCGGATCGACGACGAGTCGACCTCGACCGCGATGGGGAGCACGACGACGAGCGGCACGGGCGCCGGGGTGCGGCTCTTCTCCGACGTCTCGATCGCCCAGGGTCTCATCGACAACCGGAACTACTCCTACTTCGTTTCCACCGACACCTGCCTCGATCAGGACCTCGATCTGCGGCTCGTCGGCGGGCTCATCTTCTTCTCGGAGGGATCATGAAAGCTCCATCGCTCCTTCTCGCTCGCTGCGCCGTCGCAAAGGCGAAAGTCGGAGCCGTGGTACTGGCGCTCCTCGTGGCAGGTGTCGGCGCGGCCGGCGCAGCGGTAGTGAGCAGCCCGCTCACCGTTCCGGCGGTCGCGCTCCTGGACGTCTATCCGTACGAGCGCTCGCTGCTGTTCTCGA
>JAYTAM010000162.1:0-20191 GCA_043737505.1 Thermoanaerobaculia bacterium
CAAGGTCGAGATCGGCCTGGTCCAGGGCAAGAAGCAGTACGACAAGCGCGAGACCGAACGCACCAAAGAGCTCGACCGCGAAGCCGCCACCGCCATGGATCGCGCCACCCGCGGCCGCGGCGACCGCTGGTAGAGCGCGATCAGCGCCCCTTGTTGAGGATCGCCGGGTCGAGGTCGCCGACGGTGGTCGACAGCGTATAGGTGTAGCTGCTGGCCTTCGTGCCCGCAGGATTGACGTCCGCGATGGTGATCGCGGCGGATCCTTCCGAAGTCATCGTGACGTCCTGAATGCCTGGAGTGTTCGACACGATCGAGATCCATGGGCTCTGGAACGTCCAGCTCTGGCCGCTCGCGGGGGCGAACGTGATCGAGGCGCTCTCCCCCGTCTCGATGGTGATCGTCCCATCCGACGCGACCTGCTTGCTCGCCGAGCTGTAGGAGGCGACTCCCTTGTCGTCGATGGTGACCTCGATGGCGATGGCTGTCATGGCTTGCCGTCCTTTCCGGTTGTGGTGGCCCTCGGGCGCTGCGAAGCCTAGCGCAGCGGATCTGCGAAAGGCGCACGACGGTAGCCGCCAGCGCGCAGTCTATCGATGACGGCCTGGGCCTCCGCGTGGTGGTCCAGGGCCACCAGGACCCGCGCGAGCGGCGCCAGCACCCGCGGATCGCGCCCGTCGGCGAGCGGCTCCAGGACCGAAGCCGCCCTCGCCCAGGTGGAGCGGGCTTCGGTCCGATTCCCGGCCGCTTTCAGTGCGTCGCCGAGCGCCAGCCGCACCTCACCTTCGAGCGCCCGCCGCAGGCGGTCGTCGTCGCCCGCGGAGGCCGGTCCCAGATCGTCCAGGGCGCCGCGCGCCGCGGCCACGGCAGCCGCGGCCTGACCCGCGGCGAGCAGTCCGCGCGCCAACTCCATGCGGGCGCATACGAAGTCGAGCCGGCGCTCGCTGTTGCTGGTGTCGGCGCGGAAGAGCTCCGCCAGGGAGTCGACCGCCAGCCTCAGGTGGCGCAGAGCCGCGGCAGAGTCGGCGCGCGCGATGGCGCTTCCCAGGCGCATGTGGCTCAGGGCGACCTCGCGCCGCCAGTCGGTGTTGGCGGGGTCGAGCTCCATCAGATGGCGATGAATCGCCAGGCTCTGGCCGTACTCCTCGATCGCCTCGTCGAGTCGACCGAGACTCTCGAGCGTCGTTCCCAGCTTGCGGCGCTGGAGACCCAACAGGAACCGGTAGCCGGTGTCGTCCGGCGCGAGTTCGGTGAGCCGCTCGAGAGCCCCACGCGCCTCCTCGTAGAACGCTCGTGCCTCGCGGAGCTCGCCGCGCCCGAACAGGACCTCGCCGAGCCAGGAGAGGCCGCTCGCCAGCTCCTTCTGCCAGCGCGGTTCTCTCGGATCGGAAGCCACCAGGTCGCGCTCGACCTCGACCGTGCGGCGAAAGTGCTCGAGGGCGGCGTCGACGTTTCCTCGGGCGTTCTGAATCGTCCCCAGGTTGCTGTGGGCATAGGCCTGCTCCATGCGCCACTCCGGCTGGGTGCCGTCGATCGCCACCAGACGATCGGCGACCGCGAGGTAGGCGCGAAAGCGCTCTTCGGCCGCCGCCAGGTCCCCCTGTAGCCAGTCGACGTTTCCCAGCCAGAACTCGATGGCACCCAGCCCCATCAGCCAGTCGCCGTTGCCCGGCTGACGTGCGACCAAGTCGGAGGACAGGGCGCGCGCCTCGCTCAACGCTTGCCTGGCAGCTGCCAGGTCGCCCTGGGCGATTCGCACCTCGCCGATCTGCGTCAAGGCGCGGGATCGGCGGAACAGATCCACCTCGGTGAGCTGTTCGGGCCCGACCGAAGCGAAGTAGTCGAGCGCCTTGGCGGCGACGCCGTCGAGCGCGTCGAGGCGCCCCACCGACTCGAGACGTTCGCGCAGATCTCCGAGCATGAAGTGGATGAGGTCTTCGGCCTGGCCGCGGCGGCGCTCCGCCTCCTCCTGCGCTGCGACCGCGAGGCTGCGTTCGGCGCGCAGGTCGAGCGTGTACTTGACTCCGGCGAGAACGGCGACCAGGAGCGCGGCGGTGGCGGCCCATCGGCGCCATCGGCGCCTGGGCGCGTCGCGAATCCAACCCAGCCGGCGGGCGATCTCGACCGCGGTCGGGCGGGCGGCCGGGGCCGCCGCCTTGAGCTGCAGCACGAGCGCCGTCAGGTCCTTGGCAAGGCCGGTCGGCGGCAGACTCTCGGCACGCAGCGCCCGCCGTACCAAGGCGATCGAGTCGAGATCTTCTGGCTGGGGCGGGCGGCCGGTGAAGAGGAGTTGCGCGAGCAGGCCGAACGAATACATGTCGCTCGCGGTGGTGGCGAGTTCGCCGCGCGCCTGCTCGGGACTCATGTAGGAGGGCGTGCCGAGGATCACGCCATACTGGGTGTGCACTCCGTCGTCCGCGGACGATGGAGTTTCCGCGGCGCACTCCAGCTGGGCAACCGCCGGCGCCTCGGTAGCGTCCGCCGGCGATTCGCCGGACGAGGACGCCTCGGCTCCGACGAAGCCGGCCTCGGTGGGCGGAAACTCGGTCTCCGACGTCGTGATCGAAGGCGAGGTAATCGGCCGCGGCGCGGCTCTCTCTCCCGCCGTCCACGCCAGCCCGAAGTCGAGGACCTTGACCTCTCCGGCTTCGGAAAGCATGACGTTTCCGGGCTTGAGATCGCGATGGACGATGCCCTCGGCGTGCGCCGCGACGAGCGCCGCGGCAATCTGCTCGGCGATGCGCAGCTGCAGGTCCCGGTCCAACCCGGCGCCGATCGCGTCGTCGAGCCGGCGGCCGGAGACGAGCTCGAGCACCAGAAAATCGTGCGTCTCCATCTCGACGTAGTCGTAGATCCGGCAGATGTTGGGATGGTCGAGCCGGGAGAGAACCCGCGCCTCGCGCCGGAAGCGCGCCTGGGCCGATGGCTGCAGGCGCCGACTGGCGAGGATCGACTTGAGCGCGACGCGGCGGTCGAGCGTCTCGTCGTAGGCGACGTACACCTCGCCCATGCCCCCCCGGCCAAGGAGCGATAGCACGCGGAAGCGCCCGACTGTCTTCCCCAGCAAGGTCAAGCGCTCGCCTCCGTGAAAGGGTTCGCTGCGACCGCATTCTAGACGGAGACTGGAGCCGGCACGCGCAGCTAAATCGGCCGAACCGCTGTAACCGATTTCCAGGCATCATCGTTCGCCACGCAAGAAGCGGCGGTACAGGCCTTGACGACCGCCGGACACTGTCGTTACAGTCCGGTCACGCTGTAATCGGTTACATCGATCAAGTCGTTGAATCTCTGGCAAGAGGTGAGTGCGACGTGAAGAGGAGTCCCTCGATCCGGCAGGTGGCATCGTTGGCCGGAGTCTCGGTGGCCACGATCTCGCGGGTCATCAACGGCAAGGGGCCGGTGCGCGGCGACACTCGCGAGCGTGTCCTCGCCGCGATCGACACGCTGGGTTACGTCCCTCACAGCGCCGCACGCAGCCTCAGCACTCGCCGGACCATGAGCTTCGGAGTGCTCCTGCCCGAAGTGCACGGCGAGTTCTTCTCCGAGCTCGTGCGCGGAATCGACCTCGCCGCGCGAGGCTCCGGATATCACCTGCTCGTCTCCTGCTTTCACAGCGACGCCGCCGAGGCGCAAGAAGTGTTGCACGCGCTGCACGGCCGCGTCGACGGACTCATTGTCATGATTCCCGGCAGCGGCGAGCTCACGGAACCGACACGCTTTCCTCTCGGTGTGCCGGTGGTCGAGCTCAGCAGCCGCTCGCCGTCGCGACTCAACGACTCGATCCGGATCGACAATCGGGGCGGCGCCCGCTCTGCGACCGATCACCTCCTCGATCTGGGCCACCGCCGGGTGGCCATGGTCTGCGGCCCGCCGGAAAACTCGGACGCCAGCGAACGCCAGCTGGGGTTCACCGAGGCTCTCGGTGAGCACGGGCTCGCCCTCGAGCCGGCGCTCCTCTTGCCGGGCGACTTCCGCGAGCTCTCCGGCTACCGCGCCGGCAAGGCGATCGCGGAGATGCGCCAGCGGCCCACCGCCGTCTTCGCCGCCAACGACGCGATGGCCGTCGGATGCCTGGCTGCGCTGCGCGACAGCAACCTGCGGGTGCCGGAGGATGTCGCGCTCGCCGGATTCGACGACATCCCGATCGCGCGTTACCTCACACCGGGTCTCACTTCGGTACGCGTTGCCATCGCCGAGTTCGGTACCCGGGCCGCCGAACGACTGCTGGCCACGATCGACGGCGGAGCGACCAGCCCACGCCATCATGAAGTCGTTTCCGCGACGCTGGTCGTCCGCGGATCCACGTCCAACGCCACGAATCCGATTCGTGGCAGCGCATCCTAGGGAGGATCGAAAATGATCAAGTCAAAGCAGTGTTTTCGCTCGATCGGGCCGCTGCTCTTCGCGGTCGCGCTATCGCTGTTCCATGGCCTGGCGAGCGCACAGGACACCAGTTCCTCGATCCGTGGCGTCGTCAAGGACGTGAACGGCCCCCTTGCGGAGGCGACCATCTCGGCCGTCGACAAGGCGAGCGGATTCCGCCGCGCCGCGACCGCGGGAGCGGACGGCAGCTTCGTCCTGCCGGGGCTCCGGCCGGGCTCCTACGAGATCCAGGTCGCCTCCGAGGCCTACACCGAGCAGAGCCGCACCGTGACCGTCCTGCTCGGCCAGGACGTCGACGTCGACTTCGTGCTCTCGCCGACCGAGGTGCTCGTCGAGGGGGTGACGGTTCTCGGCGATGCGACCGAGCTCCTGATCGAGACGCAGAACTCCGAGATCTCCACCAACATCACGACCCAGCAGATCGAAAGCCTGCCGCAGAACAGCCGCAACTTCTTGAGCTTCGCCGCCCTCGCCCCCGGCGTCCGCTTCACCGACAACCAGGACGAGGCCGGCCAGAAGTTCCGCGGCGGCGGCGCCGACTCGCGCCAGGTCAACGTCTTCGTCGATGGCCTCTCCTACAAGAACGACCTCCTGCAGGGTGGCGCCTTCATGCAGGACTCGAGCCGGGGCAATCCGTTTCCGCAGAGCGCGGTGCAGGAATACAAGGTGCTGACGCAGAACTACAAGGCCGAGTTCGAGAAGGCCTCTTCCGCCGTGATCACCGCGATCACCAAGTCGGGTGGCAACGACTTCCATGGCGATGCTTTCTACGCCCTTCAGGACAAATCCCTCGTCGGCCAGGACGACTTCTCCAGGGCGCGCGGCGAGGATGAACCGGAGTACAGCCGGGACCAGTACGGTCTTTCCCTCGGCGGCCCGATCCTCCGCGACGAGCTGCACTTCTTCGTGACGTACGAAGGAAACGACCAGGACCGGCTGGCCTCGATCTTCCGTGGCCCGGAGTACGCGAACGCGCCCGCCAACGTCCAGAACTCCCTCGACGACTATCAGACCGGCTCGCTCACCGCACCGTTCGAATCCAGGCTCTTCTTCGGCAAGCTCTCCTGGCAACCCGCCTCGGCGCAGACCGTCGAGCTGAGCTATCACCAGCGGGACGAAACCGAGGTAAAAGGCTTTGGCGGTCAGCGTACGCTCGACGGAGCGGAGAGCTTCGAGGTGGGCACCGACTCCCTGGTCCTGCGCCACACTTGGGTGCTCGGCAGCGCTCTCAACGAGGCGGCGGTGACGACGCAGAAGCTGCAGTGGCACCCGGCGGCGGTGAACTCCACGTCCCCGCGCCTCAACTACATCGGCATCCTCGACGTGGGCGGCAAGGACGCGACGCAGAATTTCGTGCAGGACAAGATCGGCCTGCGCGACGACTTCACCTTCATGACCGACTGGTTCGGCGCCCACACCATCAAGACCGGCCTGTCGGCGAACTGGCTGGACTACGAGATCACCAAGGAGCTCTTCGCCAACGGCCTGTTCGAGTTCCGCAGCGGCGAGCAGTGGCAGTTTCCGTTCCAGGCTCGTCTCGGATTCGGCAACCCGAGCCTCAAGTTCGACAACACGCAGCTCGGGCTCTACCTGCAGGACGACTGGCAGGTGCGTCCCAACCTGACCGTCAACGTGGGGGTGCGCTACGACTACGAGACCAACATGCTGAACAATGACTTCGTCACTCCGCCGAATCTCGTCGCCGCGCTAGAGAGCGCCTGCCGTACCTACGGACAGCCGGTGGGCGGCCAGACGAGCTGGTGCCTGCGGGACTTCCTCGATCTCGATCGCTTCACCACCGACGGGGACGACCGCGAGGCCTACGGCGGCATGGTGCAGCCGCGTGTCGGTTTCTCCTGGGACGTCGCCAGTACCGGCAAGACCGTGGTCTTCGGCGGCTGGGGGCTCTACTACGACCGCATCATCCTCAACGACATCTACGACGAGGCCTACCGCCAGCAGTACAGCATCTTCTCGTTCTGCTTCTCGGCCGACGGCAGCCCGACGCCGGGCTGCTCCGTGCCGTCGATCGCCTGGCGGCCGGAGTACCAGTCGGCCGAGGGGCTCGCCGAGCTCATCGCCAACGGCCAGGCGCCCGGACCCGAAGTCTGGCTCGTGCCCAACGACATGAAGCCGCCGCGGTCGACGCAGGTCACGCTCGGCGTGCGGCAGCAGTTCGGCAAGTGGCTGACCTCGCTCTCCTACGTCGGCGTCGAGGGCCACAACAACCAGATCCAGTTCTTCGGCGACAATCCTCCGGGGACGGCGTTCAACGACCGCTTCGGCGGCAACGTCCCGGTGCCCGGGTACGGCCGCGTCTTCGTCGCCTCGACGGTCGGCAAGACCTGGTACGACGGCGCCTTCCTCACCATCGACAAGCCCTACTCCGACAACTGGGGAATGACCCTCGCCTACACCTACGCCAAGGCCTACAAGAACGGCCAGGACAACCCAGGGGAGGGCCTGCAGTTCGGCGCCTTCGACTACGGCTCCGCGGCGGACCTGTACAAGTTCCCGGGCGCCAACGACGAGCGCCACCGGATCGTGGCGAGCGCGATGGTCGGCCTGCCCTGGCGCTTCCGCGTATCGTCGCTCATCACCCTCGGTTCGGGCAGTCCGTTCACCATCTTCGACGGCTCGGGTCCGGTGTTCCAGGTGCGCTGGAACGAGGGTCGACAGGAAGGCTCGTGGCCCTACCAGAGCATCGACGGGCGGCTGGACTGGGATGCACCGCCGATCAGCGACAAGGTCACGATCGGGCTCAGTTTCGAAGGATTCAATCTGGCGGACCACGACAACTTCGGCTGCTTCGACAACTTCAAGCCGGCGCCGCCGACGGTCTCCACCGTGGGCAAGCCCAACTGTGAGTTCAGCACTCGCCGGTTCCAGGTCGGAGCGCGGGTGAGCTTCTAGAGTGAGCCGCCAAGCGAGGTTGCGCTGACCTCGCCGGGGGCCTCGTACGATGAGTCGGAATCTCTCCCGCTGGTTTGCCGCCGGGGCGCTCGCGCTCTCGGTTCTGGCGGGCTGCGCGCCCGTCGGGCCGGCAGCGGGAGCGCGGCCGTCGCACGACGGAGCTTGGGGCTCGGCGGACGCGCCGGCGAGGGCGGCCGCCGAGCGCGCCCTTCTCGACGACACCGAGGAGCGTACGTTCCGCTATTTCTGGGAGCTCGCCGATCCCCGCACCGGCCTCGTTCCCGACCGCTGGCCGACGCGCTCTTTCGCCTCGGTCGCCGCGACCGGTTTCGGTCTGACCGCGTATCCGATCGGCGTCGAGCGCGGCTGGGTGACCCGCGAGGAGGCGCAAGAAAAGGTTCTCCTCACCCTGCGCTTCCTCTGGTCCGCGCCGCAGGGGCCCGAGCCGGTCGGGCGCGCGGGCCATCACGGGTTCTTCTACCACTTTCTCGATCCCGGCTCCGGAGAGCGCTTCGAGCAGGTCGAGCTTTCGAGCGTCGATACCGCGTTGCTCGTCGCCGGGATCCTCTTCTGCCGCGACTACTTCGACCGCCCCTCGGCACCCGAGCAGGAGATCCGCGAGCTCGCCGAGCGCATCTACGAGCGCGTCGAGTGGAGCTGGATGCAGCCGCGGCCGCCGCTCGTCGCCATGGGGTGGACGCCCGAGGAGGGCTTTCACCACCTCGACTGGACGGGGTACAACGAAGCGATGCTGGTCTACCTCCTGGCGCTGGGATCGCCCTCTCATCCGGTGGAGGCCGCCGCCTGGGAGGAGTGGACGGAGACCTATCGCGTGGTCGAATTCGCGGGCCAGCGGTTCGTCGGATTCGCGCCGCTTTTCGGCCATCAGTACTCGCACGTCTGGATCGACTTCCGCGGCGTGCGCGACGAAGCGATGCGGCGGCTGGGCTGGGACTACTTCGAGAACTCGCGGCGCGCCGTCCTCGCCCAGCGGTCCTGGGCGATCGCCAATCCGCGCGGTTGGTTCGGGCTCGGAGAAACGATCTGGGGAGTCTCCGCCTCGGACGGCCCGGCGGACATCGAGCTCGAGTTCCGCGGCGAGCCCCGCCGCTTCTACACCTACGCCGGACGCGGAGTCGGGCCGGGATTCGATGTCGATGACGGGACGATCGCCCCGACCGCCGCCGTCGCTTCGATCGCCTTCGCCCCCGAGCTCGCGCTGCCGGCGCTCGCCGCGATGCGAGAGCGCTACGGCGAACACCTCTACTCGCGCTACGGCTTTCTCGACGCCTTCAATCCGTCGTTTCGCTGGACGGACGTTCCGTTGCATCATGGCCGGGTGGAGGCGGGCGTCGGCTGGTTCGACACCGACTACCTGGGAATCGACCAGGGTCCAATTCTGGCGATGATCGAGAACCACCGCTCCGGCCTCGTCTGGCGAGTCATGCGGGACGACCCTTACCTTCGCCGCGGGCTCTCGCGCGCGGGCTTCCAAGGCGCATGGCTCGAATCCCCGCCGCGCTGATCGCGGGCGTCCTGATCTCGGGCGGGCTATTCGCCGCAGGCTGCGGCGACGCGGGCGCGAAGCGTACCGGGCTCGTCCGGTTCTGGGCCTTCGGGGCGGAGGGCGAAGCGGTGCGCGCGCTGGTGCCGGAGTTCGAACGGCGGAACCCCGGCCTGCAGGTCGAGGTCCAGCAGATCCCCTGGACCGCGGCGCACGAGAAGATCCTCACGGCTTATGTCGGCAAGGCCACTCCCGACGTCGCCCAGCTGGGAAACACCTGGATCTCCGAGCTCGTCGCCCTCGACGCGCTGGCTCCGCTCGCCGCGCATTCTGCGCCCGCCGGCGGCGCCGATCCCTTCGACCCCTTCGATCGCTCCGACTACTTCGCCGGCAGCTGGGAGGCCAACGTCGTCGACGGCGTCGTCTGGGGCGTGCCCTGGTACGTCGATACCCGCGTCCTCTTCTACCGCACCGACCTGGTCGCCGCCAGCGGCGCTCTGTGGCCGCCACGCACCTGGGCCGAATGGCGCGAGGCGATGGAGCGCATCCAGGAGAGCGCCGGCCCCGACCGCTTCGCCATCCTGCTGCCGGTCAACGAGTGGGACAAGCCGGTCCTCCTGGGGCTGCAGGCCGGGGCCCCGCTGCTCACCGAAGGGGGCCGGCGCGGCGCCTTTCGCGATCCGCGCTTTCGCCGCGCCATGGCGTTCTACGTCGATCTGTTCGCGGCGGGCCTGGCGCCCCCAGTGACCGACAGCGGCATCGCGAATCTCTATCAGCAGTTCGCCGAAGGCTACTTCGCCATGCTGGTCTCGGGGCCGTGGAATCTGGGCGAGTTCCGCCGCCGCCTGCCGCCGGAGCTGCAGGACAAGTGGGGCACGGTGCCGATGCCCGCGGCGAGTGCGTCGGACGGCTATCCCGGCGTCTCGCTCGCCGGGGGTTCGAGCCTCGTCGTCTTTCGCGGCGCCGCCGACTCCGAGGCCGCCTGGCGATGGGTCGCCTACCTCTCCGAGCCGGCGCAGCAGGCGCGTTTCTACGAGCTCTCCGGGGACCTGCCGGCGCGGCCGTCCGCCTGGGCGGCGACGGACCTCGACAGCGATCCGCGCGCCGCCGCCTTCCGCCTGCAGCTCGGCTCAGTGGTGCCGCTGCCGCGGGTGCCCGAGTGCGAGCAGATCGCCAATCGGGTCGCCGACACCGTTGAAGAGATCGTGCGCGGCGCGCGCGGCGTCGATGAAGCGCTCGGAGCCCTCGACGCCGACGTCGACCGCATGCTCGAGAAGCGCCGATTCCTCCTCGATCGCCAGGCGGCGCGGGACGGCTCGCGATGAGCGCCGTGCCCAGGGTGGGCGAAGGCATGCCCGCCGAACGGCGCGCGGCCTGGGTCCTGCTCGCGCCCGCTCTCGCCGCCATCCTGCTCTTCTTCGCCCTGCCGGTCCTCGCCGGACTCGCGCTCTCCCTCACCGACTTCGATCTCTACGCGGTGGCCGACCCCGGGGCCGCGCGCTGGGTCGGCGCAGGCAACTACGCCAGCCTGCTCGCCGACCCGAACTTCTGGCGAGCGCTCCGCAACACGCTCCTTCTCGTCGGACTGGGCGTGCCGGCGACGCTCGTCCTGGCGCTCGGCGGCGCTCTCCTCGTCCACTCGCGACTGGCGCGGCTGCGCGGCCTCTGGCGCACCGCCTTCTTCGCGCCCGTGGTGACCACCCTGGTCGCCGTCTCGGTGGTCTGGCGTTATCTCTATCACCCGCGCTACGGCCTGCTGGATCAGCTCCTCCTCAGCCTCGGCCTGCCGGCCATCGATTGGCTCGGCGATCCGAAGTGGGCGATGCCGGCCATCGCCCTCCTCGCCGTCTGGCGGACGTTCGGCTACTGCCTGGTGATCTACGTCGCCGGCCTCGCCGCCATCCCCGAGTCGCTTCACGAGGCCGCCATGATCGACGGCGCCTCCTGGGGGCAGCGCTTCCGCCACGTCACCTGGCCGTTGCTGGGCCCGACGACGATGTTCGTCGGCGTGCTGACCGCGGTCGGTTTCTTCCAGGTTTTCGCCGAGCCCTACGTCATGACGCGCGGCGGCCCGCTCAACTCCACCACCACGATCTCCCTGTTCATGTACCAGCAGGGGTTCCGCTGGTGGAACATGGGCCGCGCGTCGGCCATCGCCTTCGTGCTCTTCGCCATGATCCTCGCCGTTTCCTGGCTGCTGGCCCGTGCGCGACGGGAGGTGGCGCGGTGAAGCGCACGCTCGGGGTGATCGCCGTCAACGCCACCCTCGCCGTGGCGGCGATCGCGACGCTCATTCCGCTCGCCTGGATGGTTTCCGCATCCCTGATGCCCACCGGCGAGGCCTCGCACCTGCCGCCCCGCCTGCTGCCCAGCGCTCCGACACTCGAGCACTATCACGCGCTCTTCGGGCGACTCGACCTCGGGCGCGCCTTCCGCAATTCGCTGTTCCTCGCGCTCTCGATCAGCGGCCTGTCGCTCCTCGCCAATTCCATGGCCGGCTTTGCCTTCGCCAAGCTGCGCTTCCGCGGCCGCGACCGGCTCTTCGCGATCCTGCTCGTCACCCTCGTCGTGCCGCCCCAGGTGGGAGTCCTGCCGCTCTTTCTCGAGCTGCGCGCGATCGGGCTCGTCAACTCCTTCGCAGGGGTCATCGTCGCCGGCCTGGCGACCGTCTTCGGCATTTTCCTCGTCCGGCAGTTCGCGCTCGGAATTCCGGACGATCTCCTCGACGCCGCGCGGGTGGATGGCGCGTCCGAGTGGCGGATCTACTGGCAGATCGTGCTGCCGCTCCTGCGCCCGATTCTGGTGACGCTCGCGGTCTTCACCTTCCTCGCAGCGTGGAACGACTTCATGTGGCCGATGATCGTCCTCACCGACGAGGCGAAGCACACGCTGCCGGTCGCCCTGGCGAATCTCGCCGGCGAGCACGTGCAGGATACCGAGCTCATGATGGCGGGGGCCGTCGTCACGGTCCTGCCGGTCCTGTTGCTCTTCCTCGCCGTCCAGCGGCATTACGTCGAAGGGATCTTGATGGGGAGCGTCAAGGAATGAAACCGGAGAAAAGCTCCCGGGCCGCGCGAGTCTGGGGAGCCATCGCCGTTTTCGGAGCGCTGGCCTGCGTGACGATGCCGCGAGCGGGTGGAGCGGGCGCGGTGACGAGCCCGCCCCGTCTTCTCGACGGCTTTCGAGAGCCCGCGCTCTGGGTTGCCAAGCCTTCCTTGGGCGTTGCGCTGAAGGTGGCCGGCGAATACGTCGAGAGGGTCGAGGGGGGCGAACAGGGCGAGCGGGCGCTCCGGCTCGACTTCGACTTCGCCGGCCGGGGCGGCTGGGCGGCGGCCATGCGGCCGCTCGATCTCGCCCTGCCCGAGAACTGGGAGCTGCGCTTCCGCCTGCGCGGCGAGGCGCCGGTGAACAACCTGGAGGTCAAGCTGGTCGATCCGTCGGGCGAGAATATCTGGTGGATGGTGCGGCGCGACTATGCGGTTCCCCGCGAGTGGACCACGCTGCGGGTACGCAAGCGCGATCTCTCCTTCGCGTGGGGCCCGGCCGGAGGTGGGGAAGTCGCGCACCTGGGCGCGCTCGAGGTCGTCGTCACGGCCGGTACCGGAGGGCGCGGCACGCTCTGGATCGCCGACCTCGAGCTGATACCGCTGCCTCCGGACCGCCCCTACGCAGGCGTTCCGCGGGCCGCAGCCAATCGCGCCCTCGCCGGCCACCCGGCCAGCGCGGCGCTCGACGATGGGAGCGCCACGGCCTGGCGGGCGGCGAGCGCCGGCGCCGAATTCGCGATCGACTTCGGCGAACCGCGTGAGCTCGGGGCCCTCTCCCTGCTCTGGGAGCCGGGCCGCGTGCCGACCGCCTTCGCGGTCGATGCGTCGGACGACGGCGCGCTCTGGCGAGAGATCCGCCGCGTCACCCGCGGCGGCGCGCTGCGCTCCGAGCTGCTGCTGCCCGACACCGAGAGCCGCTGGCTGCGGCTGCGCATTCTCGAGGCTCCAGCCGAGGTGGGGCTCGTCCAGGTCGACGTGCGGCCGGTCGAGGCCGGCGCTTCCGCGAACGCGTTCTTCACCGCGGTCGCCAGCGCCGCACCGCGCGGCAGCTATCCGCGCGGTCTCACCGGCGAGCAGGTCTACTGGACGGTGGTCGGAATCGACGCCGACGCCGACGAAGCACTGGTCTCGGAAGACGGCGCGGTCGAGATCGGCGAGCGCGGTTTCACGCTCGAGCCGTTCGTCGCGCTCGACGGCCGCCTCTGGACCTGGGCGGACGTCGCCGCAGAGCGCTCGCTCGTCGATCGCGATCTGCCGATCCCGACGGTCGCCTGGCCGCTCCCCGGCCTGCGGCTCGAAGCGACCGTGCTGGCGACCGGAAAGGCCGGCGCCTCGTCGGGCACTTCGTCGCGCACTTCATCAGTTACCCTGCGATACCGCCTGCGCAACACCGGCGACCAACGGCGCGCCGGAGAGCTCTGGCTCGCCGTGCGGCCGTTTCAGGTGAATCCGCCCGCGCAGCATCTCTCCGTCCCCGGCGGCGTCGCGCCGCTCGCCGCCCTCGCCTGCACCGCCGCCGGCCTGGAGATCGAAGGCAGGCCACGCCTCTCGGTCTCGCCGGCGCCCGGGCGCTGCGGTGTGCAGGCGTTCGACGAGGGCGGGCTGGTCGAGCACCTCGCCGCCGGCGAGCTGCCGCCGGGGAAGGCCGTGCGCGACGATTTCCCCTATACCTCAGCGGCCCTCGGTTGGGGCTTCGACCTCGCGCCGGGCGACGCCAGCGTAGTGATCGCGGAGGTGCCTTTCCAGGATGGCGCCGACGCCGCCCCGGCGACGCCGATTCCGGCCGACGCCTTCGAGAGCCGCCTCGGCGACGAGCGGCGCCGCTGGCGCGGCGCGCTCGATCGCGTTCGCTTCGAGCTGCCCGGCCCGGCGGTCGCGCTCGCCGAGCTCGCCCGTTCGAGCCTCGCCTGGGTGCTCGTCCATCGCGACGGGCCGGCGGTGCAGCCGGGATCGCGCTCCTATGCACGTTCCTGGATTCGCGACGGCGCGCTCTCCGGCGAAGCCCTTCTGCGCATGGGCCGCGTCGACGTGGCGCGCGATTTCGTCGAGTGGTACGCGACCTTTCAGGAGCCGGGCGGCGGGATTCCCTGCTGCGTCGACCGCCACGGGGCCTCCCCGGTGCCCGAGCACGACAGTCACGGCGAGTTCCTCCACCTGGTGCGCGAAATCCAGCGCGCCACCGGCGACACGGCCTTCGCTGCACGCATGCTTCCGCACGTCGACGCCGCCGTCGGCGCGATCGCAGGGCTCCTCGCCGAACAAGCGAGCGCGGCCTTGCGCACCCCGGAGAAGCCCGAGCTCTTCGGCATCCTGCCGGCGTCGATTTCGCACGAGGGCTACGCGGCGAAGCCGATGCACTCCTACTGGGACGACGCCTTCGCCTATCGCGGCCTGGCCGCCGCCGCGGGCTTCGCGGCCGATCTCGGCCCCGATCTGGGAGGGGGTGAGCTCGCCGCGCGCGCCACCGCGCTCGCCGACCGCCTGCGCTCCGATCTCGTCGCCTCGATCGCCCGGACGCGAGAGAAGCACGGCATCGACCACCTTCCCGGCTGCGCGGAGCTCGGAGATTTCGACGCCACCTCGTCCACCGTGCTCCTCGATCCCGGGGGCCTCGGCGGCGCGCTGCCGCACGCCGCCGTAGAAGCCACTTTCGAACGCTACTGGCACGAGGTCGAGGCCCGCTCGTCCGGCCGAAGCGCGTGGCAGTTTTACACGCCGTACGAGCTGCGCAGCGTCGGCGCCTTCGTGCGGCTGGGTTGGCGGGAGCGAGCGCACGAGCTGCTCGAACGGCTGCTTGCCGGGCGGCGCCCGGCGGAATGGAACCAGTGGCCGGAGGTGGTGAGCCGCGACCTGCGAGCGCCCTACTTCCTCGGCGACCTCCCGCACGGCTGGGTGGGGACCGACTTTGTGCGCTCGTTCCTCGATCTGTTCGCCTACGAGGAGCGCGGGCGCGAAGAGCTGGTGCTCGCCGCCGGCATCCCGGCGGACTGGCTGCGGCGTGGCGATGCCGTAGGCGTGCGCGGACTCGTCACACCCTGGGGCGAGCTCGATCTTCGTTTGCACCTGGTGAACGACCGTCTGGCGGTGGAGCTCGCGGGCCCCGGGCGTTGGCCGCCGGGGGGAATTCAACTGGTGCCGCCGCTGGTTCTGCCGTCCGGGCGGGCCTGGATCGACGGCATCGAGACACGGGTATCGGCGGACGGAGCGCTGCGGCTGGACCGCCCGGCGGCCCAGGTCGAGTTCGAGGTGAAGAGATGAGCTCACGGGAGATCGGCGCGGCTTCGCGCTACGGAAGGTTCTCGCCCGACGGGCGCGAATACGTGATCACCGACCCCTGTCCACCCCGACCGTGGATCAACCTGATCGCCAACCCCCGCATCGGTCTCGCGGTCGCCCAGAGCGGCTGCGGTTTCTCCTGGATCGACAACTCCCAGCTCGCCGTGCTCGTGCGCTGGCAGCAGGAGCTCGCCCGCGACGAATCGGGTCGCTTCCTCTACCTCACGGATCTCGACTCCGGTCGTATCTCCTCGCTCGCTCCGGCGCCCTGCAGGACCGCCTACGAGCAGTTCGCCTGCCGCCACGGCCTGGGCTACACGACGTTCGAGACCACCTTCGACGGGCTCACCGCCGAGTGGACGTTGTTCGTCGATGCGGAGAGGGCGGTCGAGCTCTGGCGGGTCCGCCTCGAGGAACGCTCGGGACGTGCTCGCCGCCTCCTCCTCGCGCCGTTTCTCGAATGGAACTGTGGCACCTCGCCGGCGCCGCGCCGCGAGTTCCAGAAGCTCTTCATGGAGACGGCGTTCGACAGTGACCGGCGCGCCATCCTCGCCACCTCGCACATGTGGGACGTCGCCTCCGGCCGCTGGGGGCACTGGAACACGAGCTTTCCCTTCTGGAGCGCCTTCGCTGCGGCCCAACCGGTCGCCCACGCGACCGGCGACAAGGTCGCCTTCCTCGGCCGCGGCGCCGACTGGAACGCCCCCCGGGCTCTCGCCGGCGCGCCGTGGGAGCCGCGCTTCGGCCGGCACCACGATCCGATCGCGGCGCTCGGCTGCGAGGTGCAGCTCCCTCCTGGCGGCAGCTTCGAAGGCGGCTTCGCGCTGGCGACGGCGTCATCGCGCGAAGAGGCGCTCGAGCTCGCGAGCCGCGCTGCCGCGCCGGCCTCGCTCGAGGAGAGCCTGGCGAAAGTGAGAGCGAGCTGGCGAGAGCGGCTCGCCGAGCACCGCATCGTCACCCCGGAGCCGACGCTGGATCTGCTCGCCAACGACTGGCTGCGCTACCAGGCGATCTCGGCGCGACTGTGGGGGCGCTCGGGCTACTATCAGCAGAGCGGCGCCTACGGCTTCCGCGACCAGCTCCAGGACTCGCAGATCTGGCTCACCATCGACCCGGCAAAGTGCCGGGAGCAGATCGCGCTGCACGCCGGACATCAGTTTGCGGACGGCTCGGTCGTCCACTGGTGGCACCCGCTCACCGAACAGGGTCTGGTCACCCGGATGACTGACGACCTACTTTGGCTCGCCTTCGTCACCGCGAGTTACCTGCGCGAGACCGGCGACTTCACGGTGCTCGACGATCCGGCGCCGTTTCTCGACGACACCCAGCCCGCGCCGCTCCTCGAGCACGTCGAGCGCGCGTTCGCCCGCGTCTTCGCCCGCACGAGCCCGCGCGGGCTGCCCTACATCGGTGCCGGGGACTGGAATGACGGGCTCTCGGCGGTCGGTCTCGAGGAGCGGGGGGAGTCGGTGTGGCTGGCTCAGTTTCTCGCCGGCCTGCTCGCCGACTGGGCGGTGATCCATCGCCGGCGCGGCCACCCGGAGCGGGCGGCGGAGCTCGCGGCGCAGCGCAGTGCGCTGGTCGCGGCGCTCAACGACCTGGCCTGGGACGGCGCCTGGTACCGCCGGGCGACGAAAGACGACGGCAACTGGATCGGCAGCGCCGCGAACCGGGTCGGGCAGATCTACCTCAACACCCAGACCTGGGCGATCCTCGCCGACACGGCGCCGCCGGAGCGCGCGAAGGCCTGCCTGGACTCCGTCGAGCGCCATCTCGTGACGCCGGCCGGTTCCCTGCTCCTCGCTCCCGCCTACGACGTGCCCGACGAATCGATCGGCTACATCACCCGCTACGCTCCCGGCCTGCGCGAGAACGGCGGGGTCTACACCCACGCCGCGACCTGGGCGATCGCCGCCGCCGCGAAGGCCGGTCGCTCCGAGCTCGTCGGCCGTCTGCTGACCGCCATCAATCCGGCGCTCAAGGACTCGGATGCCTACTGGGCGGAGCCTTACGTTCTGCCGGGCAACGTCGATGGCCCCGACTCTCCCCATCACGGCCGCGGCGGCTGGACCTGGTACACCGGCTCGGCGGCCTGGCTGCCGCGGATCCTCTCGGAGTGGGTTCTCGGGGTCCGGCCGACCTGGGAGGGCCTGGCTTTCGCCCCCTGCCTGCCGCCCGCCTGGAGCTCGGCGGCACTCACCCGCCCGTGGCGCGGCGCGCGGCTCGAGATTGCGATCGAGCGCTCGCCCGGCCTCGCTCCCGGCGAGGTACGCGTCTCGGTCGACGGGCGTGCGCTCGAAGGCAACGTGCTCACGAGCGTCGAACCCGGCGCCCGGCCGGCGGTTCAGGTGCGCTGCGGATGATCGGCCGGCGGCTCGCCCGAGGGCTCGCTCAACAGGGCACCGCGCGTCCGCGCCACCTCGGCGTAGAAGCGCGCGCTCGCCTTGGGCGTCCGCTGCTGCGTCGCGAAATCGACGTGCACGATCCCGAAGCGCTTCGCGAAGCCGTCGCTCCATTCGAGATTGTCGAGCAGCGACCAGGCGTAGTAGCCGCGCACATCGACCCCTGCGGCAATGGCGCGGGCGACGGCCGCGAGGTGCGCGGAGAAGTAGGCCACGCGCTGCGGATCGTCGACCCCTTCGACCGGCGCCGTGGGCGGATCGGGAAAAGCGGCGCCATTCTCGGTGACGTAGAGCGGGATCGGACCGTACCGCTCCGCGACCCATCGCAGCACCTCTTCGAGGCCGGCGGGATAGACCTCCCAATCCATCTCGGTGTGGATCTCCGCGCTCTGGCGCACGCGCCCCGCGCCCGTCGGCCAGGCGCTCGCGTCGTGTTGCACGACGCTGCGCGAGTAGTAGTTGATTCCCAGCCAGTCGAGCGGCGCGCAGACGCCTTCGAGCCCTTCGCCCAGCTCCGCGCTCCAGCCGGGCCCGTAGATGCCCGCCAACTCCTCGGGAAAGACGCCGAAGAAGAGCGGGTCGAGAAACTGCCGGTTCATGTACGCGTCGGCGCGCGCCGCGGCGGCGCGATCCTCCGCCCGGGCAGTCGCAGGATGTTTGGGTTCGAGGTTGACGACGACGCCGATCTTGCCCCTGCCGACGGCACGATGGACCGCGACCGCCGCGGCGTGGGCGAGCAGCAGATGACGCGCGACGCGCGGCGCCTCGAAGAGATTGCGGTGACCTGGCGCGAGCGCTCCGTGAAGGTAGCCTCGATCGGTGATCACCCAGGGCTCGTTGAGCGTCGCCCACATATCGACGCCGTCGCCGAGCGCCCGAAAGCAGACTTCGGCGTACTCCGCGAACCAGGAGGGGACGTCGGGATGGAGCCATCCTCCCCGGTCGTCGAGCGCCGCCGGCAGGTCCCAGTGGTAGAGCGTCGCCGAGGGGGAGATCCCCGCCGCGCGGAGTTCGTCGACCAGTCGGCGGTAGAAGTCGAGGCCGCGCTCGTTGACGCGGCCCCGCCCTTCGGGAAGGATTCGCGACCACGAGATCGAGAAGCGATAGGCGGAGAGCCCGAGGTCGCGCATCAGCGCCACGTCGCCGCGATATCGCCGGTAGTGATCGCAGGCGACGTCTCCTGTGGCGCCGCCGGCGACGAGGCCGGGTGTGTGCGCAAAGCGATGCCAGATGCTCGGGCCCGCTCCATCGGCGAGCGGCGAACCTTCCACCTGATAGGCGGCAGTCGCCGCTCCGAAGAGGAAGTCGCGCGGGAAGATCTCGGGCATCGCTGGCAGGGGTGGGAAGGGTGGGAAGGGGCGGCTCGCCGACTGTCCGGCGGCCAATCTATCATCGCGAAATGCCGGAACGCATGAGCCTGCCGCTGCGCGCTGGCGCGAGTGTGAAGTGCGAAGGGGTGGTCAAACGCTTCGGCGCGGTGACCGTGCTCGATCGTCTCGACCTCGAAGTCCGCGAAGGCGAGTTTCTCGTCGTCGTCGGTCCGTCCGGATGCGGCAAGTCGACGCTGCTGCGTCTGCTGGCCGGTCTCGAGGCGCCGGATGAGGGCCGGATTTCGATCGGCGGCCGGGAGGTCAACGGCGTCGCACCACGCGACCGCGATATCGCCATGGTCTTCCAGAGCTACGCCCTCTACCCTCACCTGACGGTGCAGAAGAACCTCGCCTTCGGCCTCGAGATGCGCCGCGTGCCGCGCCCGGAGATCGACTCCCGCGTCGCGCGCGCCGCTCAGCTGCTGAGCCTCGAGGAGTTGCTCGAACGCCGGCCAGCGCAACTTTCGGGCGGACAGCGCCAGCGCGTGGCGGTCGGTCGGGCGATCGTCCGCGAGCCCAGCGTCTTTCTGTTCGACGAACCGCTGTCGAATCTCGACGCGAGCCTGCGGGTACAGATGCGCACCGACCTCGCGGCTCTCCAGCACCGCCTGGCGACCACCGCCGTCTATGTCACGCACGATCAAGTCGAGGCGATGACCATGGGAGACCGCGTGGCTGTCCTCCACGAGGGCCGGCTGCAGCAGCTCGCTCCGCCGCAGGAGATCTACGACCGGCCGGCGAACCTCTTCGTCGCCCGCTTCATCGGCACACCGATGATGAACCTGCTGCCCGCCACGCTTTCGGCGGACGGGGCGTCCGTCGTCGTCGGGGATCGCGAGATTGCGCTGCCCGCCGGGCTCGGCAGGGCAGCCGTCTCAGGGGTCGCCGGGCGCGGACGTGCACTGGTGCTCGGATTCCGACCCGAAGCCGCGACCGTCGCTCCGGCGGCGGCGGTGGCGGCCGGTCCCGGCGCGCCGCTCGCGACCCTCCGCGCCGAAGTCGAGTTCCTGGAGCATCTGGGGCACGAAACCCTGGTTCACGCCCGCTCGGGCGACGAGCGGGTCGCGGTGAAGGTCCCGCCAGGGCAGGCTCCAGCGGCGGGCGACGCCATTGACCTCGTCCTCGACCTCGACAGGCTCCACCTCTTCGACCCCCAGACGACGCTCCGCATCGCCGAGTGAGAGGAGATTCCGCGGCGCGCCGCGAGATCGACAAGCTCGCCGGCCGCGTGGTGATCAAGGGCTACAGCGTGGTGCCGCTCCAGGTCTATCTCCGCGGCAGCCGGATCAAGGTCGAGAT